>NZ_CP011486.1:0-314062 GCF_001653455.1 Helicobacter pylori | reverse complement strand
CGAACATTATATCCATGATACGCATGATAATTGCATCCGTTTTCCCCCCAAAATACCCCGCTATTAGCCCTAATATCGTGCCAAAAAACACCGCAATCCCCATAGAAACAATCCCTATGGTTAAAGAAATCCTAGCCCCATAGATCAAGCGGCTCAAAATATCGCGCCCCAAATCATCAGTGCCTAAAAGGTATTTTGCATTCCCTCCATGCTCCCATATGGGTTTTAAAAGGCGATCTTGCGCGTTTTGCACATAAGGATCATGCGGGGCCAAAAGAGGTGCAAAAATCGCGCAAACCACCAATAAAAGCACAATCCATGCCCCTACTACCGCCGCCTTATTTTTCTTAAATTGTTGGATAAACTCTCTAAAGGATTCCATCATGACAACCTTATTCTGGGATCAATAAAAGCGTATAAAATATCCACTAAGAGATTAGCCCCAATATACATCATGGCAATGATCAAAGACATGGACTGAATGATAGGGAAATCGCGCTGGTTGAGTGCATTGACGATCCACTTGCCAATCCCAGGCCATGAGAAAACCGTTTCTGTTATCATGCTCCCCCCTAAAAGCCCGGCTAACATCAAGCCCGCTATAGTCGTTACAGGGATTAAAGCGTTACGCAAAGTATGCACAAAAATCACCCTAAAGGAACTGCACCCTTTGGCTTTAGCGGTGCGCACATAATCTTCTTTAGACACTTCTGCCATGCTCGCGCGAGTCATTCTCGCAATCACGGCGGTAGAAACCGTGGCTAACACAATACTAGGTAAAATCAAGTGTTTGATCGTATCCACAAACGCCCCATAATCTCTTGCAATCAAGCTGTCTATCAAGTAAAAGCCTGTAGGGCCATCTAAATAATACACATCGCTCAAACGCCCAAAAACAGGCAACCACCCTAATTGCACGCTAAAGATATAAATCAGCATAAGCCCTAGCCAAAACACCGGCATAGAAATCCCGGCTAAAGCGAAAGTCATGCTGGAATAATCAAAAACGCTATATCGTTTGATCGCTGCTAACACCCCAACGCTAATACCCAAAACAAGAGCCATAAATAAAGCGATCAAAGCCAATTCCACCGTAGCCGGGAAGCGTTGCAAAAACTCATGCATCACAGGCTCGCCCGTCATGATAGAAGTGCCAAAATTGCCATGCAACACATTATTGATAAAGAAAAAATACTGCTCTATTAAAGGCTTGTTCAAGCCAAATTGCTCCCTTAAAGCGTCAATAGCGGCTTGATTGGCCTTTTCGCCTAAAATCACTAACGCCGGATCTCCTGGCACTAAATGCACCATCATAAACACAATAACACTCACTCCAAACAGCGTGGGGATCGCCCACAAAATGCGCTTGATGATAAAACTCAGCATACAACCCCTTTATTTTTCTAAATACACTTTAAAGAAGCGATTCACGCTCACCCCTGTCGTTTTATAGCCTTTAACCTTAGACAAATGCGGCACTACCGAATAAGGATAGGCTAAAGGCACATAGGGAGCGTCTTTATAGATGATTTCTTGAGCCTTTAAATAGAGGGCTTCTCGCTCTTTTTGATCAGAAACCCGTTTAGCCTTTACAAGCAGATCAGAAAAGGCATCGCTCTTATAAAAAGAACCATTTTGAGTGGGTATGGCTGAAGCGGCTTGCTTGCTCCATAAGGTGTATAGGAAATTATCCGGATCTGCAATGTCTGCCATCCAGCCTGCAAACGCCATTTCATGCTCGCCTAAGCCCGTTCTTTTCAAATAAGCCCCCCATTCATACACTTCAATTTTCACATCAATGCCAATTTTAGCCAGGCTTGCTTGTATGAACACCGCTCCCTTTGGGTTACGAGTGGAAGTGGTAAAAATAGTGGTTTTAAAGCCGTTAGGATAGCCTGCTTGTTTCAACAATTCTTTAGCTTTTTTCAAATCGTATTCATAAGGTTTGATATGATAATTATAACCCCATATGGTGGGTGGGAAAGGATTGACCATTTTTTGAGCAAAGCCTTCATAAATCACTTTAATATAATCATCCACATTAATCGCATGATTGATGGCTAAGCGCACCAAAGGGTTGTTAAAATACTTTTTTTGCGTGTTCAATGAAAGCCAGTTAGCAATCAATCCGGGGCTTTTATCCACCACGATATTAGGGATTTTTTCTAACTGCTCCACTTCATTGAGGTTAGGCCCAGTCATTAGCATGATTTCGCCGGTCCTCAACGCTAAAGCGCGCGTGGAAGAATTAGGAATGGTACGCACCACCACCTTGTCCAAATAAGCTTTAGGCCCCCAATAATCTTGATTTTTGACTAGAATGATTTTTTCGTCTTTATTCCACAAAAAGAATTTGAAAGGCCCTGTCCCAATAGGTTTTTTTGCCAACTCGTCTTTTTTATTATTTTGTTCTAAATAATCGGCGTAATCCTTACTCAAAATGCTCAAAAAATCCATGCCCAAATTCGCCAAAAACGGGGCTTCTGGCCCGTTAAGCGTAAATCTAATAGTATAGTCATCTAAAGCTTCAATGCTCTTAATGATATGAGACATGCCCATGCCTTCCCAATATTTATAGCTTTTAGCCCCCGGGCTATAGTAGCGTTTGGTCTTATCCATTTGGCGTTCAAACGAAAACAGCACATCTTTAGCGCTAAATTCTACTTTTTTATTCCAGTATTTCGTTTGGTGGAAATAAACCCCTTTTCGTAAATGAAAGGTATATACAAGACCATCTGGGGATATATCCCAACTTGTCGCTAAGGCGGGTTCAATTTCTGTGGTGCCGTATTTGAATTGCACGAGCGTGTCATAAATATTGCCTGTTGCCACATAGCTTTCGCCATCAGTTACTAAGGCAGGATCCATGCTTGAGCCATCAGCGCCTCTAGCAAAAACCAAAACGCCTCCAAAACGCTTTTGCTCTTCAACAGAAAGGTTTTCTTTAGACGGATTAAGAGTGGTGTTGGGGCTTTCTAAAGCTTTCAAAAAAACCCCAAATAATAAAAGAGAAAGGGACAAACCCTTGATAAAAAGATTATTCATAAGCCAGTCTCCACAACAAATTCTATAAAGGATAGAGACCTAAATTATAAATATTTTATGGCGTTTATGGGTGTTTAACAAACACCCAAAGGTTTAATTGGCCTTTAAAAGGTTACCCTACTCCCCAAAATTCCCGCTAACTACAGAAACTTTCTTGCGGTTTCTGTCTTTATGCTCAAATTTCACAACGCCATCTGTCAGCGCATATAAGGTATGGTCTTTCCCCATGCCCACATTGTTACCAGGATGCATTTTAGTGCCTCTTTGGCGCACGATAATATTCCCTGCTCTCACAAACTCTGAGCCAAATTTTTTCACGCCTAAGCGTCTTCCTGCAGAATCTCTGTTATTCTGCGTGCTCCCTTGACCTTTCTTGTGTGCCATTGTTTAATACTCCTTATGCTACAATTTTAGTGATTCTCACACGAGTGAAATCTCTTCTAAAACCACGCTTGGTTTTACTATCTTTTCGGCGGCGTTTTTTGAAAGTAATGACTTTCTTAGCGCGCCCTTCATTGATCACTTCCGCTTCAATCTTAGCCCCATTCACAAAGGGTTTTCCGCAAGAAAGCTTGCCCTCTTTAGAGACGGCTAACACTTCCACTAACTCCACTAAAGCCTTAGGCTCTTTATTCATTTTATCCAGTAAAACAATATCGCCCTCAACGACTTTATACTGCTTACCGCCATGTTTGAATATTGCGTATGACATTTCTATTCCTTAAAAATTAAACGCTCTTTTTAAAATAAACGCTTATTATAGTGAGTATTTGCTAAAATGTAACTTTAAATTTAGATTAAATAAAACTTTTCATTCAAAATAGTTCTATTTAACCCGCCATGATTCTTGCATGCAAATTTAAAAAGCAAAAACATGTTGGTTAAAACCTCCAATCTCTTGTTTTTGGAATACTTTTAGCTTGTTTGATTTGAAAAACCAATAAGGATTGAACGATCATGCGCGTTACCTTTGGCTCTAAATACAACCAAATGAATCACTATCAAAACGCTTTGCAAAATAAAATCAATGACGCTAACACCCAAATCGCTTCAGGGCTAAAAATCCGTTATGGTTATCAAAACAGCGACATTAACAACCAAAATTTAAAATTCCAATACGAAGAAAACACCTTAAATCAAGGCATTGATGTGGCTCAAAACGCCTACACTTCAACGCTCAATACCGACAAAGCCTTACAAGAATTTTCTAAAACGATGGAGGCATTTAAAACCAAACTCATCCAATCCGCTAACGATGTGCATTCAGAAACTTCTCGCAACGCTATTGCTAACGATTTAGAACGCTTAAGAGAGCATATGATAAATATCGCTAACACCTCCATAGGGGGGGAATTTTTATTCGGGGGCAGTAAGGTGGATAGACCCCCTATTGATAGCGAGGGGAAATACCATGGCAATGGCGAAGATCTAAACGCGTTAGTCAGCTCTGATAACCTTGTGCCTTATAATATCAGCGGGCAAGATTTGTTTTTAGGCACAGATAAAGACAAACACAAGCTCATCACCTCCAACATTAAATTACTCAACCAAAACAAGCTCCACCCTGATGTGATGGACGCTTTAGAGCATTCTTCATTACCTGAAGAAGTCTTTATCAAGCCTAGCGACACCTTGCGAGAACTCATCGGTGATAACGATAAAGACCCCACCAATGACCCTAAAGAATTTTTTTATTTGCAGGGCATTAGGCCTGATGGCTCTAGTTTTAAGGAAAAATTCGCGCTGGATAAAGCCTATCAAAACCAAGAAAGCGCGACTAAAGTGAGCGATTTATTGGATAAGATCGGGCATGCTTACGGGAACACTTCGCAAAATAAAGTCGTGGATGTGAGTTTGAATAATTGGGGGCAAATTGAGATTAAAAACTTAACACCCGGGAGTGAAAATTTAGACTTCCACTTGATTTCTAGCGATGGGGATTTTGATGATTTAGACGCTTTGCGTTCTAGCGGTAAAAGGGTTACTGAATATGTCAAAAGCGCGTTTGTAACGGACAGGAGTTTGAGCCAAGTTAAAGCGATACAAAACATGTATAACCCTAATACGCTTGAAGTTCCTAGCGTGTTTGTCACCAAAGACAATGTTTTAGCCAATAAAAACACCAAATTGAGCGAGATTTTTGGCGATAAGGTAGAAACCTTAAAAATCAATGCCAGCCGTTTGGACAATACTGGCAGTATCAAAATCCCAAACCTCCCTATTTATTTGGATATTCCCATCCTTTTAGATGTGAAAAACTCCACCATTAAAGATTTGAAAGATGCGATTAAAGAACGCTTTAATAATGAAGTGGATGTGGAGGTTGGAAGCAACGGGCGTTTGAGGATCATTGATAATGCACCTAACCAATCGCCCATCTCTTTTGCTTTAAGCACCCTAGATGCTAAAGGGCTAGAAGTCGCTGGTATCCCAACAAATAATGCGAGCGAATACCAAAAAACTTACTTCAATAAAGAGGGGGCAAAATTAGAAAGCAATGTCGCTCAAATCGCTCAAAATGGCGCGGCTAATGGCTCTACTAAACTCAGTGAAGTCTCTAAGGGGAGTTTAGAAAAGAGCGTTTTTAACATGAAATTAAACGATGTTAATGGTTCGTTTTTAGAAGCGCAAATGATTTTGGATAATGGGGCTTTTTTGAGCCTTCCTAATGGCATTAAAATCCCACTCTATGACCCCACAACCGCTGATGTCCAAGTTTCTAAACCCAATGAAGTTACTTACAGGCAGCTTATGGATGCGATGAGTATTGCGCTCAATTATAGCAATATTGACCCTGCAATCTATCAGCAAATCAGCGATAACCCTTATTCAAAAGAAAGCAAGGAACAATTTATTGATTTGTTAAAACAAGCTAAAGGCAATCTTTCTGTCAATTTGAATGAAGATGGCAAAATAATGATCCAAGACAACATGCATTCAAACACGAAAATGCGGTTCATGCTTTTTGATAAAGACGCGAATGATTTTTCTCAAAACGCCTTGCACAGCGACAAACCAAGCCTTAAATTAAACGCTAATAACGCTTTAATTATTGACAAGCCAAGCGTGAATTTTTTTGATCAACTAGAGAGCGTTATCGCTTCTGTAAGAAAAGGGATTTATCGCCCGGACGCTTTAGGGGATACTTATTCTAGCGACATGCGTAATTTAGGCATTCAAAATGGCATCACCCTTATAGACCACTTGAGCGATCACATAGAAAAAATGATCGCTAAAAACGGCACTCATGGTAAGGCGTTTGAAAATATCATCAGGCGCAATGAAGTTTTAAAAACACAAGTTCAAAGCATTCGTGGGGAAACCACCGGCACGGATATGGCAGAAACTTATAATAAATTTTCCAATCTCACCAACAACTATAACGCTGTTTTGGCTTCCACGAATAAAATCAACAATTTGTCTTTAACGAAATATTTGTAACTTGTGTTTAGCGTTCTAGTGAGAGATATTAAAGAAAGATATTAAAGGCTTAAAGAAAGATAAAAATATCGTTTTTATCGCTTTAAGACTTTAAGCCCCCCTCCCTTATCCTTTATTTCGTGGGCAAATCGCCTACAGGACAAGCGGCCACGCCCACACTCGGGCGAGTGAATTTTTCTACATTTTCTTGAGCTTTTTTAGGGTCATTAACCCAAGTTTTATAGAACTCAAAAGGGCATTCTGCCACACCCTTATCCCCATCGCCACTAGCAAAAACCCCACTATAACCTCTGTGTAAGAGTTTGAAGAGTTGGTTTTGGCTTTGGTCGTATTTCCTCGCATCACGGATTTGTTGCACAGAAAGTTGAGCGTATTGGAGACCATTTTCTTCTTCCCCGCATTCGCCCAGAGTATGCCCATCAAAACCAATAATGCTAGAATGCCCGAAATAGGAATACACCCCATCAAAGCCGGTCGCATTCGCTACCGCTACATAACATTGATTAGCCCACGCCATGGCTTTCACTATCGCAATTTGTTGCTCCTTAGCCGGATACATGTAGCCTTGACAGCGCACGATGAGTTCCGCCCCACGCATCGCGCAATCGCGCCAAATTTCAGGGTAGTTCCCATCATCGCAGATAATCAAAGAAACTTTCAAGCCCTTAGGCCCATCAACCACATAGGTTTTATCCCCAGGATACCAGCATTCAATAGGACACCAAGGCAAGATTTTGCGGTATTTTTGCACGATCTCACCCTTATCATTGACAAGAATCAAAGTGTTATAAGGATTCTTTTTAGCTTGCTCATGTTTTTCCCCTGTCAAAGAGAACACTCCCCAAACCTTGTTTTTCTTACAAGCCTCAGCAAGGATTGCGGTTTCTTCTCCAGGAATGCTCGCAGCGGTGTCAAACATCTCTTGTCTGTCATACATGATCCCATGCGTGCTGTATTCAGGGAAAATAATGAGATCCAACCCTGGCAGACCTTGTTTAACCCCACCAATCACCTTAGCGATATTGCGACAATTTTCTAACACCTGTTCTTTAGTGTGGAGTCTAGGCATTTTATAATTGACTACCGCTACACCCACAGTATCTGGACTACTACTAATATCTCCATGTCTCATGTTATGCTCCTTGTTTTTTGATGAGAGTTCCTACAAACCCTCTGCTTGAATTTATAAAGTAATTGTGTAAATGGATCTATAATGAATATGAAAACTTTAATCATTATGATTATTTTTAATGGAATTTAACTTATTAGTGGCATTTGGTAACTTATTTTAAAAAAATTAGATTTTAGCGGCTCTATTTTATGGCCGTTTGATTTTCACTTCCACCAAGCCGTATAGCGCGTTAATGCAATAGATTTTAGCCACTCTTTGCAAATCCTGTAATTTTAAAGGGGCATGTTCAACAAGACCCTTTTTTAAAAGCCTTGCAACACCCGTCCCGTTCAACGCACCCGCGCTAAAATAAGGGGTTAAAAGCTTGTTGTGGATTTCTAAAATAAGATTGCTCCTAGCCCCTTCAGTGAGTTCCAAATCTTGGTTATAAAAGATTGCATCAAAAATAACGCCTTTTTTAATGAGCGCTCGAGCCTCTTGATAAAAAGGGGCATAAGTGGTCTTGTGGTATAAAAAATCATTGTGTTTGTCAATGGGGGCGTCATTCAAACGCACTTCTAGGCTTTTTAAAGGCTCTAAATTTTTATACTCTTTAATGAGCTTGCCCTTTTTGTTGAGTAAAACCCTTAAAACCCCTTCTTTTTCTAATTCAAAGTCCAAAAGATTTTCATCGTATTGGAAATTAAAGTATTGAGCGCTATTCATCAAGCGTTCTTTATGGGCGTTTTTATTGTTAATCTCTAATTTTTGATCCCTTTTGATGACTTTCATCGTCTCTACAATCTCAAATTCTATTTTGGGCATCACAAAAAAGGATTTTAAAAAACTCTCTTCGTATTCCTTTAGCACTTCGCTTTGATAAGTAACCCCACTCCCCACCCCCAAATGCAAAACATCTTCATGCACTCTTTTTTCTAAAGTGCGGATAGGCACGCTAAAAAGGGCTTTTTTTTCTCCAACCATGCCTATCGCCCCGCAATACACCCCCCTAGGGCGTTGTTCTAAATTTTCAATGATTTGCATGGTTTTGATTTTAGGGCATCCGGTAACAGATCCACAAGGGAATAACGCCTTAAAAATCTCAAACAAGCTTGTTTTTAGGGGCAATTGGGCTTCAATTTCGCTTATCATTTGATGCACGCTCGGCAAGCTGATGATTTCAAACAATTGATTGACTTTCACGCTATTTTTTAAAGCCAAACGGCTCAAATCGTTACGCAATAAATCCACAATCATCACATTTTCGCTTCTATTTTTGTCATCATTTTGCAAAAAATATCGGTTTTTTTCATCTGTTAAAGGATCATTAGAGCGAGCGATCGTGCCTTTCATGGGCTTTGTGGTGATTTTAATCGCTGTATCCAAAAACTCCAATTCAAAAAACAATTCTGGCGAAAAGCTTAAAACACTCCCAAACTCATTTTCTATAAACGCTTTAAAAGGCGTGTTTTGGTTGCGCGCTACCTCGCAAAAAACGCGCTTTAGTTTGGCTTTGGTGTTTAAAAATAAATCCATTGTGAGATTCACTTGGTAGGTATCGCCGTTTTTTAGATGCTCTTTAATGGTTTTGAACTGCTTGAAATAAGTTTTTTGATCTAAAGAGCTATGGATTTTAGGGTAAAATGCATGCTCTTTTAAAGGCTCTAGAGAGTGTTTTTTCCTTTCTAAAAATTGTTCAAAATACAAAAAAGGGGTTTGGCTTTGAAAGGTTTCATCTAAAAACGCCAAGCGCGCTTCATACAAAAGATACCCCACAAAATACCCATTCCCCCTATTTTGAGAGATAAAGTCTAGGGCGTTTTTAAGCTCGCTAAAATTGGTCGCTGTGAGTTTTTTAACGCTTTTTTGATATTTAAAATCCCCAAAAATCATTTAATTTCTAGCAATGGCTTCGTATTTGTCTATCAAAAACACCGGATTATAGCTCATTTTAGATCTTCTCAAGCCCTCTAGTCCTAGATCTTCTTCTCTGTTAGCGTAAGTTAAATGGCTAAATTCATTCAAAAGCAATTGCTGGTTGATGATTTGATACGCTCCTGCAATATCTGTGCGGGCTTTTTCAATGTGAATGAGCGCGCTCTCTTCGTTTAAAACTTCTCCAAAGCTAAACGAGACTATTTCTCCATTAACCCTAATAAGCCCCCCTTTTACATCCAAGCTTTCATAATTTTCTAAAACGCTTTGAATGCCCTTATTTTCGTTAATAAGCCCTAGATCATCGGTTTGGCTTTCTAAAAACCATGCTTGAGAGGCTTCTAAAACTTCTTTTTTATTTTGAGAGGAAATTCTTTCATAAACAAAATTCGCATGATTGGTTAAAAACTGGTTCAGGTGGTTTTTTTTCTTATGGTATTTTTTCCCTTTAAGCGCGATTAATTCTTCAATAGAATAAACATAATCGCTCCTGTCTCTGTTGTAAGTGAAATCAAACACCCCTACAAAATTGTCCCTCAAGCCATCTTTTTGCTCTAAAGTCAGAGAGTGGAATTTTAAATTTTTTTCTAATTTCAAAAGCTCTTTCACGCATTCATGCGTATTCTTACCGATAGGATAGAAATAAAAGGGCTTTTGGTTTTCATAAGTGGTTTGAATCACCAAGCAATCCTTAATCATCGCCACTTTAATGAGCCTTGCATGCTGCCATAAAAAACAATTCGTAAAACTCACATCTGATAAAACGATTTTTTGAGCGCTTAAAAACCTTGAAAACAAGTCCTTATGCTCTAGCTTAATTTCTTCAAACATGGCAACTCTCTTTTATTTTTTTAACTCTTTTAGGGCGTTTTCTTGAAATTTTCTAGAAATTTTAAAAACCTCTGCATAAAAACTCGTAAGAATTTCTTCGTTCAAATGCTTGAAACCTCTTTGATTGAGTCGTTTTAAAATTTCTTGCTCCCTTTTAGGGCAATAAATGGGGTTTTCTTGTTTGATGAGCGCGATTTTTAAAGCCACCTCTAAGCGTTTGTCTAAAAGATCGCTCAATTCATTGTCTAAAACATCAATTTCAGCCCTTAAATTTTCTAAAAGACTATCCAAACTTTTTTGCATCTGATCAAACCCCTTTTAAGCCTTCCTCTTCTAAACGCCATAAATCTTCTAAACTTTCTTTTTTTCTGATCACTCTGATTTTGTGATCTTCTAGGGCTAATTCTAAAAGTTTGGGGCGCGAATTGTATTGACTGGCCATGCTAGAGCCATAAGCCCCAACCTTTTCTATGGCCAATTTATCGCCTGGCTCTAACTCCGGTAAATTGACTTCTTTTAAAAAAGTGTCGCTGCTCTCACACACAGGCCCTACCACATCGCAAGGCGAGATCTCACCACCTTTAGAAGGCGTTATGACTCTTATTGCATGCTTAGCATGATACAAACTGGGGCGTAAAAAATCGTTCATGCCTGCATCCACGATCACAAAGCGCTTGTTTTGAGCCTTTTTTTCATACAAAACCTGCGTGATCAATTCCCCACTTTCAGCCACAATCGATCGGCCTGGCTCACAAATGATCGTCAAATCCAAGCCTTGAAGCGAGTTTAAAATCCCTTGCGCGTAATCATAAAGCTTAATCGTTTCTTCATTTTCATAGCTCACGCCAATGCCTCCGCCCACATCAAAAAAACGCAAATCTATGCCTAAAGCTATCAAAGATTTAGCGATTTTAGCCACCTTTTGGCTCGCTTCTATAATAGGCTCTAAATCTAAAAGCTGCGATCCAATATGAAAATGCACGCTAATTGGCTCTAAAAACGCGCTTTTTTTAGCCCAAAGAAACATTTCTAAGGCTTCTTTTTCTTCTACGCCAAATTTATTTTCTTTCAAGCCGGTAGAAATATAAGGGTGTGTTTTAGCGTCAATGTTGGGGTTGATTCTAACAGAAATCCTAGCCTTAATCCCTAAAGATTGAGCGATTTTTTCAATCGTTTTTAATTCCATAAAACTCTCTACATTCAAAAATAAAATGTTGAGTTTTAGGGCTTGCTCTATTTCAAACGCGCTCTTACCCACCCCGCTAAACACGATTCTATAAGGTTTAATGCCCGCTTTTAAAGCCCTTTGTATCTCGCCTAGAGAAACGCAATCCGCCCCGCTTTCTAAACTTGCCAATAAAGAAAGGATACTCAAATTAGAATTCGCCTTTAAAGCGTAACAAATCAACGATTTACGCCCCCTAAACGCCTCTTTATAGCTTAAAAAAGCCTGTTTGATTTTGTCAAAATCATAGAGGTAAAAAGGGGTTTTATAAGTTTGAAACAGCTCTCCATAATTAAACATAGAAAAACCTAACCATAAAATTTGAACGAAGCATTATAGCAAAAAAGCTAAAACACCACTCGCATGCCCACATTCCCGGTTAGATTAATATCTTGGTATTGCAAGCCCATCTTAAGCCCCACCCCCGCATTCACATACATCAAACGCCACAAATGCATCTCACCCCCTGTAATCACGCTCGCAAAAGTGTTAAAAGCTTCCCCCTTGCGATACAATAAAGTGTTTTCACCCACAAAACGCACCACATTATCGCCCTTGGATTTGATCAAAAGATCCCTATCCAACCTGGCCGTTACAAAATAATAAGAATTTTGACCAAAATATTTACGGCTCTCTAACCCCATGTTGAGCGTTAAAACCGATTCGTTAGAAGGGTTTGAATGCATGACAAATTGTTTGTAAGCGGCATCATTCATTTTGCCTTTCATGCCGCTCAAGCCTATAAAATGATAGCTCACGCCCACTTGAGGTTTTAACACCACGCTTTTTTGTTTGAACATGAAATCATAGCCGTAATTCCCGTTCACGCTCGTTGTCCAAGTGTTGTAATTGTAGCGTTGGTTGATTGCAGAGAGCAAAGGATTAGAAGAATTGATATTGCTCGCATTGCCTCCATAAGTTTCATTCGCGCTCAAAGTGAATTCGTTCCTTTTTAAAAAAGCCCTCGCATACACCCCTACATCCACATTGTTAGCCAAAGAATGGATGATGCGCCCATTAAAGTCGCTATAACCATAAGCCACATAACCCCCAAGGATCACATTTTTAACCAATCGATCATAGCCCGCATTCAAGCCATAAAGCGTGCCATTGCCTCCAGAAATAAAGCTCGCTCCCCCCACCCCTTGAACCCAAAGGTTATTTGGGTGTTTGCTAGGTTGAGAGTATTTGACAAAAACTTCGCTAGGGTTAGCGTCTCTAAAACGCTTGTTTTTAAGCTCTAACGAAGAAAAATTAGACTCCCCTTCTCTGGTCCTAAAATCAGAGAGTTTGGTCAAACGGCTGGTTTGTTGGGTGTAGCTCGCCATTTCTAAAAGATTGGTAGCGTTATCCCTAAAATTAGGGTTAGAAATCAAGCTTATGGTGTTTTGGAGATCTTTTGTCACGCCTAAGATTTCATTCAAAGAGTGGTTTTCTAAATAAATAGGTGCAAAAAGCGGGTTTTCTTTCGTTTCCATCATTAATGTTGAAAGCCATTTAACAGCGCTATTCCCCCCTATAGCTTCAATTTGATTTAACGCGCTTTGCCCTTGAATGCCCACAATGTAATCTTGTAAGGTAGGGGGTGTAAAATCCATGATCTTATCGCCATAAGACATTTTAATCTGATCATGAAGGACAGAAAGGCTTAAAATGTTGTTTTTTGGGGCGTTGTTTTGACTGGAGTTCGGCAACGCTACGCTTAACAATAACCCCTTATCTTGCAATAAAACCCGTTGGCCTAAATAAGTCAACACGCCATTATTTTCCTCTATGTGGTTCCCGTTGATATTGATTAAGGTGTAGAGTTTCAAATACGATTGCAAGCTGTTGGGGTTGATATTGTAGTTGATGTAACGGCTGCTTTTCAATAAAGTGTAAGCCGTGTTATTGGCCATGCTGTTATTGATATTTATAAAGGGTGTTTGAGTGGCGTTAAGATTGATCACGCCTCCTGCTTGAATGAGCGGATTTACAGGCGTTTGAGGGTTTTCTAAATTGAAATTAATCGTTCCAAAATGATTCAAAGCCCCCCCTACTTGTATGCCATAAACACCGGTGCTTAAAGAAGCGTTTGAAGCGATCGTTAAATTTTGAAGCGTCTCTATTTTGTGCGTGGCGTTGTTATTGAATGCACCTTGAATGTTTAAATTATTCGTTACAAAGCTAGCGTTTTTTTCTAGCACCGCTTGATTGGAAATCGTGAGGTTGTTGGCTTGGAATTGAGCGTTATTGTAAAGATACAAATTTTTAATGTTTGCAGACCCTTTGATTTTTGAAAAATCAACCACCCCATTAGCGTAAATATTGCCTGAAAAATTGAAATCATTCGCCGTAACACTCAAGCTTTCATTGTTGTTATTCAAAGCGATTTGCGTGTTATTTGATGCATTATTAGAAGTGTTATTAGTATTTTGGGTAGTATTAAGCGTGCAAGGGTTTGAGCTTGGTGCTGTTAAATCGCTTAGTTGCGTGCAACTAGCATTAATGAAAAGATCGCCTTGAGACACGGAAACATTATTATTAGCAGCGTCAATCTTAAGGCCGTTGCTCGCATTGAGTGCGGTAATATCAATGTTAGAAACTTGATTGGACAATAAATTGAGCGTGCCAGTATGGTTAGTAAAAGAAATGCGATTGTTTCCGGCAAAAATGAGCGTATCGCCTGCATTAAAAGAAAGCGTGCCTCCGTTAGCGTTAGAGAAAGTGGAATTTTGCACAAAAACATTGCCTTGCGCGTTGAAATTAAAATCCCCTTTTTGCCATAATTGACTCAAGCCATAGGGAGCGAAAAGCCCCTTTTTGCCAAGACTGGGTATCAAATCCCCCAAACCTTGTTCATAAACAGGCCCCAAACCTTTAGCCGCTAGGACTTTGTCTAAAACGCTTTTAATCTGTTGGTTTTGCAACAGGCTTTCTAAAGAATTGAGCGTGTCTTGACCTAAAAATTCGCCAATCATTTGTTTGCCTAAAGTAACCACATCGTTTTTTAAAGCATCGTTCGGTTTGACAATATCTTGCAACATCACGCTGATGACTTGCCCTATATCATTTGCAGAAATAAAGCCGGTGATGGTGTTGAACAAACTTTTTTTATCCAATAAATCATTGATGGACATGCTCCCTATCAGTTTTTCAGGGTTTTGCAAATCAACGCCCCCTAATCCGGCTAACCCCCCCACTAATCCGGTCCAAAAACCTAATTTTTGTCTGATCAAATCCTTAATCGCCGTGTTCAAACCGCTATCATTCATGAAATTATCAAAGTTATTCGCGCCTAAAAGCTGGCTTAAGGTTTGATTTTTTTGCTCAGGCGTTAGATGCCCTCCGATCACGCTATTACTCCCTAGCATGTCCGCTATCAAATTCCCTAAACCTCCGGCTTTATTAATGGATTGAACCGCCACTTCGCCTAAAATATTAGCGAGCCCTGCTTGATTGAAAACCTTATTAATGCCCTCTTGGCCTAGCATGCTAAAAATCCCATCGGTTTGAGAGCTTGTAATATTAGCTTGGTTGAGAATGAGTGAAGTTTGGCTGTTAAAAGTTACGCTGGCACTCCCCCCAGTCCCCCATGCGTTCCCGCTCCCTAAAGTGCCGGTAAGATAAACCTCTTTAGCGTTAAAAGTCGTGTTAATATAGCCCAAATCAGCCGAGCTGGATTCTAAAAGCTGCCCTAAATAAGTGCCTCTGAATTTTTGGCAGACAATATCGGTGTGATCGCAAGGCTTTTGATAGCCCAAGCCCCCAAAAACAACCGCGCTGTTCGTGTTTGTTTGCCCTATTTGAGTCGCTCCCACAATCAAAGCGCCGTTATTGAAATTTTGTACCACTGAATTATTTGCATTATCAATAAACTCGTTGATATTTTTCCAATCGCTAGGCGTGATGAGTTTTGCAAGCTGACTCAATGCATCGCCTTTTAAATCGTTCAAACTGGAAAGCGAAAAATCATTCCCTAAAATCTTTTTGATTTCAGGGTAGAGTTTGAACGCCATTTGCCCTAACGCTTTGATATTGTTGAAATTATAGCCCTTGTTATAGATATGCAACGCATCAATAGGGTTACCTTGCGCGTTATAGGTTTGCGAAACGACAGAAGAATCCGAGTTTGTATCATTGTTTATGATGGTGTTGTTATTACCGCTAGCTTGATAGGATTTGTTAGGGTCATAATAGCCTTTCACATTGCTTGTGAGGTAAAACACGCCTTGTGCATCATCGCTATAAGAATACACGCCATTAGCGTTGTTATAGACTTTTTGGTAGTTAAAGATTTCAGAGCCAATGCTATAGAGCGTGTTTTTAACGCCCGGGATTTGAGAGAGCGTAACGCTTAGTTGGTTGTCTTTAAAACTCTCGGTGATTTTTAGGGCGTTATTAAGGGGATTAGTGAAACTATAAGTTTGGTTGATAGCGTCATAGACCCCATCATTGATGTGCATGCCAAAGAAATTAATATACTGATACCAATTATCGCTCATACCCGCTTGAATGATATTATAAACACGATTTTTATTATCGCTCACACCGCTCAATAAATCAATGTTAGCGATATTCAAGCTCCCTTGATCGCTAAAAACAAGCTGGCTGTCTTTAAGATTCAACACACTGCTGTTATTGGGGCTTAAGAGATTGCCTCCTAAACTCAAGGGCGCTTTAATATCAAAGTTTTGACGGAAAGTGATGGGGCTTTGAGAAAAAGCATTATTATAGAAATTAAACGCCGTGTTAGTAGCGATAGCGCTAGAATTTTGGAAATCTAAAGAAGAATTATTGCTTAAATTAAACTGCCCTCCTAAAGAAACTGCCCCCTTAAACACGATAGAAGAATCATTCAAACTCGTAGTAATGTTAGATGAATTAAAATTAACCGCCCCATTAAAATTAAGATGAGAGCCATTATTCACAATCAAGCTTGCAAAATCGTTGATCGTGGCGTTATTAGAAACATTAATGGTGCTTTGGTTGAGGTTGAGCGAACTGGTGTCATTCAAATTCAAATCGCCTTGAATTTCAAGGGTTGAATGGTTGCTCGTATTGATTGAAGCGTTTTGAGAAAGACTGATCGCATTAGCTTTAATACTGCTTGTCCCCACTGAAACGCTTAAATTAGAATTGTCAAACAACACGCTTTTAGCTTGTATTTGATACAAACCAGAACTTAAATTCGTGCTGTTAGTGAAATTAATCGCATTGGTGGCATTGAATTTAAAAACGGATTGCGTTGCCCCCACATAGCCCCTAAAAGAGCTGTTAGAAAAATCCAGATTCAAAGCGTTGAAACCAAAATTAGGCTTGCCGCCATTTTGCGCGGTATCGTCTAAAAAATAGGAGTTTTGAGCTTGAATGTTTGCGTTAGTAGAAATAAAACTCATAGACGAACTTTGCGTGCCAGCAGCGCGGTTATACAGAGTCGCATTCGTTAAAAGAATGCCTTGAAGCCCGTTAAAATTAAGGCTCGCGCCCCCACCACTAGAAATGCGATTCCCGCTTTCAATGCTACCAGTGATGTAAATCTTTTGCGCTTCGTAATTCCCTGTAATAAAGCCTATGCATTGCAAATTCCAGCAATGCCCGCTTGCATCATTACTCCCTGCCCCCTTATTGTCCCCAAAGCGAATGATGGTATTGGATTGTGGCGCATCGCTTGCACTCGTCCATATATTTTTAGCCCCAAAAACGATTGCGCTGTTTTGCCCGGTGAATATTTGAGAAAAATCCGCTTTAGTGAATAAAGTTTTCCCGCTGGCATAAAAATCAATGCTGTTGTCGTAATAATAAATGGTGTTGTTTGCATTCCCTAAATTATTGTTATAGCTGTTAGGCATGTAGGTCATAAAACCAAGAGCGTTGTGATAATACAAATGATCCGATTTTTCCATATCCATGTAGTCAAACACCATGCTAACGCCCAAACGCCGGATAGAAATGCTGTTGGGTGAAAAAGTCTCTTGAAAATTATAGGTTTGGTTGTTGAAAGAATACACCACATCATAAACGCCATTACCCACGCTAGAAACGATCTTTTCGCTGCTAGCTCCATGCCCTTGGTAGTTGATGAGCTGCCATAGATTTTTACTAAAAGCGTTGTTGTAATCAATCTCTTTAGAAGAGCTTATAAGCGTGATAGGGTTGCCATTAATGATAGCTTCATCAATATTGATAACCGAATGAGCGCCAAAGCTGATTGTCCCATCGCCAAAAGATAGGGGGGCGTTCAGGTTTTTTAAAGTGATATTATTAAGGGTAACCTGCCCTTTCACGCTCGTGTTTGTGGGGCTACTAAAAACCACGTTATTAAAAGTTGCATTCCCTGAAATATTCACAGAGCCGGTATTGTTGAAATTAGCGTTATTTGGAGATTCATTAGCAGAGTTCCCAAAAACAGCGTTCCCGGCGATTTGTAAATTTGCATTAGCGTTCGTGAAATCCCCTATAAATGAAGTGGTCGCACTAGAATTATTGAAATTAAAAGAAGCGCTGTTGTTAAAGTTAGCGTTATTGAACGAAGCGTTTTTTGCACTAATCTCAAACGAACCGCTATTAAACTGGTTGTTATTTCCAAAAGTCAAGCTATCGCCGCTGAATTGATAACTCCCTCCATTAAAGTTGGTGTTTTCAAAAGTGGCTTGCCCTGCATTGAAAGTGAATTTCCCGTCTTTGGCCTGATTAGTGAAAGTCGTGCCATACACTAAAAGCTTTCCGTTAGCATTCAAGCCGTTCAAATTATAAGAACTATCCATGCTTTGCGTGGAAAAAGTCATAGAGCTTGAATAAATCCCGGCGTTATGCTGTTCGATCTTAGCGTTAGCGATATTGACGCTATCTACCCCGTTAAAAACCAGATTGGCCGCCCCACCTGTGCCTATACGATTGCCAGAACGCAGATTCGCCGTGATATACACATGATAAGCGCTATAAGTGCCATTGGTAGTGCCTGCACATTGATAATAGGGCCAAGTCCCGCAATGCCCAGAAAGAACGCTCCCTGAAATATCCCCAAAAGACACTATGTCGCTAGAAGAAACGCTATTTCCAGTCCATGTCGAGTTATACCCAATCACTAAATTACTATTATTCGCGCTAAAGGTTTGCTTAAACGAGTTGGTAAAACTCCCCCATATTTCAACGCTTGGCAAGTAATAAGTCCCGCTCTCTGTAAAATTTTCAGATTTAGGAATATAATATTTATGGTTATACCAAGGCATGTCAGCATTAATATAAGTTGAAGTGGATAAGTCAAATTGTGAACCGCTGATGGTAGGGGGCGGCGTGTAAGTCCCGCTCTCTAAAGCTTGGATAGTGATGGAATTAGGGCCAAAAGTTTCTTGTAATTTGTAGATGGTATCCCCTATTTTGTAGCCCACTTGATAGACTTGCGGGGTGTTAGTGGGCGAAGCGTCAGCTGATTTAGATGGTGGGGAATTTTCTAAAAGCTGTCCGGTAACCCCATTATAAGTGATCATACCCCACAAACCTTGGGCGAAACTTTGCGGCAATGAAGAGCTTTCGCTCGTTTTTAGGGCGTTTGTCAAGCCATTGAGCGCATGGTTTAAAAGATTATTATAAGTGATCCCACCAGAATTTAAAATCGTTACGCTCTTCTCGCTCCCTAAAGTTGTGAGGTTAAAAATCGTCCCTTGATTAAGAGTCACTTTTGATTTTCCAAAATCAAGGGTTGCGCCATTTTTCAAGTCATTCTTACCGCTTAAAGTAACACCGCCGGTAATGGTCATGTTGTTTGTGTCAATAGGAGTGTTGAATGCCGTGTGATTAAAGCTCGCATTCTCGTTAATGGTGATTTTACCGGTATTGTTGAAAGTGGCGTTATTGAACGAAGCGTTTTGGATCGTTAGTTGTTGGTTTGAATTGTTAAAAGCCTGTTGAAAATTCACAGAACCCTTGATAGTGGTAGCGTTGCCACTAAAAGAGCTGTTTTCAAACACAATTTGGGGGTGCTGAGCGTTATTAGTTTGATTGTTTTGGTTATTGAAAGTGAATGTCCCCCCATTAAAGGAGCTGTTTTGGAAAGTGGCTTGATTGTTGAAAGTGTATACAGCGTTACTAAATGAAGCGCCATTAAAAGTGGCATTCTCTTTAAAAGTAAAATTACCGCTATTAAAGGCAGTGTTATTGGTAGCGCTAACTTCTTTATTGAAAGTGAATGCCCCCCCATTCAATTTCGCCCCGCTAAAAGTAGCGTTCTCTTCAAAAGTGAAACTACCGCTTGCATTATTAAAAGTCGTGTTAGTAGTGCTTACATTCCCTTTAAAAGAATAGCTAGGCCCAGCACTAGAGCAATTAGCTCCTACGCCAACTTTAGCTAACGAACTGCAAGTATCCCCACTTAAAGTGGCTGAGCTTATTGTAATAGCGCTGTTAGCATTGCCCACATTCACTTGCGAAGTTTTATACGCGCTGATATTGGAATTGATAGTAACCTTATTGGCGTTCAAATTTAAAGTGGCTGTGCCCGTGTGCGTGCCAGCTCCTGATCCCACACGATTGCCCACTTCTACGCTGTTATCCACATTGATAGTCCCAGCACTAAAAGTAACATTAGTATGCCCGTTAGGATACCAAGAAGTGAAACTATTCCCACTATTCGCACCCAAATTAAAAGTAGCGTTACTGCCTAATTCAATGTCTAAATTCCCCCCATTATATTCCCCTCCGGTGTAGTTATACAGACCGCTTAAAAAATAAGTGCCGTTATCATTTTTTAAATTAGCTGTAATATTTTGGTTGTTTTGAGTGTGGTAATAATTAGCCGCATTACCCCCCGCCCAAGTTTTTGTGATGAGTTGGTTTCCTATGTATTGTTGTGTTTTTTCCTCCCATTTATCGCAACTCCATAGAGCATACCATGGATGATGCACGCATACCTTTTGGCTTTTTTCCCCCCAACTAAGCCCCAAAATATCCGTCCCATTCGCATACACCCCACTAGCAAACCCACTGATGAGTAAAGGCATAATCCATAAAGAACGCTTTAAGATGATTTTTTGATGCGATCGTTTTTTTGATTTCTTTTTAAACTTTTTCATTAAATACTGCTTTCTTTTTGCTGAGATAGTAACAAAAACCCTCCCCTTTAATCAAGCCGAGTTTTTGCTAAACAAACGCAAGAAAAACAAAGCGCACACCAACACAAGCAATTCCTTAAACAGCCATTCGCTTTGAGCATGCGAGCGGGCAAATTCATTACTTTGAAGCACAGATTCGCCTATTTTTTGAGCGTTTAAAATATAAGGCGTGTAATAAAAAACAAAGAGCAAGCACAACACCCCTATCGCCACGCCAAGGGTCAAATACACGAACGATCTTTTAGAGTAAATAAAGGAAATGATTTCATAAAGTAACACTATAAACCCCATCGCGCCCAAAAGATAATTGAAGCGCACAATGATTTGCGCCATGAGTTTCCCGCTCTCCAATAAAGTCAAATTAAACTCAGGTAGAATGCTTGGGGCTTTGAAAACAATCGGTGCAACCATCATCCCTAAAGTGATCAAAGAGCCACCCAAAATGCCTAAAAGAAGCAAATACACCCCTAAACTAATTTTTTTCATTTTCCACCTTTTTTAAGATTTTTGCAACAAATGGTTACAGCCTTTAAACTGCCACACTTGAACTAAAGGCATGAAAAATTCCAACAAAGCTTGAATATCAGTAATTTTGTCTTCCAAGCCGACAAACACTTCAATTTTCACGCCTTTTTCTAATAAAATTCTAATTGTATGATCACTATACTTGTAATTCAATAAAAATTCCAATTCTTCTAAAGAACCCCTTTTTTTAAAGTGCTCCAATCGGGCGTTTAAGCCCACGGCTTGATAAAAGTTATCCATGTAATTTTGCGGGTCTTTTTGAAAAGAAGAAAGTTGCAAGCGTTTGAACGCCAAACTCTTATGAGCTAACATGCAAGGCGAAAACAATAATAAAGAATTAATGCGGCGTTGTTGCAAGACTTCATTGTAAGCGTATTCTATCGCTTTAATAGCCCCCATAGAAAAGCCTGAGACATCATAAGCCCCTTTTAAAAGCCACTCTTCAAACAACACGCTTTCATTAACAAACCCAAAACCGCTAAAAAAACGCATTTTCACCCATTCAATAAATCATACAAATTAGAATGCTCTAAATATTCTTGCTCTAACAGCAAAGCGCTCAACCGCTTGCAAGCTGCAATTTGGGGTTTTAAAAACTCCAATTGCTCTTCATAAAGAACGCTTAAAGACTCTTTTGTAGGGGTTAAAAGAAGCTCGCTAGCCATAAATTCATTCAAAAATTTCGCTTTTTGCAAGTCTTGTTTGGACAAACTATAACGCTCTTTATAAAGCAGCTCTAAAATAATCGTCCCGCTCAAATACACTTTAATATAATTTTTAACCTCGCTTTCGCTATGGATTTTATTTTCATTAAACGCAATAAATTCCCCCAATAAAGGCGCTTTATCAAATTCAATTTCTAGCCAATACGCACTTAAGGCTTTCGCGCTTTGATACAAAGCGACCAATTCCTTTTGGTTTTCATCTAAAGTTTGGGGCTTTTTCTTGCCATAAGCGATCTTGTCTTTCACTTCTAAAATATCGCTATGAGTGATTTCTGTTCGCTGGTGTTTTAGGGCGTTTAGAGCGCTTTCGTTGATTAAAGTCGCCAACATCGCCCCACTAAAACCCACGCAAATTTTAGCGATCTTAAGATAGTCTAGCGCATGTTTTTTATTTTCTAAAAGCTTTTCTAAAATGCTTTGTCTTTCTAATAAATCCGGTAAAGAAATGAAAATACGCCGATCAAAGCGCTTGCTCCTTAATAGCGCTTCATCCATCACTTCCATTTGGTTAGTCGCTCCTATCACCACCACCTCATCATTTTGCAAAAACCCATCCATTTCGGTTAAAAGCTGGTTGAGCGTGGCTTCTCTTTCATCGCTTCGATGCCCTCCCCTAGCCTTACCCAAAGCATCAATTTCATCAATAAAAATAATAGAGGGGGAATGTTTTTTGGCATGCATGAAAAGTTCATGCACTTTTTTAGCCCCAGCGCCCACATAAATTTGAGAAAACGCGCTCCCGCTTTCATAAAAAAACGGCACTTTAGCTTCACTCGCTAACGCTTTAGCGATCATCGTTTTCCCCACTCCAGGAGGCCCGATTAAAAGCACGCCTTTAGGGAGAAAGATCCCTAAATCCTGGTATTTTCTAGGGTTTTTTAAATAGTCTATCACTTCTAACAATTCTTCTTTAACTTCATTCACCCCTGCAATATCTTCAAAACGCACCCCTAAAGTGTCGTATCGTTGGAATGCGTTTTCTAATTCGTCTTTATGCACGCTCTCTAAACTCGGTTTAGCATTCAATCGTTTGGGCAAACGCCAAAAGATCCCAAAAAGCATGCTAGAAATAAAAAAAAGCAACGCTAGATTCATTTTAGAACCCTTGCTTAAATTTTCTCGTCTTTCTATGGGCATGTTTTCTGGGATTTTATAAGTTCTTAAAAAAGCTTCTTTGTTGGTTTTATAAAGCCCTTTATTGGCATAAAAATAATTTTCATCTTCAATTAAAGTTTGTTTGGGGTGGGATTGGATCACATAGAAAAAGTCCTTACCGGATATGAGCCTAGAAATATCGCTCAAAACCAAAAAAAGAAGCAAGCAAAAAGTAAGGATCAAAAACCCTAGCGCCAACACAAGCGAGCGGTTTTTGATGCGTTTAAAAGGGTTAATGAGATTTTCTAAACTTTTAGAAAACGGCATAATTTTCCCTCTCTTTAATTTCATACTCTTTGATTTCTAAAAAACTAGCCCTTAAAGGCTTATCGCTTTTGATTTTAATGGGGTTAAAAAATTGATCCAAGGCTTTAAATTCGCCGTCTTTTTGCGCTTCCACTAAAGCTTTTAGGGGCGTGCTGCGCTTGAGTTGCAATTGCCTGAACGCCTTATTTTTATGAAAAATCAAATCTTTAATCGCATTCAAACGCTTTTTAGAAACTTCCAAACTCACGCCATCATGCATCAAACTAGAAGGGGTGTCTTTTCGTTTGCTGTAAATAAAAGGGTGGATATGCGTTAAAGGCAAGCCCTCTAAATTTTCAAACGCTTTTTCAAAAACGCTTTCACTCTCCCCCGGATGCCCCACGATAAAATCCGTACCGATAGCAAAATTTTTAGAAGCGATGGCCTCCAATAATTCCCTATCGCTTTTTATGCGGTTTCTTCGGTTCATCCTCTCTAACATGAAATCATGGCTGTGCTGTAAAGCGATATGCAAATGTTTTTCTAAAAAATCCTCTTCTAAAAGCTCTAAAAACTCATCGTTGATTTGATTAGGCTCTAAACTCCCAATCCTGATGCGTTTTAACCCGATAATTTGGCTTAATTTTTTAATCAATCTTGCGATATTACTCCCTTTATCTTTCCCATAGCTCCCCACATTAGTGCCGGTTAAGACCACTTCTTGAACCCCTTTATTGCATAAAAGGTCCACTTGTTCTAAAATCTTTCTTTCTTCAAAGCTCCTAGCCCTCCCTCTCACGCTTGGGATAATGCAATAATTGCAATCAAAATCACAACCCTCTTGGATCTTAATAAACGCCCTGGTCTTGCCCACAAACTCGCTCACCATCGTGGTGTCTAAGTGCTTGTTTTCTAAATTATCGTCTATGAAAAAACGCTTTTTTTCGTGTAAAAGAGCGTTGATCTTTTCTTTATTGTCATGCCCAAAAACGCCCTTTAAAAACCCTTTTTCAAAAAGCTCTTTGCCTTGAGTTTTCACCCCACAGCCAGTAAATAGCACCTCCTTATTCAATCGCGCCATTTTTTTAGCGTAACTCCTTACCGCGCTATCAGCCCCATTAGTCACGGTGCAAGAATTGATCACAATAATATCGGCTTCTTGTTCTTCTAAAGTCGTGCTAAAATCCTTTAAATTTTCGCCCATCACTTGCGTGTCAAAAAGATTCGTCCTGCACCCAAAAGTTTTAAAATAGACTTTTTTCATTTTTGTTCCCTTTTATTCCCAAAACCATCGCCTAGAGCATCAGCATCCACTTTAAGCAGCTTGCTGGTCGTATAAGCGATATGGATATTTTCTTCTTTCAAAAAGGCTTCAACAATTTCAGCCACAATCTTGCTCCTTAAAGACAAAGTGGCATACGAATTGGTTTGATACCACACTGAAATCTTTATCCCGTTACTTTCAGGCATCAAAAAGCATCGTGGTTTCACGCTCAAACTCCTTAAAGAATACCGGTCGCGCATTTTATTGAGCTGTTTATAGGTAATATCCGTGTATTCTTTAGACAATTCCGTAGCAATATTGAGTGCAATTTTAGAAGCTTTTTTAAAATCAGAATCAAATGTAACGCAAAAATCCACCCCATCCCAAACCGTTTTCATGCCAAAATGGCTGTAATTAGCGAACATGGTAGTGAAAATATAATTATTAGGCACAAAAATAATCCGACCCGCTCTCCTGTTGTTCGTGTAAGTGGTGAAGGTTACATCTTCTAAAATCGTAATGTGCAACATAGAAATATCCAACACATCGCCAATAAAAATATCAGTCCCCTTAGCGATACGCACCCTATCGCCCACATGCACGCTCCCTCCGATCAAAATAATAAACCACCCAAGCAAGCTCATGAATAAATCTTTCATCGCAATCGCTAAGCCCGCGCTCGCAAAGCCTAAAACCGTGACCAAGTAAGTCACATTTTCTAAATAAGAAAAAAGAAAGATTAAAACAATCACGCTCACATTCACAAAGTTAATGGCTTTATTAACGGTATAGACGCGCTCGTTATTTTCAATGTATTTACTGGAAATGATTTTTAAAATCCACGCAAACACCACGCTCAAAAGGGCGGCTAAAAACACATAAACCAATTTAAAAAGCTGGTTTTTAACCTGAGATTTAACAATGCTTATGGCTTCATCGCTGTCTTTTTGGAAAATCCCAATCGTGGTTTTTAAAATGTTTTGAGCCCCTTGCAATTCTAAGCGTTTGGCTTGAGTTTGATAAATCTCATCGCTTAGTTTCGCGCTTTTGTCTAAGGCGTGCCACTCATTTAAAAGCTGGTGTTTTTGATCTAAGAGCTTTAAAACCTCCTCTAAAGCAGTCTGGTTGCTTTTAAGGCTTTCATGCTTTAAGCGCATGTTTTTAATGAAAGAAATGCCATCAATGATTGCAATAGGGTTAGCGATATTGGGGATATTGGGGATATTGGGGCGCTCTATCAAGTCCTTAAAAGGATTGACCCCATAGCTTTCAAACATTTTTTGTTGGGATTCTAAAGCCTTTAGGGTATGCTCTAAGGTGCTAATCTTTAATAAATCCCTGTTTTTTTTAGCTTTCAAACGCCTTAATTCCTGCCTCACGCTCTCTTTTTCGGTATAAATTTGATTGTAAATCTTATAGTTTTCAAATTTTTTCAACCACACATTATCGTCTTTAGCGAGTTTTTTATCCACCAAAGCCATTTGTTTTTGTATGGATAATATCTCTTGACTTTTGTTTTGGCTTTTATCTTCTGCGTGCAACAACAAAAAACAAAAGAATAACAACACCCTTAATGCCATTTTTCTAACACCTTTAAAATCGTTTCTTTAGGGATATGAGCAGCTATTTCAAACGCTCCAATGCCTTTAGGCAGAATGAATTTGATTGTCTTGTTCTCGCTTTTTTTGTCCAAAAACAAGCTTTCATAAAATTTTTGAAGATCTAAAATTTGATAGTTGAAGATCAAATCAAATTTTTTCAATAAATTTTCTATGCGTTCATGCTCTTTTAAAGTGAGCATGCCTAAAGAAAGGGCTAACTCGTTCGCCATGCGCATGCCAATAGCGATCGCTTCGCCATGCAAAAATTGCTCGTAATGGGTCTCTTTTTCTATCGCATGCCCAAAGGTATGCCCGTAATTCAATCCGGCTCTGATATTTTGCTCTTTTTCATCTTGTGTAACGACTTGAGCTTTTATTGTAACGCTTTGAAAGATCACTTCTTCTAAACAATCTTTTAAATCCTTTGTTTCTAACACTCCTACCAAGTTTTTATCAAAACACACCGCCATTTTAATGATTTCAGCCACCCCTGCTTGGAATTCCCTTTTTTCAAGGGTTTTTAAAAAAGCCAAATCAATATAAACCGCTTTAGGCTGGTGGAATGATCCGATTAAATTCTTGCCATAAGCCGTATTAATCCCTGTTTTCCCCCCCACGCTCGCATCCACTTGAGAAAGTAAAGTCGTAGGGATATTAATAAAATCAATCCCCCTGAAATAAATACTGCTCGCAAAGCCCACCATATCGCTTATCACTCCCCCACCAAGGGCTATCATTAAAGAATGGCGGTTTAATTGCATTTCAAAGGCGTTGTTTAAAATACGCTCCAATGAAGCGAAATTCTTATGCTTTTCTCCAGACTCTATCACGCACACTCTTACTTCTAAAACATTCAAGCGTTCTAATAAATACGATAAATGCAACCCAGCCACGATGCTATCGCTCACAATGAGCGCTTTTTGTTTCCATTCAATAATGGGCAATTCCCCCAAAAACACTTTATAGCTTTTTTCTTTTAAAGGGATTAAAATTTCTCGCATCCACTCACTCCGCTACAGGGATAAAAATTTGAGGGTTATCGTCGCTTAAAAACGCTAACTTTTCCACTTTAGTGGATAAAAACCACAAATAACGCGTTTGCGTGATGCACTCTTCAAAAGGCATAAAATGCAATATGGGTTTTCTTAAAGAATTGAGATACATGATAGGGTTTTTAATATCGGTTTGAAAAATCTCAATCTTGCGGTTAAAGGTGTTGGCCAAATTTTCATAATGATTGACAATCTCGTCTTTATAGCGTTTGTTAGGGTCAAAATCATAGAGCAACAAGCCCAAATCCATTTGCATAGACACATCAAAAATCACTGAAGACATGTCTTCATTAATGCTTAAACTTTCATTCAAAACCACGATGCTTTGAGTGGTTTTAGACAAGCCAGAAGTGTTGGTTTTATAAACCGGGGTGGCTGTTTTGTGTAAGGCTCTTCGGTGTTTTTTTAAGAAAAAAAGCTCTCTGCCTACCACGATTAAGCCCATTTTTTTTTGATTGTCTTCATGGAGTTTTTGGATAAAACTTTTCCCATAAAAATCAAAATTCACTTCAATGCTTTCGGTTTCTAGCGCTAAAAATTTATGATAAAACTTAGGGCTAGTGGGGTGTAAAACCTGGATATAGAGCTTATAACTTTTTAAATGTTTGTGCAAAAATAAGGCTTGATACACATCGCGCATCATCGCTTTTCTGCTCTGTAAGCGCATATCAATATACAAATAAATGCTCTTCCCAAAAGGGGCTGGGAACTGCCCTACATTGCTCTTAACTTGATGATACACCGCGTTTAAAATTTCCGGATTGCCAGCCACTAAGAGAATGTCTCGTGGCTGAATGACTAAAGTTTTAGTGGAGAGCAAAAAAGCATCGTTGCGATAAAGCCCCACAATCCTGTATTCTTTTTGTCTGATAGAGCCAATATGCCTGTAAGCAAAAATGCTCCCAAAAGGCACATCAATCTCCATGATCTCGCCCTGCCCTAACCCAAACTCCCTAGGGGTGCTAGGGATATTAGGCAAACGAGAAATGAATTTATTGGCTAAAACTTCAAATTCATCAATTAAGATAAGTTTCTCATCTTTATTTTCTTCATTATTTTCTAAAGCTTTTTCACCATCTTTTTTCACGCTCAAAACCACGCGCATGCGTTTGAAATGGGTTTGAATGATTTTATGGATGATGCGTTGCTCTTTAGCGTCTTGTATGATTAAAAACGCATCGCTCACCTCATCGTTTAACGCTTGCAAAAGCCTGAAACTAGAAGTCGCATCAAAACAATGAAAAATAAAAGTGCTAGGGTAATTTCTAGGGATAAGGCTCTCATCTTTGACAACCACTATATAAAAATTATGATTAGAATAATGCCTTAACACCAAGTCTAAAAAATTTTTTGCTACAATGCCATCTAAAATAAGGGCGATTTTCTTCAATTCCAAACTTCCTAAAAAATGATTACGCCATTATATCCAAGATTAAGGCTTAAACAATGGATTTTCAACTCCAAGCTACTGACAAACACGCGCGAGCTGGTCTTTTAAATTTAGCCCATTCTCAAGTGGAGACGCCTGTTTTTATGCCTGTAGGCACGCAAGGTTGCATCAAATCTTTAGACGCTATTGATGTGCAAGAAATTTTAGGCGCTAAACTCATTTTAGCCAACACTTACCACATGTATTTAAGACCAGGCGAGAAAGTCGTTGAACAATTAGGCGGCTTGCATCGTTTCGCTCAATTTCATGGGAGTTTTTTAACCGATAGCGGAGGGTTTCAAGCCTTTAGTTTGAGCGATAATGTCAAATTGCAAGAAGACGGGATTGTTTTTAAATCCCATATTGATGGGAGCAAGCATTTCTTCACACCCGCTAAAGTTTTGGACATTCAATATTCTTTAAACAGCGATATTATGATGGTTTTAGACGATTTGGTGGGCTTACCCGCTCCATTAAAACGCCTTGAAGAATCCATCAAACGAAGCGCTAAATGGGCGAATCTTAGCCTAGAATACCACAAACAAAACAACCGCCCCAACAACAACCTTTTTGCCATTATCCAGGGCGGCACTCATTTGAAAATGCGCAGCCTTAGCGTGGGATTAACGCATAGCGGTTTTGATGGCTATGCGATAGGCGGTTTAGCGGTGGGCGAAAGTGCAGATGAAATGCTAGAAACCATCGCCCACACCGCCCCCTTACTCCCCAAAGACAAACCTCGCTACTTAATGGGCGTAGGCACGCCTGAAAACATTTTAGACGCTATCGGTTTAGGGGTGGATATGTTTGATTGCGTGATGCCCACCAGAAACGCCAGAAACGCCACCCTTTTCACGCATTCTGGCAAAATCTCTATCAAAAACGCGCCTTATAAATTGGATAACACCCCCATTGAAGAAAATTGCACTTGTTACACTTGCAAACGCTATTCTAAAGCCTATTTGCACCATCTCTTTAGGGCTAAAGAACTCACCTACGCTCGTTTAGCGAGCTTGCACAATTTGCATTTTTATTTGGAATTAGTTAAAAACGCTAGAAAAGCTATTTTAGAAAAGCGGTTTTTGAGTTTTAAAAAAGAGTTTTTAGAAAAATACACAATGGATCGTCAATAAAAATGCTAAAAGCATTTTTTACAATCAGAAACTAAAAAGTTTGCGTGAGCAAGCGACAGCCTCTTAAAAAAGCGGTATTCTTGGGTTAGGGGGTTTTTAGTTAGGGGTTGTAGGGGGAATTATTTCAAAATACCCCCTATCCCCTTGAGGAAGGGAGTTTTACTATAAAAATTAAATTTAAAAAACCCTATTTTTGAAAAAATATTAAGATAAGGTTTTGAGTGTCCATTCAAGGATAACAAAACCCTACCTTTGATAAATCTCAGGGTGGGTGCTTTTAAAACGCCTGTGGAACCAAAAATAACTTTCCGGATGCTTCCTGATCACTTCTTCGCACAAACTCGCTTGGGCTTGAGTGCATTCTAAAATATCCTTTTCAGCGTTATCGGTGATTTTAGATCGAATGCTTTCATAATAAGTCGCTGTGTAATGCGAATAATCATCGTTAAAATCAATGAATACCGGCTGGATGTCTATATTATAACGGCGCGATAAAATAGAAGCGATCGTGGTGTGCGTAGCGTCTTTATCAAAGAATTTCACCACCACCCCATCTTTAGGCACAACATTTTGATCCACTAAAATCCCCACCAAGCCATTGCCTTGATTATACATTTTAATGAGTTCTTTCATCGCCCCTATTTTATTGACAAAACGCACCCCAAACGCTTCTCGCCGGCTCATAATCATGTGATTGATGGGAGCGAATTTAGTCAAGCGCCCCAAACACCCCCTACCATAATCCTCATAATATTGCGCCAAAGTCGTGCCTACCGCTTCCCAATAGCCAAAATGCATGCACAAAGTGATCGCTTGGCCTTCCTTGTTTAGAGACTTCCACACATTTTCTTCATTGATGAGCGTGAAACAAGAATCGTATTCAGCCTTAGGGATAAAAATCACTCTAATGGTTTCTAAAATGATAAAAGCAAAATTTTCATAACCTTTTTTAATGATCCGTTTTTTCTCTTCTTCGCTTTTAGAATCCCCAAACACAAAATCCAAATTGGCTTTAGCGTCAAAATAACGGCGCCTATCAAAAGTTCTCATCAACCACGCCACCGATTTAATGCACCTTAAAAACCACGAATGGGGCATTTTAGCCAAAACAAACCCTAGAATATTCACTAAAAATTCCACGATAAAAATGCCCAAAATGCGCAGTTCTGTTTTAAAACCCTTGTCGTCTTTGTTCAATATTTTTTCATGGATGAGTCGTTCTTTGTAAGTCATTCTTTTTCCTTTAAAAGGTTTAAAACGCATTCTTTAATGCGTTCAGGCTCTATATTTTGGATAGAAAAATCCTTTTTATGATAGCTGGCGTTTGCATTGCTGGTGAGGGAAATATTGATCGGGCTTTCTAATTTAAAGCGCTCCATAGGGGTGTTGCCATAAAGGGTGATACTGGCTTTTTGCAACGCCCATGCCAAATGCGTGATGCCCGTATCGCCCCCAATAATCAAATCCATTTTAAAAAGCAACGCCTTAACTTCGTTTAAAGTGAGTTTAGGGAGCAATAAAATGTCGCATTGGTTTTTTAAAGCATCATAAAGCGCGACCGCTTTTTTTTCATCCGCATGCCATAACAAGCAAATTTGAAAATTTTCTAACATTAACGCTAACTCTTTAAAGCGCTCTATGGGGTAAGTTTTATTGATTTTAGAAGTTTCTAAAACAAAAAGGATTTTAGGCTTATTTTCATTCAAATTTAACGCATTGATTTTTGGAGAATTTTGGTAAGAAAACACTTTAGATCTAGAGATTAAACTCTCTGAAATCTCTTTTTTAGGCAAATTTAGGGCTTGAGAGATAAGCGTGAAATTGCGCTTTAAAATTGGCTCCTCATAAGCGATAGAAACTTTTTGCGAGTAAAACAACGCGCTCAAACCCTCTCTAGCTGAAGCGTAATCAAAGCCGACCTTTTTAGGGGCTTTTAAACATTGCGTGATGAGAGCGGATTTGATCAGGCCTTGCATGTCAATGATTATATCGTATTCATAAGCTCTTAAAGATTTAAAAAGTTTGAAAATCTTCAAAGGGTTAAAGCTTTTGAGCGCGCTTTTTAAAGCGATAGGGTGTAATTGGTCAATATAAGGGGAATGTTCTAAAATCGCGCTGAATCTTTCATCTACAAACCATTCTATTTGAGCGTGAATAAAACGCTCTTTAATTACCGCTAAAAACACCGCACTCACGATAATATCCCCAAGCGCTGAAAGCCTGACAATCGCTATTTTCAAGCAAACTCTATCATCAAAGGAATGGGCTTGATGAGTTTAGGCAGCATTTCTCTAGCTAAATAAAGCGCATCATTAGAGTGGATAATAAGCTTGTTTTTTTCTAGCGTGTATTTTAAATGGTGGCTGTCTGTAACGCACAAATTTTCAGCTAAAGAAAGGATAAAGCTCAGCCATTGTAGGGTCAAAAGGCTTGGCATCATCGCGCTCATATGAGCGATAGCGTTGTCTTTAGGGATTTTTTTATGGCTGAATTGCGCTAATAAGCAAATGATCGCCCTGTCTTGGTGGCTAAAGCCATAACTCAAAGCGTTTAAAATAAAATAGGCGCTGTGTCTATGGGCTAAATAGACGCTTAAAATCTTACCCATGCTCGCTAATTCTCCGGCGATCTTTAAATGGAAAAGGTATTTTTCATCTATTTTATGCAAAGGCGATAGGGCTTCAAACAATTTCACGCATTCTTTTTTGACTTTTTGGCTGTGCTTTTCATGGGGTAAAAAGCGATCTTTTAAAGAGATTAAAGAGGGGTTGATATTGGGGGGGAATTTATGGTAATGGTTTCGTAATAAATCGCTTAAAAACACGCCTTCTCTCACCCCTACGCCACTGGTGATCATCAAGGAAGTTTTTAAATGCTCCAACACAACTGATAAAATCAAAGCCCCGCTCCTGATGCTATCCAAACGCTCTTCATTCACCCCTAAAAGCCGTAATTTGTCTTCTTCAAGCATGACGATTTTTTCAATGAACGCTAAATTTTTATGCACGTCTATTTCATAACCATGCAAAGAATCAATAGGGTATTCAAAACGCTTCATCAACACCTTACTCAACGCCCTGATCGTCCCCCCCACCCCAAAGGCGTTTTTATGCTTAAAGGGTAATTTAGAAACCTCTTTTTGGATAAAGGCTTTAGCCAATTTGACATCTAAGGCCTTGTCTAAAAACATTTCTTTGATGCGAATCGTGCCAACATCAAGCGAAATGAGATCCTTAATCTTGCCTTTTTCAATCAACGCGCACTCGGTGCTACCCCCTCCAATATCTATCGTGATCCCTGAATTTTTATGCAACAAATTCGCGCACGCAATCCCGCCATAGAGCGCTTCTTTTTGCCCGTCAATGATTTTGATTTGCAAACCGCAAGCCTTTTTCACCCTTGCTGCAAACTCCAATCTGTTAGGAGCATCGCGCACCGCTGAAGTCGCCACGCACAGGATTTTTTTGCTTTTGTATTTGAGGGCGATTTCTTTAAACTCACTCAAGGCTTTGATGGCTCTTTGCATGGGGATTTCTTGCAAAACCCCTTTAAACGCATAACAGCCCTCAGAAATTCTAACCCTAGATTTAGTCTCAAAAAGCAAGTAAAACCCAAACTGGCTCGTCTTTTTAAAGATAGCCAAACGCACTGAATTAGATCCTATATCAATCACGGTTGTGATTTTAGCCATTATAAATAGCCTTTAATCTCGCTCTTGCAAGCTTTCGTATTTGTATTTCAATTCCTCTGTGCTTTCTGCATTGTTAGGATCCGGCAAAATCGCATCTACAGGGCAAACGCTCACGCAACTTGGCTCATCAGAATACCCATAACACTCCGTGCATCGATCCGGATCAATATTATAAATAGGATCGCCCTCTTCAATCGCCTCACTAGGGCATTCTTCTCTGCAAGCATCGCATGCAATGCATTCATCATTCACCAATAATGACATGACAACTCCTTTTAAAAAGTTTGAATACGATTTTTACTCAAAATTAGCTTAAAATTCAATCTAAAAAGACTATTTTTTTCTCATTATGAGAATGGGAGACTTTTTCTAGCACCCCTAAAGCCCCTAAATTTTTTAAAAAAGTATAATCTTGCTTGTCGGTTTCCACAAACACTCTCAAGCCCAAACGGCAAGCAAAATCTATCATGCCCTTTAAATCCTCTTTCAAAAGCTCTTCGTCTAAAATGACCCCATCAGCGCCTTGAACAAGCGATTCTAAAAGCTGGTAGTGGCTGATAAAAAAATCCTCTTGGACTATCACAGAGCTTGCATGGCGGCGCAACAACCCTAAAACTTCTAGATCAAACACGCTTGGCGCGCCTAATTCATACAAGCCTTTGAAATTAATGATGACGCAATCGGTGCGGGCGTTTTCTTGTAAAAGCCTTTCTAAAACCTCACTAGGAGTTACAAAAACATAGTCTTTAGTTTGAGAAATGACTCTGGGCAAGTAAGGGTTATACGACAAACTTTTGCCCAGCATTTCATAAGAGAGCATGCCCTCTTTTAAGGCCAGGCTTTTTTGCAAATTCTCTAAAATCCTTATTTCTTGCATTCTTGAATGATCTTATTATGCTCTTTCAATTCAGGTTCAGCTTGGATAGACTCTTTAGCGATGCTAGAAAAGATTTTTTTAGCTTCCAAACAATTCCCTAATTTGTAATAACCCCACGCTAAAGAGTCCAAATAAAGCACTGAGCCAGAATCTAGGGCTAAGGCCTTTCTCACAAAATCCATGCCCCTTTTAACATCCATGTCATAATCTATTAAAGAATACCCTAAAAAATTATAAAAGAAAGCGTCTTGGGCGTCTTCTTTGTCTTTGGTTTTAGCAAGCCATGCCTGGCGCTCTTTAGTGGCTTGCTCTAATTTTTGAATGATGGGTAGCATCTCTTCTTTGGTGAGCCTTTTATTATTCGCGCTCAAACTCTCATAATGATAAATCGCCTCTAAACCTAAAAATTTAGGATCTTTTTTTTCTTCATAGATTAAAGAAGCCTGTTTGGAAGCTTGAGCGAATTTCTTTTGCGCGGTGTATAAATCTAACAATAAACGCCTGTCAAAGGGGAACAATTCTGCGATCTGTTGGGCTTTATCAAACTCTTTTAACAGGATTAACACCCCTATGTAAAACTGGGCGTTTTGAACGATAGGGTTTTTTTCATACAAGCGAGCGAAAGTGGTTTTAGCCAAATCCAACTCATTAAATTGCGTGAAAGTGTTGAGCGCTTTTTGGCACAATTGCTCTGAGCAGCCATACCTATCTATGTGGGATTGCAACAAATCCAAGCCCTCTTTTTTACGATTTTGTAAAAAATAAATCGTAATGAGTTTTTCCAGGCTGTCTTCATCATGCACGGCATTATAAAACTTATTCAATAAGGGGAAAGCCTTATCCAAACGCTTTTGCGTCAAATACAAAGTCCCTAACACATTGTCTGTGGCTATAGTCTTTTCTTCTTTACGGATTTTGTGCAACAATTCAATCGCCTTATCAATTTGCCCCATTTGCACATAGCCATCCACTAAAATCTTATTGATAGAAATATCATTACGATTATTGGTGATTTTTTGATAGAGCATGGCTAAATGCATCGCCGTTTTAATATCCCCTAAACTCGCCGCTGAAATGGCCGCTTCTTTAGCATACACCACTTTATTGGTTTGTTTATAGAGATTCATATAGCCTTTTTGAGCGGCTGCAAAATCCCCTCTATGGAAAGCGTCTGAACTCAATAAAATTTGATGATCTTCTGAAAGGGTTTCAGCCTTGAGGTAAGAAAACAGGCTAAAAAACAATAAACTCGTTAAAAATCTTTTCTTTATTGGAATATCCATTACTTTATTTCCTTTTTTGTATAACTAAGGTGAATTTTAGCGCACTTTAGTCTCTTTGGTTTTTTGTGTGATGCCCGGACAGCTTTTGCAAAAAGCTTCCTTTTGCTCTTTAGAAAAAGTTTTCACGCCCTCCCAAAACGGAAAAGTTTGGCATTGTTTGGGGCGCACGCTATAAATCTGGCATTTTTTCGTCTCTAAATCCAAAAACACGCACGCCAAACCCAAATCTTTAGCGTCTTTTTCTAATAAAGAGAACTTATACCCCACCTTTTTAACATATTTTTGACTAAATTCTTCTAATTCCAATTGTAAAAAAGCGCTAATTGTTTGCATTTCTTGGATATTCAAAAAAATATACCCGCTTTCCCCCACGCAACACTTCGCCCCACAACCCTCGCATGCCTTATGATTAAAACTAAAATCAAAACCTTGCATCAAACTCCCTATCATTTTACTGGAAATCAATACTCACGCTAAATTGCACCAACAGCCCTTCATTATCTTTAGAAATCTTTAAGGGTAATTGGCTTTGAGCGCTGGGTAAATATTTGTTGAGCAAAGTGAAAAAAAGATAGGTTTTTTCTAATTCGCTCGCTCTAGCCATGATGAAAAATTGGGTTTTTTGAGAGGGATTTTGAGAGAGTAAGGGTTTGATTTTATAAACATCAAAACATTTTTTTAAAATCTTTTCTAAAATCCGCCTAGACTCTTCATCATTAAAAATCTTTAATAAGGATTCACCCGTTTCTTTTTGACTGCGATAGTTTGCTAGAGCGGTTTCAAAATGCCTTTGCGCGTATTCCAAAACGCTTTTTTTACGATTTTCTTCTAAAAGGATTTTTTTTAATTCCAGCATGCTAGGCCATAGAAAATACTCGGTATTGAGCCAACCAAATAAGGAAAAAATCCCCAAAAAAACAAGGTTTTTAATGATAAAACCCACATCGCCTGATTGCTCTCTGTCTAGGTGTGAAAAATGCAATGGTTTCATTTAATGGACTCCGGGTTTTTTATCAACAAGGAATTAGAAAAATTGGTGGAAACAAAATTAAACCACCCATCGCTTAAGGGGAAAAATTCCGCCCTAGAATAATCAAACATGGGGCTTAACTTGTTTTGGAATAAAAAATAAAAGGCTTCTTTAGAAGGGGTTTTACCGCTCACCACCACGCTTTGTTGGTCTATTTCAATGCTATTAATAGTGATGAGATCTGGAACAATATTCAAAAGCCCTTGCAAAACATCTCGTATATCATCATTGTAATTCAAACGCTTTTTGGCTTCTTTAATGAGCTTTAGGGTTTCATCAGTCTTTACCTGCAAGCGGCTGATTTCATGGCGGTAAAGCTTTTCTTGGATCGTTAAATCAGACGCGTTATCTTGAGTGCTTTTAATGGCGTTATGCATAAACCACACTAACCCCCCTATTACCGCAAAAGATAAAAAAATGTAAAAAACCCAAATTTTAGAAAGCTTGCTGATAAGGTATTTCGCTCTTGGTTCAATGTAACTAAAACGCATGCTTTTCATTCTCCATGCGCGCTAAAACATTCAATTGTTCCACTAAAGAAAAATCCAACCTACTCACTTCCATCATCAAAGTTTCTTGCAAATGCATTAACGCTTTTTGATGGATCTGACAGCTATCCAAAACAACCACTTTTTCCACAAAATCTATATCCCTAGAATGATAAACGCTGCGCAAACCCTCTTGCAAAACATCTGCAATCAAGGGGATATTCGTCATGCCTTCAATCAAACTATAAGCGTCCTCTGTCATTTTTTCGCTATTATCCTTACTGCTATCTAGGCCTATCGCTTCTTCAAGGCTGTCAATATCTTCTTGGATTTCACTCAAAAACAAATTCACAGCCTCATTACTCATTTCCATAGAATCTTCTTCTTTGCTCTCTATAAACTCTTCAGGTTGTTCTTCTAAAAACATAGATTGGGCTAAAAAAATCTCTTTTTTATCCGCAATCAAAAAATAAAACCTTGAACGCTCCAAAAGCAAATACAACAACGGCTTTTCTTCTAACTTGTCGTGCACAAATTCATAAATAAGGCTAAAAGGCGAAAACAAAAAATCCACATCCTGGACCTTAAAACGCTTAAAATCCTTTAAAAAATCCTTAGATTCCACATAAACGCAATATTTTTGATTGACTTCACAAGTTTGATAATCCTGATTTTCTCGCTTGATTTGTTCAAACGCTTGCTTTTCGCATAAAATCTCTTTGGCTTTAACCATCGCGCTAAAATAAGTATAGGGGTATTTTTGGCTATAACTTCTGGCGATTTTTAAAGCTTGAATGGGGACTTCGCCGTTTTTTGTTTCCACTTTCGTCTCAAAAGTTTTAAAAAATTTCTCTTTAATGCGGTGGTTTTTAATCCTTAAAATTTGAGCAGATAAAAGGTTGTGATCCACATTAAAAGAGATATACACTTGAGAGCAAAACTTCTCTTTAAACGCTTTTTTTAACCCTTTAAGCACCCAAATCCTTTGTGTGAGACTCTTGTAATTCCGTATTGCAAGAATCCATGCGCGTTTTTAAAAATTCTTTAGCCTTTGAAAGATCCCATTCTTTAGGGATGATTACAGATTCTAGCATGTAGTAATGCACTTCGCTAAAAGGTTTAGGGATTTCAAATTTATCCCAAGTGTTCAACTGCCATGCGTTTTTGCAAACCACCCGACATGCGCTAATCCCTACGCCTGATTTTTGAGCCAAAGCGATCACCCCATCCGCTATGCTGTGTCGTGGGCCTTTTGGGCCATCAGGCGTGATAGCGACATCATAACCCTCTTTTAGGCGTTTAAGCCCTTCTATCAAAACCTTAACCCCCCCTTTTTTGCTAGAACCTCTAATATTTTTAAACCCAAAGCTTTCAAACAAAACCGCCGCAATAGAGCCGTCAAAATGCTGGCTTGCAATCACATAAATACAAGGTTTTTTAAGCCTTAAATACGCAAACCCAATCATGCCAAGCTCGCCATGCCAACAGCTTACAATAAAGGGTTTTTCTTTTAAATTTTGAGCTAAAAAATAGCGGTTTTTGCAAGTTTTATGCAACAACCAAAGGACCCCAAACGCCAAGCGAGGGACAATCCTTAAAACGATATTTTTTCTGAAAATTTTTAAGCTCAACTCTTGCCCTTAACCCTACTTTTAATGGTTGCTCTTATTGGTTGTTTTTAGCACTCGCTATCAAGCGCCCTTTAGCATGAGAGATGATTTCTACTTCCACAAGCTCGCCTAAATTTCTTTTTTCTTTACAAGTTACTTCAATGAATTTCCCTGTATCGCTGCGCCCTTCAAACCCCACGATCCGCCCATCAACTTCGCGCTTATTTTCCACCAACACCACATGCGTTTTACCCACTTCAAGCCTGGCTTTTTCTTCTAAAATTTCTTTGTGTCTGTTTTGCAACCTTTCTAACCTTAGAGATGAAACTTCTAGCGGCACTCTTTCTTTCCAAGCTCCCGCTTCTGTGAAAGGGCGTGGGGAGTAAATGAAACTATAAAGCGTGTCAAAACGCACTTTTTCTAACACCTCCATCGTGTCTTCAAAATCCTTATCGCTCTCATTAGGAAAGCCCACGATAATATCCGTGCTAATGCCCACTTCAGGCGCTAAAGCCTTTAATTTTTCCACCCGATTTAAAAACCACTCTTTACTATAACCCCTTCGCATCATCTTTAACACCGCGCTAGATCCGCTCTGTAAAGGCATGTGGATACTCTTGCACACTTTAGGGTTTTTTGCAAACCTTTCTAAAAATTCATCATTCATGTGCAAGGGGTGGGGCGAAGTGAATCGTATCCTTTCAATGCCTGGAATTTCGCTCAATTTATCCAACAAATCGCTAAAATTCACTTTCGCATGATCGCTGCTGAAACGAACGCCATAATTATTCACATTCTGCCCTAAAAGCATGAGCTCTTTAGTGCCGTTATGAGCCAATTTCTCGGCTTCTTTTAAGATCAAATCCATAGGGATAGAAATTTCTTTTCCCCTAGTGTGCGGGACAATGCAATAAGCGCATTTTTTATCGCAACCTATGGAGATGTTTAATAACGATCTAACTTCAGCCTTTTTTTCAAAAAACTCAAACGCATACGCGCTTTCATCATAATCAATCGCTACCTCAACGGCTTTTTCTTTATGGATCACTTGAGAGATTTTAGACACATTCCTAGCCCCTAACACAAAGCTCACGCTTGGGGCTTTTTTCAAAATATCCGCTCCCATGTGGCTTGCAGTGCACCCGCAAACCCCAATTTTAGCGTTAGGTTTTTTGATTTTAGCGAATTGACCGATTTCTGAGAATAATTTTCGCTCAGGTTTTTCACGCACGCTGCAAGTGTTGATTAAAATCAAATCCGCCATTTTAGGGTCGTTAGTCTCTTTATAGTCTAGTTTGGAAAGCTCGCTTAACAAATGCTCGCTATCTCTAGAATTCATCGCGCAACCCATGGTTTCAATATAAACTTTCAACACGAGCCTTTAAATGATGTGCAATTCATAAAGAAAATCTTTTTCATCAGTGCTGACCCTCACCTCATCTAAATAAGCCGTATGACCCTTTTCTTTGAAAAAATCCACCGCTTTGAGCATGTCTTTATGGGCGTTTGTGGGGGCAAAATAAAAAATAGAACGCTTGTCTTCATTGAATTTTTTATACAAATCTTCTAATTCCACGCTCTTGGTGTCTGATTTTCTCGTGTTTTTGGCTAAAACTAATTTCATAGATTCTCCTTAATTGATTTAATCCTCTCATTTTAACGCATTCTGTCTTTAGAATAAATTAGACTCTATTTTAATCAAAGATTAATAACTAAAGCCTTATTTGATTTTAACATTCTTTATTTTTTAGAATTTTGTTTTTAAACCCATTCCCTTAAGGGGATAGGGGGTATTTTGAAATAACTCCCCCTACAACCCCTTTATAAGAAACCCCCTAACCCCCAAAGAGCGCTTTTTTTAAAAGACTACCGCTTGATTAAAATCAAGCTCTTTGCTATTTTAAAAATACTAAAAGCATTTTTTATTTAGAACTCCTTAAAAACAAAACCATCAATTACTTTTTTAAACCACCCTTTCCCCCCCTAAAAACAAGCATTCCACCTCTTTAGCATGCAATAAAAATTGCAAAATCGCTTGCTCTTTATTAAATTTTTCATTAAAACCAAACACGCTCAAATCCGCCCTTTTATCAGCTTGTATCTCGCCATTATTCAAAGCTAAAGCTTTAGCCCCATAAAGCGTTGCCCCTAAAAGAGCCATTTTGGCTAATTCCAATAACGGCATGTTGTGGGTGAGCAAAAACGCCCTTAATTCGTCTAAAAGGCTCAGCGAAATATTGGAACTCAAGCCATCAGTAGCCACGCTCACGCTCAAATTGGCCTCTCTAACCCTTTCTAAATCCAAAGCTTTCCCACTCAATAAGCGGTTAGAGAAAGGGCATGTGATTAAAAAAGCGTTTTTCACTTGAGATTTGATTCTTTTTAACACTTCCAAAGAAGCGAACTGGTTATGCACAAACAAAGTGTGCGTGTCTTCAAACATGTCAATGTAATCATTCGCGCCTTTATAGAGCGACTTGAAATTAGACTCTTTCAAAAAATGCTGGTAAAAATTCTCAAACCACCCTTTAGAATTTTCCACCCATTCTAGTTCTTCAAACGATTCTAAAAAATGCGTAGAAAGCAGGCTTTGTGAGTCTTTGGCTAATTGGATAACGCTCAAAGCCATGTCTTTTTGAACCGAATAAGGGGCATGCACAGCGAGAGCGGCTTTAAGTTTTGCATCTTCTAAATCTTTTAAATCCTTAAATTTTTTCTCAAACGCTTTTAATTTTTCTAAAGAATAACTGCTCCCTAAAAACTCCAAAAACACGACAGCATTCAAAGGGCTTTCTTTCAACAAACCCACTTCTATCAAGTGGTTAGAAATCGCTCCCACGCTCCCTACCCCGCTTTTTAATTGTGCAGTGATGGCGTTTTGGATAGCCCCTTGGCAATTTTCTAAAATCGCCCCCCCATTGTTTAACACGCTCCCTAACCAGCCAGAAAAACTCCCGTAATCAAAACTCGCCTTGTTGTTGGAAAATTCAAAATGGGTGTGCGCGTTGATAAAAGCGGGCAAAAGGACGGAGTTTTCAAAAAACTGCGCTTTTAAATGGGGGTATTTGAGCGTTAAGCTTTTATAATCGCCTACTTCAACAATCTTTTCATCAAAGACCACGCCATAATCTTCTAACACTTCGCATTTTTCATTACACAAAAAAACTAAAGACGCTCCTAAAATTTGCATGCACTCTCCTTAATAAATGTGGTTTGCCCTTTTAAGATCATTCTTTGAACTTCGCCATATAATTCTAAACCATAAAAGGGCGAATTTTTATTGCTCACCCTTATTTTAGCGTTTAAATCCACGATCATGAGATTGGCTAATTGATTTTCTTTCACCTCGCCTGCATTGAGTTTTAAAAATTTCGCTTGATTAGACGCCATAACCTTAATGAGCTGTTGCAAATCAATAACCTTTTTTTGAACCAAAAAAGTGTAAGCCACGCTAAAAGCGTCCTCTATGCTCTCACACCCAAAAGCGCTTTCTTCAAAAAGCTGTGCATTAGAATTTTTAGAAACATGAAGGCTTGTGAGCATAGAAATTTCGTTATTTTTTAGGGCGTCTTTTAGGGCGTTTTGATCTTTTTTGTCCCTTAAAGGAGGAGCGATTTTAAACCTAGGATCATAATCTTCATACACGCTTTCATCTAGTGCTAAATGGCTTAAAGGCGCTTGGGCTTGCAATTTCGCCCCTAAATCATTAAAGGCTTTGATGAGTTTGAGCGTGGTGATGCTATTCACTTTATCTAAAAGCACAGGGATTTGTAACGCTCTAGAAACTTCCATGAAACGCACTAATTGCGTGTTTTCAAACGCATTTTCTATAAAATTTTGCCCCAATTCATAGGCTAATTCCCCGCTATTTAGGGCTTCAAAAGAATTTTCTAAAGAGATTAAAAGGGGCAAGTTGTAAGATTTTGCATAATGGCTGATGAGCTCTAAAAAAGCATCAGACTCTACGATTAAAATTTCCCCCCCTTTATTTTTAAGCGTAGCGATGTCGGCTAGCTGGTTGTTTTTAATCGCCATGATGTTTTTAACACCGCTTTGATCGCAATTAAAAACATTGAGTAACCCTACCCCCCCTTTAAAAGCCTTTTGTTTTAAATTTTCATAGCCCTCCAAGCAAGTAACGCTCAAATCTATAAAACTTGGCAACACGAATAAATTTTTACATTCAACCACTTCTTCGCTGCCACTAGGGCTTAAGTTTTCTTTAATTTCTGCAATAAGGGAATTTTTTAAGCGGATGTCCGCTCTTTTCAAACCTTTGTCATCATAAAATGAAGCGTTTTTTAAAAGCACCATTGCCTCCTATTTTTGTAAGAAATTCGTCAAGCTTTCCATAGAGTTGGTTACAATCAACACCCCCATTAAAATAAGCACTAACCCTGAAATAATTTCAATAATGCGGTTGTATTTCTTTAAAGATTTTAAAAATAAAAGCGCTCTTTCTAGCATTAAAGCCACCAATAAAAAAGGGATCGCCAAGCCCGTTACAAACACCACCATAAGCATCAAGCCATAAGCGTCCTTACTCGCGCTCATGATCACTATGGAGGTGAATATCGGTCCGATGCATGGCGTCCAGCCTAAAGCGAAACTCATGCCTAAAAGAAAAGGGTAAAAGCGTTGCATGCCGTTAGACTTGCTCGCTAAACGGACGCTTTGAGTTTTATATAAAAATGCAAAACGAAACACGCCTAAAAAATGCAGCCCAAAAAGGATCACAATCCCCCCGGCGATATAATTCACCCAAGAAAACGAAAAGCTATGGATAAGCTTGGCCATAGACATGCCCACGCCCAAAAACACGAGCGAAAACCCTATCACAAACATCAAGGATTTTAGAAAAACCGAAACCCTTTTAGCCTTACCATCTTTAATATCCTCTAAAGAAATTTGAGAAATATAAGACATATACGCCGGGATCAAAGGCAACACGCAAGGGCTTAAAAAAGTCAAAATCCCGGCTAAAAGCGAAGTCAAAAGAGGCGCTGTTTCAAAGAGATTAACCAGCGTGTTATCAAACATCATTCAATCCTTTTTAAAAATAATTATTTCTCATCTTTATAACAAAACCTCACTGAATTTTAGGCACAATTTCGTTATTTTCTACCACAAACACCACGCTATCATTTTCTTTGATTTTATCTTCTAAAATGAGTTCAGCGAGCTTGTCTTCTACCATTTCGTATAACGCGCGTTTTAGTGGTCTAGCGCCATAGAATCTGTCAAACCCCACTTCGGCGATCAATTCCTTTGCCTTTTCATCTAAAGTAATATTAATACCCCTTTCAAGCGCTTTTTTTTGAATGTTTTCAAAGAGTATCCCCACGATATTAATAATGGCATGGCTATCTAGCGCGTTAAAGGAGATGATTTCATCTAAGCGGTTTAAAAATTCTGGCTTGAAAAATTGTCTCAAACTCTCTTTAATGGCTTTTTGTTTATCGGCTTCACTCAAACCCTCTTCTAAAAGCACACCGCTAGCGACATTGCTGGTTAAAATCAAAATCGTGTTTTTGAAATCCACCCTCACGCCCTTACTATCGGTTAAATGCCCCTCATCTAAAACCTGCAACAAGAGGTTAAACACATCCGGATGGGCTTTTTCCACTTCATCTAATAACACCACGCTATAAGGTTTTCTGCGCACCGCTTCGGTCAATTGCCCGCCTTCTTCATAGCCCACATACCCAGGAGCGGCCCCAATAAGACGACTTATAGCATGCTTTTCCATGTATTCGCTCATGTCAATTCTTATAAGATTTTTATCGCTATCAAACAAGAATTGCGCCAAAGCTTTAGCGCTCTCGGTTTTACCCACGCCTGTTGGCCCTAAAAAGAGAAAACTCCCTATGGGCTTGTTACTATCGCTAAGCCCGGCCTTATTCCTTTTAATCGCTTTAGCGATCGCTTTGAGCGCTTTTTCTTGCCCCACCACCCTTTTTTGCAATTCGCTTTCAATGTTTAAAACCCTATTCTTTTCGCTTTGGAGCATTTTTTGAACCGGGATGTGCGTCCATTGGCTCACGATTTCAGCGATATTGTTTTCGGTTAAAGCGTTTTGCAAAAGTGCACCATTTTGTTGCATCGCTTCCCATTTGTGTTGCAATTCTTCTTCTTTCTTTTCATTTTCAGGGATTTTAGAGTATTCAATTTCAGCCGCTTGTTGGTAATCCCCATTGCGTTTAAACCTTTCAGCCTCTTTTTTCAAATTTTCCATTTCCATTTTCAAGCGTGAAATTTCTTTAAACACTTCTTTTTCGTTTTCAAATTGCGCTTCTAATTTGATTTTTTCTTCTTTCAAATCGCTCAATTCTTTAAGGATTTCTTGCATGCGTTTGTGGTTGCTCTCTTTGTTTTCCATTTCAAGGGCTTGTTTTTCCATTTCTAGTCTTTGAATGGAGCGCTTCACGCTAGAGAGTTTTGCCGGCTCTGATTCCATTTGCATTTTTAATTGAGCCGCCCCCTCATCAATCAAATCAATCGCTTTATCGGGTAAAAACCTATCGGTGATATAACGGCTGGAGAGTTTAGCGCTCGCTATGAGCGCGGAGTCATTGATGGTGATATTATGGTGCGTTTCTAAAGTTTCTTTCAACCCCCTTAAAATCTGTAAAGCTTCATTGATGCTAGGCTCATTGAGTAAAATGGGTTGGAAACGCCTTTGTAGCGCCATGTCTTTTTCAAAATACTTGCGGTATTCTTTTAGAGTGGTCGCTCCAATCGTGTGCAATTCCCCCCTAGCTAGAGCCGGTTTTAAAATATTCGCCGCATCCATGCCCCCTTCACTAGCCCCAGCCCCCACAATCGTGTGGATTTCATCAATGAATAAGATCACATTCGCGCTCTTTTTAACTTCTTCAATCACCTTTTTCAAACGCTCTTCAAACTCGCCTCTGTATTTGGCTCCAGCCACTAATAAGCTTAAATCTAAAGCGATGACTCGTTTGTTTAAAAGCGTTGTAGGCACTTCTTTATTGACAATGCGTTGGGCTAACCCCTCCACAACAGCCGTTTTCCCCACTCCAGGCTCGCCCAATAAAATAGGGTTATTTTTTGTTTTTCTGATCAGAATTTGCATCATGCGAATGATTTCTTCATCTCTTCCGATCACCGGATCGAGTTTATTTTCTAAAGCTTTTTGCGTCAAATCAATGCCAAATTTTTCTAAACTTTCTAAATTAGAATCATCGTTTTTATCCTGAATAGTTCTGCCTTTTCTTAAAAATTCTAAAGTTTTTTGCAATTCTTTAGTGTCTAAATAGGGCTTTAAAACGCTTTCAAAAAGACTCATGTTAGCCACAAGATACACATCTACAGCAATGAAAGAATCGCCCGTTTTAGCCATCAAACCTTGAGCGTTTTCAAAACTTTCTATCAAAGCTTGGTTTAATTGGATATTTTGTTTGCTGATTTGTGAAACTTTAGCAAACTTATTTAATTCGCTTTGAACGCTAAGCCTTAAAGCTGGAATATCCACAGACATTTTTTGTAAGGCTTGAACGAGAATGCCTTGGGAATTATTAAGCATTGCAGAAAGCATGTGTAAGGGCGTTACTTCAGCGTTTTTGTGGTGTAAGGCTAGAGCGAGCGCGCTGTCTAAAGTCTCATGCAATTGGTCAGTCATTTTTTCAAATAAATTCATTATCAATCCTTTTTGAGTTGTAAAAATTTTTACTATTTTACACTATTTTCACTCTCAAAGGCTTTTAAGAGGCTCACACCAATGACAAACTCTCCACAATACGCTTTTTAGACAGCTCGCAATATTCTTTTTCAATTTCTAACCCCACGCTAAAACGCCCTAAAGCGTTGGCCTCTAAAATAGTCGTACCAGAGCCGCTAAAAGGATCAAAAATCGTGTCTTCCAAAAAAGAAAACAATTTGATGCAACGACTGGGTAATTCCCTTGGGAATGGGGCTGGGTGTTTCAAGCGTTTTTTGGATTCGCCGCTAAAACTCCAAAGCCCGTTCGTGTAGAGTAAAAATTCCTCTCTACTCATCGTAGAAGTTTGTTTTTTTCGTTTGTATTCGTTTTTATAAAAAACAATGATTAATTCCACAGGAGCGATAGCATAAGGCGCGCTAGCTTGCAGCCAACTCCCCCAAGCGGTGCGTCTTGAAATGTTGCTTTCATTCCAAATGATCGTATTTTGGTATTTCCAACCGCATTCTTTAGCCACCGCTGTAATATCTGCCCCCAAACTTTGTTTGCCGTGTTTATTCGTATCTAAAGGGACATTCAAGCACAACCTCGCTTGCTCCTTACCCCAAAAATAACAATTTTTAAGCCAATTTTTGCACCAATTCAAATACTCATCATAAGCCCTAAAATCGTTACTCCCTTGATATTCAATACTCAAATTATAGGGCGGTGAAGTGATGCATAAATCATAAAAACCTTTTTCAAAAGTCTCTAAAACGCTCGCATCGCCATGGTATAAACGCAATTTATCCAAACTGAAATAAGGTTTCATAAAAGCCTTTTTAAATCTTCTAATAAATTCTCTATGCCCTTGATTTTACAACTTTCATCAAAACCGCTTTTGGCTAAATAAATGCCATCTAATTCATGCTCCATAACGATCCTGGCTTTTTTGGGCTTGTCTTTAAAACTGATTTCATCATCGTTATCCGGTGTTATCATAAAGACTTTAATATGAGAAGTTATGGGCGATTGCAAAAGTTTTAATTTCCAATAAGGCGTTTCTGTGAAACGCTCCCTAAACGAATTTTTTACCGATAAAACCGCTAGAATTTTGATATTATCCTTATTGATTTGATACAGAACAATATCGGGCAAAACGCTATATTCCCCAAAATGCACCCATAAAGCCCATTTGACTTTATCCAGCTCTTTATTAACGCTCTTAGCCCTTAAGATTTTATCGTTCGTCATTTTGACATTGTTTTTAATGCAAAAATCTTTTAATAAAAGTTCTATGATTTTCTCCAACGCTCTTCCCATAGCACTCACAAAGCCTTGTCTGGCTAAAACACTAGCCTCTTCCTTGCTTTTATTTTGCTATTTAAAAAGCGTTCTTTTTCTTGCGCGTAAAAAACTTGAAAAAACTTGTAAGGCTCAGGCTGTTCTCTCATAAAATCTTTAAAACGCTCTAAAATCGTATCGGCTAAACTCAATCCAAACACCTTTATAGAAATCAATCAAATTATAATACAAAACCCTTTTATAATGGCTGGTATTTTAAACAAGGCATTCTGCTTAAAAGTATTGCTGATAAATAATATACTTTCACTAAAATAATATTGACAGAATTTCAAAGGGTTAGACATGCAATTTTTGAATCAGTCTTTAGGATTTTTTAATAAAGGGTGCTTTGAACCCATTGATAGAAATTTCATTACAGAAAGCTATCAAGCGTTAAAGCCAATTGAAAAAATTCAAAATCAATACAATAAACATGATAATGATTCATTTTTCAATGAGTTGAGAGACAGCATGGTGGCTTTATATTTAGACTATGATCTTATCAATACCCAAAAGCATGGTCTTGATGCTAAAAAAAGTTCAAGCGATGAATTTTTAGAGATCAAACAAGTATCCTTTCAAAGTAAAACTTGGAGCGCGACTTTTAATGACACTACTTTAGAAAAAGCCAAGGTTTTTTGCGATATTAAAACAACTTTAGCCGTGGGTGTATGGAATAATATTTCTAATCTTTTATTCATTGTTTATGGGAAGCACCCTGAAATGGGATTGTATTTAGAACAAAAAGTAAAAGAGTGCCATAATGAAAGCAGGCGCTCAACTCAAACGATAGGCATCAGTAAATTAATCAAAGAATTTGGTTTCAAAATGAAACCCATTGATTTAAAAGAACAAGAGCTTATCAATCTTTTTAATCTTAAATGCGGTCATTTTTCTTGGGGAAACTCCCTTGCATAAAGTTTTTATTATGGAAGCTTTGGAGTGTTTGAAAAGGATAGAAAAAGAAAGTGTCCAAACCATCTATATAGATCCCCCTTATAACACCAAGAGTTCTAATTTTGAATATGATGACGCTCATGCTGACTACGAAAAATGGATTAAAGAACATCTGGTTTTAGCAAAGGCTGTGTTAAAACAAAGCGGTTGTCTTTTTATTTCTATAGATGACAACAAAATGGCTGAAGTCAAAATCATTGCCAATGAAATTTTTGGAGTGCACAATTTTTTAGGCACTTTTATCACTAAACAAGCCACAAGATCTAACGCCAAACACATCAATATTACCCATGAGTATGTTTTAAGCTACGCCAAAAATAAAGCATGCACTCCTGGCTTTAAAATCTTACGAACGCTTTTACCCATTTATGATAAACCATTAAAAGATTTAATGCGAACGATTAAGAGCGTTTTCAAACAAAAAGGGCAAGCCCAAGCCCAACTTGCCTTAAAAAAACAAATCAAAGAGCTATCCCAAAAAGAACATTTTAATTTTTTAAAAAATTATAATTTAGTGGATGAAAAAGGTGAAATTTATTTTGCTAAAGATTTATCCACGCCTTCAAACCCACGCAGTGTAGCGATAGAAGAAATCAATCTTTTTTTAGAACCCTTAAAAAGCAGAGGGTGGAGCAGCGATGAAAAGCTTAAGGAATTGCATGATCAAAACAGACTTGTTTTTAAGAATAAGCGCCCTTATGAAAAATACTATTTAAAAGAATCGCAAGATAATTGTTTGAGTGTGTTGGATTTTTATAGCCGACAAGGTACAAGAGATTTAGAAAAATTAGGCTTAAAAGGGCTTTTTAAGACACCAAAGCCTGTAGAATTGATTAAATATTTATTGTTATGCTCCACCCCTAAAGATTCTGTCATTTTAGATTTTTTTGCAGGTAGCGGGACAACCGCGCAAGCCGTTGTAGAAGCTAATAAGGATTATCATTTGAATTGGTCGTTTTATTTATGCCAGAAAGAAGAAAAAATTAAAAATAATTCGCAAGCTACTAGTATTTTAAAAAATAAAGGGTATAACAGCACCATTTCAAATATCATGCTGTTGCGTTTAGAAAAAATTATCAAAAGAAGTGAATACGAAATTTTAAACATGAAATTTTAAAGATTTTTTCAAACCCTACGCTTTATCCACGCTCAAAATTGCAGCGCTCGCTCTGACCTTTTCGTTATCCAATTCAATTCTATCGCCCATTTTTAATGCCTCTAATTCTACCGCTTGATTGTTTTTGCTCACAAACGCCCCGAATTTGGGCAATTTCAAATGCGCATGAGCGAGTTTAAGGGCGTTGTCTAGTCTGTTTAATCGTTCTGTTTTAGTTTGTAAAAAAGGGCTTGTGAAGAGTTGGGTAGAAATTTTTTCCAAAAGCGTTTTTTTAAGGCGTAAAAATTCTAAGGTTTTATTTTCTAAAGCGATTTTTAATTTCTCTAGTTTTAAAGAATTTAAATGGTGCTTGTTTTCAAAACTCAACCGCTTTAAAGAAGCCGCTAAATGCTCTAAATGCACCTTTTTTTGATGGAGCAAGATTTTAAAAGAGCGTTGCAATTTCAAGCTAAATTCATCAAGTTTTTGCTGCCATTCCTCACTGCTAGGGAGTAATATTTCCATCGCATTAGATGGCGTAGAAGCCCTTAAATCCGCCACCGAGTCGCTCAATAAAAAATCGCTCTCATGCCCAATAGCTGACATGCTGAAAGTTTTAGCCAAATGGAGTGCATCAGCGATTCTTTCATCATTGAAAGAATACAAATCCTCCATGCTCCCCCCACCTCTAGCCACCACAATTGCATCAAAAGCGTTTTTTGTGTTATGAAAACTATCCGCATAAGCGATGCTCTCCACCACGCTTTGAACGCACCCCTCCCCTTGCATTAAGGTATTGATACAAACCAATTCGCACATCGGCCATCGTTTGAAAGCGATCTTTTGCATATCCGCCCAAGCGGCTGAATTTTGAGAAGTGATGACTGCCACTCGTTTAGGAAAACTTGGTTTGGGTAATTTATTTTTTTTATCAAAATAGCCTTTAAGGCGTAATTTTTCTTTCAATTGCTCTAAAGCCAAAGCCAATGAACCCCAATCTTTAGGCTCTATTTCAAAGCAATTGATTTGATAATCCCCCCTTGGAGGATACACGCTAATAGCCCCAAAAACAGCCACTTCCTGCCCTTCTTTTAAGGCGAATTTAAGCTTACTAGCATTCCCCCTAAATAAAGTGCATTTAATCACTGACTGGCTGTCTTTGAGCGAAAAATACGCATGCCCGCTCGCCTTATGGATAGTCAAATTGCTCACTTCCCCTTGAACCCTAACTTGCAAAAAAGTCGCTTCCAAAAGGGCTTTGATTTGTGCATTGATTTCACTCACGCTCAATGCATCCATCAATTCCTCCTTTTATAGCAAACGAGTAATATCATTGAAAAGCCCTAAAAACATGACAAAAACCAAAAACCCCACCCCCACTAGCCACAACGCATTCTGTATGATCACAGGCAAAGTGATATTAAAAATATTTTTAAAAATAACCCCTAGCATTTGCCCCCCATCTAAAGCGGGAATGGGCAGTAAATTTAAAACCCCTAAATTAATGGACAAAAACGCCCCAAACAATAAAAGCGTATGAAAGCTATTGGCATGGCTTAACGCTCCCACAATGCCTATTACCCCACTCAATTCTTTGGCTGAAGCGCTCCCCACAATCAAACGCTTTAAAGAAACTATAATCAAATCAGCGCCCTCTTTAAATTGGATCAAAGCCTTTTTGAACGCTTGGAACAAAGAATAAGAAACAACGCCCATTTTTTGCATGTCCGGCTTGATGCCTATCACCTTGTATTGGATCATTTCATTAGGGTCGTTAGAATCGCTTATCACCGCCACGATTTTAGGGGTTAGTCGTTTTTCTAAAATCTGGTTGTTTCGCTCTATTTCTACAATTAACTCGCCTTGAGAGCGCGCCACTATCCCTCTAATCCCTCTAAAACTCGCTATTTTTTGATGGTTGATAGAAAGGATTTTATCCCCCTTTAACAGCCCGGCTTCTAGCGCGTTATTTTCTAAATCGCCAATGATGGGCAGTAAGACTTTTTCCCCACTCAATGCCAGAAAAAAATACACTAAAATCGCAAAAAGAAAATTAAAAAACGCCCCCCCAAACAATATCCATAGCTTTTGAGAAGGGCTTTTTTGTGCATAGCTATCGCTATCTTCATTCATATCGCTATCTTCTTTATCCATGCCCTTTAATTTCACATAGCCCCCAAGCGGGATCAAAGACAAAGCGAATTGCGTGCCAAAAAGCCTAAAAAACCAGAGTTTTTTACCAAAACCAATGCTAAAAACTTCTACTTTGACCCCACAAAGCCTAGCAATAGTGAAATGCCCTAACTCATGGACAAAGATTAAAAACGCTAGCGTTAAAATCGCTGCAATTAACATTATACCCCTTTAGATGCAGACTCTTGCACATTTGGTTCTTTCATATTAGGCTCTTTTATGGTTGGTTCTTTTATGGTTGGCGCATTAGGGGGCGTGGGCGTTAGGGGAGGCTCTGTGGCTTTTTGGTTTTCTTGATTTTCTCGTGGAGGTTTTTGCCATAATTCCGTCAAAGCCGCCGCTTTTTTAGGATCCATTTTGGCTAAAATTTTGCCTAATTCCTGGGGCTTTAAAGCCATTAAAATTTCTAAGGCGTTTTTGGTGGGCAAATTTTCTAAAATCAAAGCCGATTTGGAATCTTTCATCTTAGAATAAGTTTCGCCAATCTTACTTTCTTTAGCTTGCTTGATTTCTCTTAAAATATCTTCATTTTCTTCTATCAAATTTTCAAGGCGTTTTTTTTCTGCAACTTGCAAGCTTTTAAAGGCTTCTTCTTTAGCGGTTAGATTTTTTAGTTTTTCTTCTATTTCTTTTTCTTTTTGGTTTAACAATTCGCTTTTTTCTTCCAAAAGGCGAGCATTTTCGGTTTGCAAGATCCTTAAAGACTGCTCTTTTTCGCTCAATTGGCGCAAATCGTCTTTCAGTTCCGCTTTTTTAGATTCAAAAATCGCAGAGCATTGCAACAATTCTTGTGCGGCTTCTTCGCTAAAAAGCGCTTGCAAAACAAAGCCTGTGAGTAAGATTTTACGCATGCAAACCCTCTTTTTGCCAGTGCAAGATCATGGCGTTTTCATCTAAAAGAGCCTGCTCTTTTTTCTCCATGATTGCTTTTTCTTTTTGTTTTTCTTTTTCTAAAATGATTTTAGCTTTTTCTAATTCTTGGTTAGCCAAAAGATAGTCTTTTTCTAAGATTTTTAAATTTTCGTGCAAAATTTCGCATTCTTGTTGGTAACGCTCTATCTCCATCCTTAAAGCGCTTTTTAATTGTTGGGTTTGTAAAAAAAGGCCCATTCCCCCAAAATTAGGGTTTTTAAACGCGCTCAAATCCATTTGTTTGTTTAAAATTTGTTGTTCATTTTGTTGCAACTCCAGGCGTTTGTTTTGAAGCTTTTGCTCTATTTTTTCTAACGCAAGGGTCTTTAATTGCACCAACACAGAAGCGAATTTTTTCATAGAAAAATCGTGTCTTCTCTTTCAGGGCTTGTAGAAATCAGGCGGATTTTTACCCCCACTTCTTCTTCAATAAAACGGATATACTCTCTAGCGTTTGGCTCTAAATCCTCTAATTTTCTCACGCCCGCGCTTTTTTCCCAGCCCTTAAAAGTTTGATAAATCGGCACGCAATCTTTCAAATCGCTAGGGAAAGCCTTTAATTTTTCGCCCTTTCTTTCATAAGCCACGCACACCTTAATTTCATTAATTTTGTCTAAAACATCTAATTTCATTAAAGCTAATTGCGTGCAACCATTCAAAGCGCAAGCGTATTTTAAAGCCACCAAATCCAGCCAACCGCAACGCCTTGGGCGTTTGGTTGTCGTGCCAAACTCAGCGCCTTGAATCCTTAAATGATCCCCCATAGGCGTAAGGTCTTCGCTAGGGAAAGGCCCGTTCCCCACACGAGTAGAATAAGCTTTTGTGATGCCTATAATCTCATTAATCGCTCTAGGGTTTAAGCCGGTGCTCACGCATGCACTCGCGCTCGTGGTGTTAGAGCTTGTTACAAAAGGGTAAGTCCCTAAATCAATGTCTAAAAGCGTGCCTTGCGCCCCTTCTAGTAAGATTTTTTCGCCCTTTTGATTGGCTTTTATTAGCATGCTGGTCGTGTCTTTGATAAAGGGGCGGATTTTTGGGGTGTATTGTTTAAAATACTCCCTCAAATCTTTTTCATAAGCTTCATTCAAACCATACGCTTCTTTAAAAGGCTCAATGGCTTTGAAATGCGCTTTTAATTTTTCTTCTAAAATTTTATCGTCTAACAAATCCCCCATTCTTATCCCGCTCCTTGCCATTTTATCCTCATAGCAAGGGCCTATGCCCTTTTTAGTCGTGCCGATGTTTTGAGATTTTTCTTTAAAAGCGTCTTTTTGCACATGGTAGGGCAAGATCACATGGGCTCTATCGCTAACAAACAAACGATTTTCTAAATTTTCAAACGCATTGATTTCTTCGCACAAATCTTTAACGCTCACGACCACCGCGCTAGAAATGATATTCTTGCATTGCGGGTATAGCACCCCTGAGGGCATTAAATGCAAAGAATGCTTAACCCCCTTATGCACAATGGTATGCCCTGCGTTATGCCCGCCTTGATAGCGCACCACAAAGTCATAATCCTTAGCGATTCTATCCACAATTTTTCCCTTCCCCTCATCCCCCCACTGGATCCCCACAACGACATCTGCCATAAAATTACCCTTAAAATAAAGTAGATTAGATTGTTTAAAAGCTTGTTAGAATACCAAAAAAAAGTAAAAAGCCCCTTTAAACTCTAAAAATACCTTTTTAAAGAGTTTAAAAACCTATCGTGTAATTGATATAGAACGCATACAAACGCCTATAATCCACATCAGCCCCATTCGCCCTCAAATACCTTTGATTGATCGCTGGAATCTTCACGCCAAACTCCATTCCATGCTGAATGCTTTGAGACGCGCTCAAAAACCGGCGGTGCATGGTGCTAGCAAAATGAGCCCTTAAACCCAAATTAAACAAAAATTGGAAATTCGTGGGAGTGGGGCTTTTTTGAAACGAGTCTTCAATTTGACTTTTTAAAGAGCTATCCCAAGTGTTACCCGCTATTTGAATGCCCCCAAACACCCCCACATTCAAGGATTGATCGCTAAAAACCCTCCTAAAGATATTCCACAAAAAGTCTGTGCCAGCACCATAAGTAAAAATATTCGCCTTAACAGCGCTACTAAGACTGCCTAATTGCGTAAAGCCGTAATCAAAGAAAGCGTAGTATCGCAAGCCTATATTCCGCTTGCTCCCAAAAAATTGCTTATAGCCCATTTGAACGCCAAAGCCATTAATAACCCCATGCTGAGAGCTTTTGCCTGGCCCAAATTGGGGCAAGTAAGGTTCATCGTAATTGTTTAGCATTCCTCCTAGTTGTTTTAAATTCTCTTGGTAGGTAGCGATTCGATCCGCAATGGTTTTCACATCCTTTTGAAGCATGGCTCCTGCACCACCGCTGTTATTCAAGCCTTCTGCGATCTGACCTAGTTTTGCTGAAGAAGTGTTATTAAAAAGCTGCATTTGGGCTAAAAGCCCTTTTAAAAACACCGAATTGCTATCCAAATTCACCCTTGTGAGCGCGTTTAAAAGCGCCACGCTTTCCGTGGCTAAAAGGCTGAATTCACTTTGAGAGCCATGGAGAACTTTTATAATTCCTACATATCCAGGAACGACTCCATTATTACTGCCATTATTGCTATTATTAACCAAGTTATACAACACATTACTCAAATACACTTGCAAGGCTTGAGCGCTATAAGCGTTTTTATCCACTTCAAAGCGTTGCTCAATTTGGGGGAGTATTTTTTTAAATTGGGTTAATTCTGCGTTGTTGTTATCAATAGTTTTATTGGTATTAACAATTTGATTGCCTATCCCTAAAAGAGCGTCCATGGTCGTGTTTGTCGCTAAGGTTAAAAGCCCATTACTCCCTGCCATGCCTACGCCCACTTGGCGGAAATCATCAATGACATTATTCCTTAGAGTGCTACCTTTGTTATTGATATTTTGTTGCGCACCGCCGATTTGATAGCCTATCCCCATATAAAAGCCATCGTCTTCAGCTAACGCCATGCTTAAAGGAAAGCTAAAAAGCAGAGCGGTTTTTAAAAGCCCCTTTTTGAGCATTTGGTATTTGCTATGACCTTGTTTCATTCTTGTATTCTTTATCTCTTTTGTATTGGTATCTTTCATCAAGAGCCTTCCTTAAAAACCGACTGAATAGCCCACATAGAAGCTAAAATTCCGCATATAGCTCGCGCTTGAGCCTTGAGTTGCAAAATACTTATGAGCGATAACAGGGATTTTCACCCCAAATTCTATCCCTTGGTCTAGCCTGTGTTTATTGAAATTGGTTTTTGCAAAGTTAGTGCGTACGCCCAAATCAAACAAGAATTGGAACGAGCTAGACTTGACATCAGGTCTTTGCCCGCTCAATAAGTTCGTTACATTCGTGCTCCAAGTTTGCCCTGCAATTTGAGCCCCAAAGAAAAGGCCTATTGTAGTCCTTTCCCTCCTTCTAGAGCGTTCAAACACATTGTATAAAAAATCCGTCCCTACCCCATAAGTAACAAGATTTGCCCCCACTTTTAAATTCGTATCGCCAAAATTCGCATAGCCATAATCCAAAAACCCATAATACCTTAAGCCAATATTTTTCTTATGGGTGAAAAATTGTTTATAGCCCATCTTGGCCCCAAAGCCATTCATGCTCGCTGACTGGTAATCTTTGAGCGAAAAGAGATTAGGGATATAAGAAATCTTATAAAGAGAGCTAGCCGAATACTCAAACTGATTCAAGCTCGCATTGATGATGTTTATGGTTCTGTCTAACCCTTGCTTATAGATGAGCTGATTTTTACTGAAACAAGACGATGCACTGCTACAGATATTTTTCTCAATAAAACTCCCTAAGTTTAAAGTCTCTCTGTCTAGAGAAATCCCGCTCTTAATCAAAGCGTTAAGCTCGCCAACCGTAGAATTAGCCCCTATCAAGCCCGTTTGCGAAGAAAAATTTTGCATGCCAGTGGCAATATCGCCCACGCTCACGCCGTTATACGCTCCATTGGTCCCGCCTGCCCCTAAAAGCATGACTTTCATGATATTTTCGTATAGCCGTTCGTTATTTTTTTGTTGGGTTACATTCACTTGCCCTAAAGCTAAAACGATGTTTTGAGCCACTAAGAGCATGCTATCAGTAATGCCGATTTGTTCTTTCCCCACATCCACCACCAAAGGCTTAATGACACCTTCTGAAGCGTATTGTTGGGATAGATCCAATAATTTTCCCAAAATCCCTAGAGATTCCTCTAAATTGACTAAGGCTGGGTTTGGTGCGCTTTGTCCGTTTGGTTGCGATGGTTGTGCATTGTTGTTTGCGCCTTCACTTAGAAGAGTTTTTGTTTTATTCCCTAAAATATCCAAATAATAGGACAAGGGAATAGCAGAGGTTTGCAACCTCACAGCCCCATCTCTTATTAATTGCTTCAATTCTTGCGCTTGGGTAAAGCCTGGATTTTTCAATTCCTGTCTGGCCAAACTCGTTTGGTAATCAATGACAAAAAACGCCCCATCTTCTTCAGCGTTGCACAAATGCATGCCCGCTAGTAAAGAAAGGGTGATCATTTTCTTAAAGGGGTAATTTTTCAAAAATATCCTTTTTGCTTTTTTGCTTCGGTAAGTGATTTTACTTCATCTATAAAAGAAACTTTCTAATTTTAAGATAATCATTCTTATTTTGCCCTTAAGTGTTTCAAAAAAACATCAAATTGACATCTTTTAAGCAAAATGTTATAATGCTCGCTTAATTTTATTTGGGGTGTTAGCTCAGCTGGGAGAGCACAACGCTGGCAGCGTTGAGGTCAGGGGTTCGAACCCCCTACACTCCACCATAAACCCCCTAAGATCGCTTTTTTAAAAAGACTACTGCTTGATTAAAGTTTGATTAAAATTTAATTGAAATCAAACTCTTTATTATATTGATGATAAAAAATGCCTTGAACATGTTCTTGCTAGTATTACCCATAATTAATTATAATCTTAGGAATTGTTTTTCATCAAGGGAGTTTGAGCGTGAGCAGTTTGTTTAAAATGCGTATTCTTAGTTTTAAAGAGAATAAGCGGGCGGTCTTTTCGCTCTATCTTTTTATTGCTTTGTTAGCGCTTTCTCTTTTAGCCCCCTTGTGGGTGAATGAACGCCCCTTATTTATCTATAAGGATAATAAGGCGTATTTCCCCATGTTTAAAAACTATGCGGAAGTGGAGTTTGGAGGCGATTTTTTCACCCCTACGGATTATAACGATCCTTATGTGCAAAACACGCTTTTAAAAGACGCTTTCATTATCCATGCACTCATTCCTTATAGCTACGATACGATCATTATGGATTTAGACTCGCCCGCTCCCACCCCCCCAAGCTTCAAACACCTTCTAGGCACAGACGATCAGGCTAGAGATGTGTTAGCCAGATTGGTTTATGGCTATCGTGTTTCTTTAGTGTTTGGGATTTTACTCACGCTTTTTAGCGTTCTTATTGGCGTGAGTTTGGGAGCGTTTCAAGGGTATTATGGAGGGTTAGTGGATTTATTAGGGCAAAGGTTGAGCGAGATTTGGAGCGCAATTCCCATGCTTTTTTTACTTATTGTGATTTCTAGCGCGTTCAATTCTAATTTTTGGATCATTTTATTTTTAGTCTTGCTCTTTAGCTGGATGGGGCTTTCTCAAGTCGTGCGCACGGAATTTTTAAAAGCAAGGAATATGGACTACACTAAAGCCGCTAGAGCGCTTGGGGTGAATGATTTAAAAATCATTTTTTACCATGTCTTACCCAACGCTTTAGTGGCGACGATCACTTATGTGCCGTTTTTAATGGCGGCTAGCATTTCCACTTTAGTGTCTTTAGATTTCTTGGGTTTTGGCATGCCTATAGGGAGCGCGAGCTTGGGCGAATTGGTCAATCAAGGCAAGGATAACCTCACCACGCCTCATTTAGCCATCGTTGCGTTTGTGGCGATTAGCTTGTTGCTTTCTGTTTTGGTGTTCATTGGCGAAGGGGTGCGCGATGCTTTCAACGCTAACATGCTCAAATAAGGGGGGTTAATGCTAGAAATCAAGAATTTAAGTTGCGCTTTAAACGCCCATTTTTCGCTCCAAAACATCAATATTTCGTTAAATTCTAGCGAAAGGGTAGCGATCGTGGGCGAGAGCGGGAGCGGTAAAAGCTCTATCGCTAACATTATCATGCGATTAAACCCCAGGTTTAAGCCTTATAATGGCGAAGTGTTGTTTGAAAAAACCAACCTTTTACAAGAAAGCGAAGCGTTTATGCAAGATTTAAGGGGCAATATGATCGCTTACATCGCTCAAGACCCCCTATCCAGCCTAAACCCTTTGCATAAAATCGGCAAGCAAATGAGCGAAGCCTATTTTTTGCACCACAAAAACGCTTCTAAAACGCTCCTTAAAGAACAAGTTTTAAACGCCATGAAACAAGTCCAGCTAGATGAAAAGCATTTGGATCGTTACCCTTATGAATTGAGCGGAGGGCAGCGCCAAAGGGTGTGTATCGCTATGGGCATTATTAATGCACCCAAACTGCTCATTTGCGATGAACCTACCACCGCCCTAGATGCGCAAATCCAAAACCAGATTTTAGACTTGCTCAAACAATTGAGCGTGGAGAAAAACATCGCCCTTTTATTTATTAGCCATGATTTAAAGGCGGTCAAGCGCTTAGCCGATAGGGTTTATGTGTTAAAAAAAGGCGAAATAGTAGAAACCAATCTGACTAAAGAGCTTTTCAATAATCCCAAACACGAATATTCAAAACTCTTGATTCAAGCTTCTCATTTACCCGCCAAAAATTTAAAAGCGCTAGATGAGACGCTTTTAGAGGTGAGGGATTTTAGCGTTTATTACTTGCAAAAACGCTTTTTTAGGCCTTCTTTAAAAAAGCCCCTTATCGCATCAGTGGAATTTTCTCTCAAAGCCAAAGAAAATATTGGCATTATTGGCGAAAGCGGGAGCGGGAAAAGCTCTCTAGTGTTAGGGCTTTTAAAGCTCGCTTTAAATAGTGGGGAAGAAAAGATTTTAGGCGAAAGCGTGGGGTCTTTAAACTCTAAGGCGTTCAAACCCTACCGCAAGATCTTGCAAATGGTGTTTCAAGACCCTTACGCTTCATTAAACCCTCGCCTAAGCATTCAAAGTATTTTAACTGAGGCTTTGCACTTCGCTTACCCTAAAGCTTCCAAAGAAGAATGGCACCATTTAGCTGAACTTTGTTTAGAAGAAGTGCGCTTGGATTCTAAACTGCTCAATTTTTACGCTTATGAATTGAGTGGTGGGGAGCGCCAAAGAGTAGCGATCGCTAGAGCGATTGCATTAAAACCTAGAATCATTCTTTTAGATGAACCTACCTCTGCTTTAGATAAGAGCATTCAAAAAAGCGTGCTGGAATTATTGTTGAATTTGCAAGAAAAACAAGACTTGAGCTATTTGTTTATTAGCCATGATTTGGATGTGATCAAAGCGTTTTGCGATAAGGTGTTAGTGATAAGTGAAGGAAAGGTCGTAGAAACGGGTGCTATTAAAGAAGTGTTTGAAAGCCCCAAACATGATTATACCAAGCGTTTGTTAGAATCTAGGCTTTAAATTTTTGTTTCAAAATTTAAAAAAATACCTTTAGCATTTTTTTAGGATTAAATAGCAAAAAGCTTGCGCTAAGCAAACGATAACTTATTAAAAAAAGCGGTCTTTTAGAGTTATGGGGTTTATAGTTGGTGGTTATAAGGGAGAATTGTTTCAAAATACCCCTATCCACTTAAGAAAATGGGTTTTTACTATAAAACAAAAAATAAAGTAAAAATTTTTAAATATCTTTAAAAATAAATTTAGCCAATAGTTTAAAAGCGTTTTAATGAAAGTATTTTATAAACAAAACGAAGAAACTTGATAAGAGGCTGTTTTTGAATAAGGGTAATTGTCAATAAAGAATGAAAACACCTTGGATTCTTTGGGTAAAATCTTCTCTTTAAAAGTTTTTTCATAGCTTTTTTTGACAAAGAGTTTAAAAGCCCGCTCTTCAACAAAATTATGAGGGTTTTTAAGAACTTCTAGGCGTAAAAAGCATTTGTTTAAACTGAATTTGGAAATGTTTTTGACTTCTACTTGCAAGGAAAAAGCGTTGCTGTAATTTAAAGGGTTAGCGTGCAAGATGCGTGTTTCTATGGGGTAAATCGCTTGAGTGAGTAAGAATTTTAAGACAAAAGGCATGCTTAAAAACGTGCTTAAAAAAGTTGCTGCCGCTATATAACTAGCTAAGCGGTTTCTCAAAAGCAAAGCCAAAAGGAGCAAAATCGCGCAAAAAAGGATTAAAACGCTCGCTATTAAAACGCTAATTAGAGTCGCTTGGCTTAAAAAACCCTTAAAAGATTCCAAAAAAGCTTGGACAAAGGCAAGAGACGCCATGCGTTTTTAAGGCTCTTTACTCTCGGCGATACTAGATTTAACCTTACTTTTAGTGTCAATCCAAATATTAGGCACAGCCCCACCTGGAGTGAGCATGATCTGGGCGTTATTGTTCGTTTTTAACGCTTCATTAAACTGGCCTTGAACTTCAATCTGACGCAATCTCAAAAGCTTGTCGCTCAAACTCTGTGAAATGCTTAAATTGGCTTGAGATTTTGCCTTAGCTTCAATCACGATCGCATCCGCTACGCCCTGAGCCTTAATCCTGTTAGCGTCCGCCTCCCCTTTAGCTAAAGCGGCTTGTTTTTGGGCTTCTTGCTTGGAGCGTTCCACCTCGTATTTCACCCTCTCTGATTCTTGGCGCGCGATTTGGACTTTTTCAATTTGCTCTTTAATCTTAGCGGGCAAAACGATTTCCCTCAATTGGATAGAGCTTAATTCCACAGGGGTGTTAGGGAGTTTAGAGACTTCTTTATTGATACCGCTATTGATAAGAGCGGCGATCTCGTTGCGCTTAATGGGTAAATCTTCAGCCGGATAGCGCCCCACGACAGAGCGCACCACATCGCGCACCACGGGATTGATGATTTTTTGCTCCCAAGACAAGCCATAAGTAGCGATCGTTTGGGGGGTGGTTTGGGGGTTTAGGCGGTATTGGACGGTGAGTTCAATAGAAACGGTCAAACCCCTACTATCCATCACATTAATAGCGTCGTTCCTAAAAATCCCTTGGTTTTTACCGGCCACGCCCATGTCTTCGGTGCGTGAAAAATTGATATTCCTAATCCTGGTATCCACAATGAGAATGTCTTGAATGATAGGCACAAAAAAGTGGATTCCCGGCTGTAAGGGGGTGGGTTCGTATTTCCCAGCGGTGATTTTAATGCCAATTTCTCCTGAGCTAATCACTTCAAAAGGCTTGGCCAAAAAAGCGATAACGCCCAAAAGGACAACAACAACTAAAACCGATATTTTTTTAGAATTAAAAGAATTAGACGGCGGAGTGAAACGCCCCCCATTATTAGATCCGTTAGGCGTGGGGTTATCTGGGGGTCTTTGAGAATTTTTCTTTTTTAAATGTTCGTTCAAATCAATGGGCATGAATTTCCTTTTTTGAATATTTTAATGGCGTTTGGGTTTTTTGGAATAACGATTCGTTTTAGGGTGCTTGTCTTTGTGGTGGTCTTTTTTGAAAGAGTGCGACTGATCAGGCTTGTGCGTTTTTTTGTGAGAGGGTTTTGGCGTTTTTTCTTTAGGGTTTTGAATCGCATCAATCTCTTGCTGGTTCAAGCCAATTTTGCTGGTTTCAAATTGCAAGCTCAAAAGTTTTAACACCAATTGAGAGGGTTCAAAAATTTCGGTGAGCTGTTCATAAAGGCTAATGATCCCTTCAGACACTTTAGCGTCATGCAAGGTTTTGATGATTTGATTTTCGTTAATGGTGGGGATTTCAAAAAGCTCAATCTCTGAATCAATTTCTTTTTGCATGCGTAAAAGCTCTTTGTATTCTAAAGGCGTAACTAGCGTGATCGCCATGCCTTTTTTGCCCGCTCGCCCGGTTCTACCAATGCGATGGATGTAGCTTTCAGTGTTTAGGGGCAAGTGGTAATTGAACACATGGCTTACACCGCTAATGTCTAGCCCACGGCTCGCCACATCCGTAGCCACCAACACATCAGCGTCATTTTTTTTAAACGCCATGATAGAAGCGCGTCGATCCCTTTGATCCATATCCCCATGCAAGGCGGTGCTTTTGTAATTTTTAGAAATAAGGAACTGGTGCAATTCATCGGCCTCTTTTTTAGTACGCGTGAAAACAATGCTTTTTTCAGGCGCTTGGGTGTCTAAAAGGCGCATGATCGCTTCAGATCTTTCATGTTCGTTGATCACATAAAAGCGTTGGGTGATGTCAGTGTTGGTGATATTAGAAGGAGCGATATGGATTTTAATGGGGTTTTCTAAAATCTTATCCGCTAGTCTTTTAATTGGCTCTGGCATCGTGGCTGAAAAAAGCAAGATTTGCGCTTCGCTAGGGAGGTAGTCAAAAATCTCTTCAATATCGTCTAAAAACCCCATATCCAGCATTTCATCGCTTTCATCTAGCACGACCACTTTAGGCACAAATTTATGGATGCGCTCGTTTTTTAAATGATCCAATAATCTTCCTGGCGTGGCGATCATCACTTGAGGGTTTTTCTTAATAAATTCGCATTGTTTTTTAACGCTCTGGCCTCCATACACGCACACGGTTTTAGTCCTGGTGTGTTTGCCTAATTTAAAGATTTCATCGCTAATTTGCATAGCCAATTCTCTAGTGGGCGTGATCACTAATGCTTCTATGGTGTGGTTGTTTTTAAGGTTATTGATGATAGGCAAAGCGAAAGCGGCGGTTTTTCCCGTACCCGTTTGGGCTTGCGCGATAACATCTCTTCCTTGTAAAATAGCCGGAATGGCCTTTTCTTGAATGGGGCTTGGGGAAGTGAAGCCGGCTTCATAAACGGATTTTAAAACCGATTCTTTTAAACCTAAATCATTGAAACTAGGCTTATGGTAGGTGTCATCATCAATTTCTATAGGGAGTTGTGAATCATCATGAATAAATTCCATGGGGGATTGACCTTACTAATTAATTTGAAACTTAAAAGCTAATAAAAGCTTATAATCTTTAGTTTATAAGATTTTTGAGTATAGCATAAAAATGCACTCAATTAGGATTAAAGTTTTTATAAAAGGCTTATGCTAAAATAGTTTTAGTGAAATTTGAGAAAGGGTTTGATTGAAACGGGTGTTTTTGTGGCTTTTTTTTGTATTAGCCTTCCACAAGCTTTTAGCCGAAAAAATAGGCGATATAGCGAGCGTGGTGGGGGTAAGGGATAACCAGCTGATTGGTTATGGGCTTGTGATTGGCTTAAATGGCACAGGGGATAAATCCGGCTCAAAATTCACCATGCAATCCATTTCTAACATGCTAGAGAGCGTGAATGTCAAAATTTCTGCGGATGATATTAAGTCTAAAAATGTCGCTGCAGTGATGATTACAGCCTCCTTACCTCCTTTTGCAAGACAGGGCGATAAAATTGATATTCACATCTCTTCTATCGGCGATGCGAAATCCATCCAAGGGGGGACTTTAGTGATGACCCCTTTAAATGCGGTAGATGGGAATATTTACGCCCTCGCTCAAGGATCAATCACTTCAGGCAATTCCAACAATTTGCTTTCAGCCAATATCATCAATGGGGCAACTATTGAGAGGGAAGTTTCGTATGACTTGTTCCACAAAAACGCCATGGTTTTAAGCTTGAAAAACCCTAATTTTAAAAACGCTATCCAGGTGCAAAACACTCTAAATAGTGTATTTGGTAAAGGGGTAGCTGTCGCACTAGATCCAAAAACCATTCAAATCACTCGCCCGGAGCGTTTTTCTATGGTGGAGTTTTTAGCTTTAGTGCAAGAAATCCCTATCAATTACAGCGCGAAAAATAAGATCATTGTAGATGAAAAATCAGGCACGATCGTTTCAGGAGTGGATATAATTGTGCATCCGATAGTGGTTACTAGCCAAGACATCACGCTTAAAATCACTAAAGAGCCATTAAATAATTCTAAAAACGCACAAGATTTAGACAGCATGTCTTTAGATGCCGCTCACAGCACGCTGAGTTCTAACGGGAAAAATATCACCATTGCTGGGGTGATGAAAGCCTTACAAAAAATTGGCGTGAGCGCTAAAGGGATAGTTTCAATCTTGCAAGCCCTAAAAAAAAGCGGCGCGATTAGCGCTGAAATGGAGATACTATGATAAACAACAATAAAGCCATGCTAGAGCAATACAATATTTCTAAACTAGCGAGTGAAGAGAAATTGAATGCGTTAGCAAAAACTAAAAACGACAAACTCCTCAAAGAGCAAACCGATTCTTTTGAAGCGCTGCTTTTAAAATTCATGCTAGATACCGCCATGAAAATGGATAACCCCTTGTATCCTAAAGCCCCAGGCGATGAGATTTACACCTCTATGTATAAGGACACGCTTTCTAAAGAATTGAGCGGGAATTTTGGTTATAGCGAAATGCTGTTTAATTTCTTAAAAGAGCAAGAAAAACAAAAACCATGAAAAAATCCAAGCGCTTAAAAACCTCTCATCTAAAACGCCATAAAACTTCTTTCAAGGGGTTATTGAAAAAGGAAAATGCGATCCTTTTAGAAAATTTCAAACCCAAAGAGAGCGAAGAATTGTTAGAAAATTTTTCCAACAAAAAAGACATGCAAGAATTATTGGAGCTTTTAAACCAATTTATTTTGCAAAGCTACAAAGTAGAAAAGGAGTTTAAAGATTATAAAGCGCTTTATGAATGGGTCATAGAGATTTTACCGCAAGCCATTTGGGTGATGAATGAAAACGGGAGCTTTTTTTATAAAAATTCTTTAGCCAACCAAAGCCATGAGGTGTTCAATAAGGCTAAATTAGAAAATTTTAACACTGAAATTGAACATGAAAATAAAAGCTATTTAGTCCAGCAGAACAGCATTCAAGGCAAGCAAATCATCACCGCAACCGATATTAGCGCTCAAAAACGCCAAGAACGGCTCGCTTCTATGGGAAAGATCTCAGCGCATTTAGCCCATGAAATCAGAAACCCTGTCGGCTCTATTTCTCTTTTAGCTTCAGTGTTATTAAAGCATGCAAACGAAAAGACTAAGCCCATTGTTGTGGAATTGCAAAAAGCTTTATGGCGTGTAGAAAGAATCATTAAAGCCACTTTGCTTTTTTCCAAAGGCATTCAAGCCAACCGCACCAAGCAAAGTTTAAAAACGCTAGAGAGCGATCTTAAAGAAGCCCTAAATTGCTATACTTACTCCAAAGACATTGATTTTATTTTTCATTTTAGCGATGAAGAAGGGTTTTTTGACTTTGATTTAATGGGGATTGTGTTACAAAACTTCTTGTATAACGCCATTGATGCGATTGAGGCTTTAGAAGAGAGCGAACAGGGGCAGGTGAAGATTAAAGCGTTCATTCAAAATGAATTTATTGTCTTTACCATTATTGATAACGGCAAGGAAGTGGAAAATAAAAGCGCTTTGTTTGAGCCTTTTGAAACCACCAAATTAAAGGGTAATGGCTTAGGGTTAGCCCTATCTTTGCAAGTCGTTAAAGCCCATGAAGGGAGCATTGCACTATTAGAAAATCAAGAAAAAACCTTTGAAATTAAGATCCTTAACGCTTCTTAAGCGATAAATGGATTTCTGTTTTGATCAAACGCTGACAACCAAAACTTTTTATTTTTTACAAAATGGGATTTTAGTTACTTTGTTTATCAATAAAACTCATTTTCTTAAGGGGATAGGGGGACATTTTGCGCTTTAACTCTCCCCCCTAACCCCCAAACCCCCTAACCCCCTAACCCAAGAAGACCGCTTCTTTTAAGAAGTTATCACTTGACTAGCGTCAAGCTCCTTACTCTTTGATTTTAAAAAATGCTTTTGAGCCTTTTTTTAAAATTCTATTATCAATATTCAACAAAAATAAGATCAAAAAAATGTTTCATTAACTCTTTTGGTGTAGGATAGCGTTCAAGGTTTTTATGAAACATAAAAACCTAAGTTAAATTTAAAAAAAAGGACTTTTGATGAAAACATTTGAAATTTTAAAACATTTGCAAGCGGACGCTATCGTATTGTTTATGAAAGTGCATAACTTCCATTGGAATGTCAAAGGCACTGATTTTTTCAATGTGCATAAAGCCACTGAAGAAATTTATGAAGAGTTTGCGGACATGTTTGATGATCTCGCTGAAAGGATCGCTCAATTAGGACACCACCCCTTGGTAACTTTATCTGAAGCACTCAAACTCACTCGTGTTAAAGAAGAAACTAAAACAAGTTTCCATTCTAAAGATATCTTCAAAGAAATTCTAGACGATTACAAACACCTAGAAAAAGAATTTAAAGAGCTCTCTAACACCGCTGAAAAAGAAGGCGATAAAGTCACCGTAACTTACGCTGATGATCAATTAGCCAAGTTGCAAAAATCCATTTGGATGCTGCAAGCCCATTTGGCTTAAGCCGACAAAAGAAGCCAGCATGAGGGATTATAGCGAGCTTGAAATCTTTGAGGGAAACCCCTTAGACAAGTGGAATGACATTGTCTTTCATGCGAGCAGAAAGCTTTCTAAAAAAGAGCTAGAAAGGCTTTTAGAGCTTTTGGCTCTTTTAGAAACTTTTATAGAAAAAGAAAACTTAGAAGAAAAGTTTGAATCTTTTGCTAAAGCGTTGAAAATTGATGAAGCGTTGCAAGAAACAATAGAGGGCAAAAAAACGGACTTTGCGATCCAATCCATGGCGAATATTCTTAGTGGGAATGAATGAGCTTATCCGCTATGGCTTGATATTTCTTGTTTTTTTAAAAGCGTTTGGGCTTGATTATGGGATAGATAAAACGCTAGAATTAAAAAAAGATGAAGCGTTTAGGGCGGTTATTAAAGACATTTCAAACCAACAAACCAAAGAAATAACGCTCTATTGGACGCTATATGCAAATAAAGGTTTAGTCATTAACATGCGTTTTAACCATTTCCCTTACCAGTTTGTTTTATACACCGATTACGCAAGAAATACCTACAATCTCAAGGTTTTTGGAGAAAAATTTTCTTCTAACAGCACCTTATCGCTTGTGTTTAAAGACTTTAAAGAAGATAAAGCCACTTTAAGGCTTTTAGCCCCCATGCCCCTTGTTTTTTCCCCTAAAGAGCCTTAAGGAATTGCATGCAAGAACAACAACTTCAAGCCATTCAAAATAAAATTACTTCTTGGATCAAAGAAATAGAAAGCGGCTTTATAGATGCATTGTTTTCTAAGATTGGCCCTTCAAAGATGCTGCGCTCCAAACTCATGCTCGCTTTATTGGATACAAAAACAGACGCTATGATTTTGGATCAAGCACTCAATTTGTGCGCGATTGTAGAAATGATACAAACCGCTTCTTTATTGCATGATGATGTGATTGATAAGGCGACCATGCGCCGAAAGCTCCCCAGCATTAACGCTCTTTTTGGTAATTTTAACGCTGTGATGCTTGGGGATGTGTTTTATTCTAAAGCCTTTTTTGAATTATCTAAAATGGAGGATTTAATCGCTCAAACCCTCTCTAATGCGGTTTTAAGGCTTTCTAGAGGCGAGATTGAAGATGTGTTTGTGGGGGAAAGTTTTAATAGCGACAAACAAAAATACTGGCGTATTTTAGAAGACAAGACCGCGCATTTTATAGAAGCGAGTTTGAAAAGCATGGCGATTCTTTTGAATAAAGATGCAAAAATTTATGCAGATTTTGGATTGAATTTTGGCATGGCGTTTCAAATCATTGATGATTTATTGGATATTACTCAAGATGCAACAACTCTGGGCAAGCCCAATTTTAGCGATTTTAAAGAAGGCAAGACCACTCTACCCTACTTGCTTTTATACGAAAAACTCAATGAGAATGAGCAAGGGCTTTTAATTTCCTATTTCAAACAAGATAGCGATGAAATCATAGAATGGACTAAGGAAAAATTCAAGCAATATGCTATCATAGAAGAAACCCTTAAGATCGCTCAAGTTTATTCTAACAAAGCCCTTGAAGCCATTAAAGGGGAAAACAATTTGATTTTAGAAAAACTAGCGCAAGATGTCATTTATAGGACTTTTTAATGGAGTTAGAAACCACAAAATATTTCACCCTAGCCTTTACGCATAAAAGCATGAGTTTAGAAATGCGAGAAAAACTCGCTATCAATTCGCCCGCAACGCTTAAAGAATTTTTACAAACCATCAAAAATCATTGCCCTAATATCAAAGAATGCATGGTCTTATCCACTTGCAATCGCTTTGAAATCTATGCGAGCTTGAAGCACAACGCTCACGCTAATGAACAAAAAAACGCCTTATTAAAAATCCTAGCCCACAATAAAAAAATGAGCGTGTCTGATTTAGAAAAATGCGTTTTAATGAATACCAATGAAAGTGCAGTCCATCATGTCTTTAGCGTGTGCAGCAGTTTGGATAGTCTAGTAGTGGGGGAAACTCAAATCACAGGGCAAATGAAAAACGCCTATAAATTCGCTTTTGAAGAGAAATTTTGCTCCAAAGATTTAACCCGATTGCTCCATTTTGCTTTCAAATGCGCCGCTAAAGTGCGGAATTTAACCGGCATTTCCAAGCAAGGCGTCTCCATCTCTTCAGTGGCGGTCAAAGAAGCGCTGAGTATTTTTGAAAAAGAAAAGATTAAGGATAAAAAAGCCCTTGTGATAGGGCTTGGCGAGATGTCTCAATTGGTCATCAAACACCTTTTGAATAAGCAATTTGAAGTGTTGGTTTTAGGGCGTAATGCGGCTAAATTTGAAGATTTTGTCAAAGAATTAGAAGAGCCTAAAAAAGTGGGCTTTCAAAACATAGAAAATTTAAACGCTCATATCAATGCATACGAATTGCTTTTTTGCGCCACTTCTTCGCCAAACTTTATCGTGCAAAATTCCATGGTAAAAGAAACGATTTTCAGGCGTTTTTGGTTTGATTTAGCCGTGCCACGAAATATTGAAAAGCCAATATTCAATAATATTTTTTTATACAGCGTTGATGATTTAGAGCCTATGGTGAGAGAAAATGTGGAAAACAGGCAAGAGAGCCGGACAAAAGCTTATGAAATTGTAGGGCTTGCTACAATGGAATTTTACCAATGGATCCAAAGTTTAGAAGTAGAGCCTTTGATTAAAGATTTAAGGGAATTAGCTAGGATTTCAGCCCAAAAGGAATTGCAAAAAGCGCTCAAAAAACGCTATGTGCCTAAAGAATATGAAAGCAATATTGAAAAGATCTTGCACAATGCGTTCAACACTTTTTTGCACCATCCTACCATCGCTTTAAAAAAGAACGCCCAAAAAGAAGAATCCGATGTGCTTGTGGGCGCGATTAAAAACTTGTTTAATTTAGACAAATCCAGCGCTCATCATGCTCAAAATTTGAATCTCTATAAATGCGAATATTACGAGGAATAAAACATGCTATTTTCAAAACTCTTTGCCCCCACTCTCAAAGAACCCCCTAAAGATGCCGTGCTAAAAAGCCATAAGCACCTAGCTCAAGCAGGATACATTTATCAAATAGGCAGCGGGATCTATAATTTTTTGCCTTTGGCTAAAAAAGTGTTGGATAAAATAGAAAATATCACACACAAACGCATGCAAGAGCATGGGGCGCAAAATATTTTAATGAGTTTTGTAGTTTTAGCGAGTTTGTGGGAAAAATCAGGCCGTTTGGATAAATATGGTAAAGAATTGTTGGTCTTTAAAGACCGAAAGGACAACGATTTTGTTTTAAGCCCCACTTTAGAAGAAAATATTACCGAGATTGCCGCTAATTTCATTAAAAGCTACAAGCAATTGCCCGTGCACCTCTATCAAATCCACACGAAATTCCGTGATGAAATCCGCCCACGATTCGGGCTAGTGAGAGCGAGAGAATTTATCATGAAAGATGGTTATAGCTTTCATGAAGACGCTGAGAGCTTGGATAAGGAATTTTTAAACACGCAAAGCGCTTATAAAGAAATTTTAAGCGATTTGGGTTTGGATTTTCGCATTGTGGAAGCGGATAGCGGGGCGATTGGGGGGAATAAGAGTAAGGAGTTTGTCGTTCTAACAGAATGTGGGGAAGACACGATTGTGGTGTGTCAAAATTGCGATTATGCAGCCAATATTGAAATCGCTCAACGCTCTAAAAGACCTGAGCCTTTAAATATCCCCAAAGCGCAATTAGCGAAATTCCCTACCCCCAATACCACAAGTGCACAGAGCGTGGCGGAGTTTTTTAAAACAGAGCCTTATTTTGTCTTAAAAGCGGTTGTTAAAAAAGTGATCCATAAAGATAAAGAAACGCTAGCGTGCTTTTTTACTAGGGGCGATGATAATTTAGAAGAGACTAAAGCCTTGAACGCTTTGAATGCTTTAGGGGCGAACGCTTTAGAATTAAAAGAAGCCAGTCAAGAAGATTTGAATCAAGCAGGGTTAGTGGCAGGCTTTATTGGGCCTTATGGCTTGAGAAAGCATGTTTCTTATATTATTTTTGACAAAGATTTAGAAGAGGGCGATTGTTTGATAGCCGGGGCCAATGAAAAGGATTTTCATGCGGTGGGCGTGGATTTAAAAGGGTTTGAAAACCTTATTTATGCGGATATTATCCAGGTTAAAGAGAGCGATTGTTGCCCTAATTGTCAAGGAGCGTTGAAATACCATAAAAGTTTGGAAGTGGGGCATATTTTTAAACTCGGTCAAGGCTATGCTAAAAGCTTGAAGGCTAGTTTTTTGGATAAGAATGGTAAGGAGCAATTTTTTGAAATGGGGTGCTATGGGATAGGCATTAGCCGGTTGCTCAGCGCGATTTTAGAGCAAAAAAGCGATGATTTAGGCTGTGTATGGACGAAAAATACCGCCCCTTTTGATGTGGTGATCGTGGTTTCTAACCTAAAAGATGAAGCGCAAAAAAAACTCGCTTTTGAAGTGTATGAAAGGCTGCTTCAAAAAGGCGTTGATGTGTTGTTAGACGACAGAGACGCACGTTTTGGAGCAAAGATGAGGGATTTTGAATTGATTGGGGAAAGATTGGCGCTGATTGTTGGGAAGCAAACTTTAGAGAGTAGGGAATTTGAATGCATCAAGCGCGCTAATTTAGAAAAACAAACGCTTAAAGATACAGAGTTAGAAGAAAAAATTTTAGAAATATTAGAGAGCGAATAAGGGGGAGAAAGTGGGAAAATTGGTGATTGGCTCTAGGGGGAGCGAACTGGCTTTATGGCAAGCGAACTACATTAAAGAACGCCTGAAAAAAGAATGCTTTATAGAAAGCGAGATTCAAATCGTTAAAACCACAGGCGATAAGATTTTAGATGCGCCTTTAAATAAGATTGGCGGTAAGGGGCTATTCACTAAAGAATTAGAAGAATTGCTTTTAAAAGGCGCCATTGATTTGGCGGTGCATTCTTTAAAAGATGTGCCGGTCGTGTTTGAAAAAGGGTTAGATTTAGCTTGCATCACTCAAAGGGCTGATGTGAGAGACACTTTTTTGAGCGCTCAATTCCCTGATTTGATGAGCTTGCCTAAAGGTGCAAAAGTAGGCACGACTTCTTTAAGGCGCTCCATGCAACTCAAATGCAAACGAAAAGATCTAGACACAGAAAGCTTAAGGGGGAATGTCCAAACCCGTTTGAAAAAGCTTGAACGCGGCGAATTTGACGCTATCATTTTGGCTGAAGCCGGATTGCGCCGCCTAAACATTCAAGGGGCGAAATACCGCAAGGCTTTTAGCACAGAAGAAATGATTCCTAGCATGGGTCAAGGGGCTTTAGGGGTAGAAATGCTTAAAAGCCACAAGCATTTTGCCACGCTTCAAAAACTCAATGACGAAAAAAGCGCGTTTTGCTGCCATTTAGAAAGAGAATTTATCAAAGGGCTTAATGGGGGGTGTCAAATCCCTATAGGCGTGCATGCGAGTTTAATGGGCGAAAAAGTTAAAATCCAAGCCATTTTGGGCCTGCCTAATGGCGAAGAGGTCATTACTAAAGAAAAACAAGGGGATAAAAACAAGGCGTTTGATTTAGTTCAAGAGCTTTTAGAAGCCTTTTTGCAAAGCGGGGCGAGAGAGATTTTAGAAAAGGCGCAATTGTTTTAATGCGTTTTGTGGTTGCGCTAGTTTTGTTGGGGTGGTTAAGTTTGGATGCTAAAGAAACGGATTTTATCTCTGATTTTGAATACGGGCTAGCGCTTTATAAAAACCCTAGGGGCGTTGCGTGCGCGAAATGCCATGGCATTAAGGGCGAAAAGCAAGAAATCACCTCCTATTATGAAAAAGGCGAGAAAAAAATCCTCTACGCCCCTAAAATCAACCATTTGGATTTTAAAACCTTTAAAGACGCTTTGAGTTTGGGCAAAGGCATGATGCCTAAATACAACCTGAATTTAGAAGAAATCCAAGCGATTTATCTTTATATCACCTCTTTAGAGCATAAAGAAGAGCATAAGAATCTCCCTAAGCCTTAGCAAAAGCGCTTGATTTATGCTAGAATAAGGCGTTATATTTTGTTTTTAATTTGTTATTTAAAAAGTCTGATGGAGCGCTCTCAAGGATTAAAATTATAAAAGAAGGCAAAAATGAATATCAAAATTTTAAAAGTATTAGTTGGGGGATTGCTTTTTTGGATCTTGCAAGCTCATTTGTGGGCAAAACAAGACAATAGTTTTCTGGGGATTGGTGAAAGAGCCTATAAAAGCGGGAATTATTCTAAAGCAGCGTCTAATTTTAAGAAAGCATGCAACGATGGGGTGAGTGAGGGTTGCACGCAATTAGGGATTATTTATGAAAACGGGCAAGGCACTAAAATAGATTATAAAAAAGCCTTAGAATATTATAAAATCGCATGCCAAGCTGACGACAGGGAGGGGTGTTTTGGTTTAGGGGGGCTTTATGATGAGGGGTTGGGCGTGTCTCAAAATTATCAAGAAGCTATTGACGCTTACGCTAAGGCATGCGTTTTAAAACACCCTGAAAGCTGCTATAGTTTGGGCATCATTTATGATCGAAAAATCAAAGGCAATGCCGCTCAAGCGGTTACTTACTATCAAAAAAGCTGTAATTTTGATGTGGCTAAGGGGTGTTATGTGCTAGGCGTGGCTTATGAAAAAGGTTTTTTAGAAGTTAAGCAAAGCAACCATAAAGCCGTTATCTATTATTTGAAAGCATGCCGATTGAATGAGGGGCAGGCTTGTCGCGCGTTAGGCACTTTGTTTGAAACGGGCGATGCAGGACTTGATGAAGATTTTGAAGTGGCGTTTGATTATTTGCAAAAAGCTTGCGGGTTAAACAACTCTGATGGTTGTGCGAGTTTAGGCTCTATGTATATGTTAGGGAGATATGTCAAAAAAGATCCCCACAAGGCTTTCAATTATTTCAAACAAGCATGCGATATGGGGAGCGCGGTGAGTTGCTCCAGAATGGGCTTTATGTATTCTCAAGGGGACTCTGTTCCAAAAGACTTGAGAAAAGCCCTTGACAATTATGAAAGAGGTTGCGATATGGGCGATGAATTGGGTTGCTTCGCTCTAGCGGGCATGTATTACAACATGAAAGACAAAGAAAACGCTATCATGATTTATGACAAGGGCTGTAAATTGGGCATGAAACAAGCATGCGAGAATTTGACTAAACTTAGGGGTTATTAAAATTTTAATCCCCCCCTAAATCGTCATCTTGTTTAATTCAAAACTTTTCAAAGATTTAAAAAGGCTTTGTTTTAAAAACCCAAGCAGAAAGCCCAAATACCTTTAGTGTTTGTGATGAACGCTGCTAATTTATAATATTCTCATGCATTCGTATTCTACGGCAAGAAAGAAGTTACGCCTTTAAAGATATGATGCGTGAGAGAATGCGTTAGAGATCAAACTCTGTAAAATCCCTATTATAAGGACACAAAGTGAAAACTAAACTCTCCCCAAGCATCAGCCTAGGAAAAAAGCCCAAATATCTTTAGTGTTGCTTTACTCCCATATAATAAGCTTTTATTCAGCATTAACAACTCTTTAATCTTTTTAAAATTTTGTTTTATGGTAAAACGCTTAAGGGGGATAGGGGTATTTGTAATTCTCTCTCTAACCCCCAACTAAATCCAACTAAACTCCCCAAAGAAGCGCCTTAGAAGAAATTACCACTTGCTTTGTGCAAACTCTTTTATTTTGATTGTAATAATTTTGAACGATAAAGAAACAGCGTTAGGCAGTAAAAATGCTAAAAATATTTTTTAGATTTTACAAAAACCAACTAAAACAAAGATAGTATTTTTAAACCCTACAAAGACCAATAAAGCGCTATTGAAAACACAACGCCCCCTATCAAAACGCTTATAAACATGCGTTTAGTGTCTTGAAACGCTACCATTAAAAACGCGCTCAAATAAAACAACAACAAAAACACGCAAAAAATCCCCACAAGCGCCTTAAACACGATGCCCACCTTAGCCTTATGCAGCATGATGAGCGCCCCTAAAAAGCCTCTTTCAATGGTTTTGATTTTTGTTTGAGCGCCTTTTGTTTCAAGGCTAATTTCATACAAAGGCGTGCCGATAGCTAACGCTCCCCTATACTCTCTAGGCTCTATCTTTTTAGGCATAGCGATATGATTTTCTTTTATAAAATCTTTTAAAAAATCCAGCCGTTCTTCTTTTTTTAAAGATTTTTCTAAAACCCATTTTTTGATGTTAGCGCCAGTGTCTTGTCTCACCCCAAAGAGCAATAAAAGCCCACTAACCGCAAAAAGAAGCGCCAAGGGAAAGAAAAAAGTGGTCGCATAAATGTGGAAATAACGCATCATTTTAATCATTATTGCAACCTGTGGCTCACGAATTTAGAAAAATTATCCAAAATTAGCCCCCCCTTTCTAAACCCTAACGCGCAAGATTCATAAGCAAAAAACACATTGGGTTGGTAATACAACCCGTTATGCGAATTGAGTTCGTAAAACTCTTGATAAATGGGCTTGTGGTTAGAATAAACGCCGTCCGTTTTTAAGAGCGATTGCATGGAAGCTTCAAAGATTTCACTATTCGCCCCTTCCCTACCAAAAGCCACTTTTTTGATTTGTTTTTTATTAGTTAAAGGTTCATAGCTCGTTTCTAACAATAAGGGGTGGTTGGGGTATCTGTCCCATAAAAGTTTTAAAAAACGCTTGGATTGGAAAAGGATCGTATAAGCGGGGTTTAAAAAAATCGTGTTTTTATTTTCCATCATGCTTTGCATCAAAAGGGCTAATTCTGGCTCATCAATAGCGATATTTTCCCATGGGATCAATTTGAATAGAAATTCATAATTCAAGCCGTTTTTAAACACGCCCTCTTCTGCATTAAACTCCACCTCATCAATATAAGAAAAATCCGTTTCAAACCCCACGCTTTGAGCGGTATCTTGCAAAAAACGCATGGTGCGCTCTTCTTCAATATTCCCCCTAACGCTTGAAAAAAGGATTTTCCATCCCTCATACATTTCTTCAAAACGGCTCGTGTCTTCGCCCAAAGTTACCATGCGTTTAAAATTCTCGCCAAGCGCTTCATAGAGATTATTGAATTGTTTGTTTTCATCATAGCCATTGGCTTTGAGTAACGCCCATTGGATCACTGCAGTTTCATAAAGCATGGTGGGGGTATCAGCGTTAAATTCTAATAATTTAATGGGCTTGCCATCAAGCCCCCCAGCCAAATCAAAACGCCCATAAATATGCCAATGCACTTCTTCTTCAAAACTCTGTTTGATCATAGGAATGAGCGCATTAGGAATATCCAATTCAAAAAAGCGTTCATTCTTAATAACCTCTTCAGCCGTTTCTACAAACATGTCATAAAGCTCATTGCAAGCGTCATAATAAGCGTCCGCTTCTTTTTGAGAAACGACCACCATTTCATCAGCGATATAAGCCGATGTATCGTCATTAGTGTGCCAATCTAAGCCAATTTCTTCTAAGATCTTATTGTCTAAAGGTTTTAAAGGAATCACTTGCATCTTTTAGCCTTTGAATAGATTAAATTATGAGATAAAGCCCCTTGTCCCAGAGCTTACCGCCGGCGAACTTGTAGGCCTATTAGAGCCAAAAAACCCGCTCTGTCCCTTACTCGCCCCACCCATGCCTGAAGCGCTAGGCACGCTTTTAGAAAAGGAATTTTGAGAGCGTTGGTAAGCTTGTGGGGATTTGTAGGTCCGTTGGGCGTTTTGCTGGTAATTGGGGTTATTGAAAAGCTTGTTACCAATATAACTCCCTAAAATCGCCCCCGCCGCGCTCCCTAAAATCGCGCTCCCCAAGCCAAAGCCTGAGCTTTCATTACTCCCTCCCCCATTATTGGGCTGGATGAGTTTGCTCGTGCCGTTATCAATCTTAGCTTCTTCTTCTTTGATGAGCTTTTGAATCTCTTCATTGCTCAGCACGCGCTCATTGCCTTGCAAATCGCGCACCACAATGTGGGTTCTTGAGCTAGGGTATTCTTCAACAACCTTGTAAGATTTATCCTTTTGCTCTTCTAAAATCACAAACGCCCCTTTTTGAACGCTTTGACTTAAATGGCTTTGCTCTTTGGGTTTGTCATCGGCATTGCTCTTACACCCCACGATGCTCACCATCACTAATGCACTCAAGCCACCCACGATCGCATAATCAGAAATCTTCCTGTAGGGTTTTTTCATGAGAATAGCCTTATACTATGCCTTATAATGGTATAAGAAAGGCACGCCCTTAATCACGCCCGATTCAAAAATCTTTTTCGTGATATTTTCCACTTTAGTGCGTAAATCTTCAGGCTCTTTTTGGGCGTTAATATCGTATTGGGTGGAATAAATCTTTTCAAGAATAGAGATTTTATCTTCCACGCTCGCTCCCCTAGCCCTAGCTTTCGCCATTTCTTCTTGAACCAAAGCCGCTTTTTTAGCCGAATTGACTCCAAGCCACCCCACTACAACCATTCTTACAGTGTTTTCTTTCAGGTGATCTCTCAACTTAGTAAGCTCTTTTTGGCAATGCGGACACATGGGGTCAGAGACAATATAAAGGATCTTATCCTTATTCTCAGCGTTAGTAGAGGGCAACTCTATCACATAATCAGCCGGCACTTCATCAAAAATAGCGTTCAACTTCGCGCTATTTTGCTGGGTGGTGTTAAGGGCTAGGATCTTTTGATTGGTCTCTGTGAGCAACTTCACATCATCGCTATTATTGCTAAAAAAGATACCGCTAAGCCCTATGACTAAATTACCATCTTTGCTCACTACAAGCGGGATATTGTATTTAGTGTCCGGATCTTCTACTACGACCATTTTCAAATCCTGGCTGGATTTCAAAGGTTTGACCTCCAAAATACGCACCTTTTTATTGGTTTGTTTTTCAATCACCTTAACTAAATTGTCTTGCATTTGTTTATTAGATGCTGGGTTTTTAGGGGCTGCCCCTAAACTCACAAGAAGTAATGTGCTCAACACGCTCGCTCTTAATATCATTAAAAACTCCTAAAGTTCAATAGTCTCAATCCCTATAATAAAAGGAATAAGCTTGTTAAATGGGTATAATACCATAAAAATCCCCTATTTTATAAGGCTTAAAAGATGATTATCATTCCTGCTAGATTAAAATCCAGTCGTTTTGAAAATAAAGTGCTAGAAGATATTTTTGGCATGCCTATGGTGGTCCGTTGCGCTAAAAACGCGAGTTTGGTTGATGAATGCATAGTCGCTTGCGATGATGAAAGCATCATGAAAGCGTGTCAAAAATCCCGCATTAAAGCGGTAATGACCTCCAAGCACCACAATAGCGGCACGGAGCGCTGTTTGGAAGCGGCTCAAATTTTAGGGTTAAAAAACGATGAAAGGGTTTTAAACTTGCAAGGCGATGAGCCTTTTTTAGAAAAAGAAGTCATTACAGCGTTGTTAGAAGCCACTCAAAACGCCCCTTTCATGGCGACTTGCGCTAAAGTCATTGATGAAGAAAAAGCCAAAAACCCTAATTTAGTCAAGGTGGTTTTAGGCCATCAAAATAACGCTTTGTATTTTTCGCGCTCCCTTATCCCCTTTTTACGAGATGCTGATGTGAAACGCCAAACGCCCCTTTTAGGGCATATTGGTATTTACGGGTTTCATAGTAGAGAGATTTTAGAAGAATTATGCTCCTTAAAGCCATGCATTTTAGAGGATATAGAAAAATTAGAGCAATTGAGGGCTTTGTATTATCAAAAAAATATTGCAGTGGAAATCGTTCAAAGTGAAAGCGTGGGCATTGACACGAAAGAAGATTTGCAAAACGCTTTGAAAATTTTTAGTTCTACTCTCATTGAGCAATGAAACCTTAAAATATTCAAAGCATTTTTCACTATCAAAAACCTTTTTTAAAATCTAAAAAAAGCAAAATTTATTAATTCTCGCTCAGTTTTATTAAAAATTTAGTAAATTTATGGCACAATTTAAACGCATTGTAAATAAAGTTTCAATTTGACACGATTTTACAAACAAAACATTACTTTAAGGAACATTTTATGAAAAAAACGATTTTACTTTCTCTTGTGGCGTCATCGCTCTTCGCTGAAAATGACGGCGTTTTTATGAGCGTGGGCTATCAAATCGGTGAAGCCGCTCAAATGGTGAAAAACACCGGCGAAATCCAAAAACTCTCCGACACTTATGAAAATTTGGACAACCTTTTAACCCGTTATAACGAGCTCAAACAAACGGCTACTAACACCGATTCAAGCACCACTCAAGCGATTAATAATTTAAAACAAAGCGCTGACAGATTGAAAACGACCCCCAATACCGCTAATCAAGCCGTGTCTTCAGCGCTCAGCTCTGCGGTGGGCATGTGGCAAGTGATAGCCTCTAATTTAGCTAGTGGCACGCTATCTACTAGCGAATACAACAAAATCAATGCAATTTCTCAATTGCTCCAAAACACCCTAGAAAACAAAAACAATGACCTTACGATTGGAAATGACTATGACCAGCTTTTAACTCAAGCTAGCACCATCATTAGCACTCTTCAAAGCCAATGCCCAGGAGTAGATGGAGGCAATGGCACACCATGGGGGATTAATGCAAGCGGGAACGCATGCAATATTTTTGGCAACACCTTTAACGCTATTAATAGCATGATAAATAGCGCTAAAGAAGCCGCTGCAAAAGCCCGAAGAGAGAACCCAGAAAATCCAAACCAACAAAGCACAGCCATCAATGCTGATTTCACTAAAAACCTTAACCAAGTGTCAAGCGTTATTAATGACACCATCTCTTATCTCAAAGGGGACAATTTAGAAACCATCTATAACACCATTCAAAAAACGCCCAATTCTAAAGGGTTTCAAAGTTTGGTGAGCCGGTCTAGTTATAGTTATTCTTTAAACGAAACCCAGTATTCTCAATTCCAAACCACCACCAAAGAGTTTGGGCATAACCCTTTTAGAAGCGTGGGTTTAATCAACTCACAAATCAATAACGGGGCGATGAATGGGGTTGGCGTGCAATTAGGCTATAAGCAATTTTTTGGGAAAAATAAATTTTTTGGGATCCGGTATTATGCCTTTTTTGATTACAACCATGCCTATATCAAATCCAACTTTTTTAACTCCGCTTCCAATGTTTTCACTTATGGCGCGGGCAGTGATCTTTTATTGAATTTCATCAATGGCGGATCCGATCAAAACCGCAAAGTCTCGTTTGGTATTTTTGGAGGCATCGCGCTAGCCGGCACCACATGGCTTAATTCCCAATTTATGAATTTAAAAACCACCACCAACATCTACAGCGCTAAGATCAACAACACCAATTTCCAGTTCTTATTCAATACGGGTTTAAGGCTTCAAGGAATCCATCATGGCATTGAATTAGGCGTGAAGATCCCCACCATTAACACGAATTATTACTCTTTCCTGGGCGCTAAATTAGCCTATAGAAGACTCTATAGCGTGTATCTCAATTATGTTTTGGCCTATTGATATGGAATTTGTTCTCATTTGAGGACAAAGCCAACTTTTTGGCTCTCAAATCATCATTTCACTTGACTTTTTACAAAAAACACACTAAAATTTCTTTTTGTTTGAGCGAAATTCCAGATTAGCTCAGCGGTAGAGTAGGCGGCTGTTAACCGCTTGGTCGTAGGTTCGAATCCTACATCTGGAGCCATACTTTTAACTACTTGATTTTTTAAACTACTTGTTTTTTTACTACTTAATTTTTTAAAACAAAACTTCATGCAATCCCGTTGGATTTAATCCACAACGCATTAACTAAAACCCCCACCACAACCCCTATCGCCAAATTATGCGTGCATAAAACCACCGCCACGACTAAAAGCATGTTCAGCGTGTCATAGAGTTTGATTTTTTTAATGTTAATAATGGATTGGAAATTAAAAGTGGTGAAAGAAATCATCACCATCACCGCCACAACTGCCACAATGGGGATCTTAACCACATATTCATTAAACGCTAACACTAACACCATTAAAGAAAAGCCGGCAAAAAAAGTAGAAAGCCTTGTGCTAGCGCCGGATTTTGCATTAATGATAGACTGCCCCACTAAAGCACACCCTGTCATTCCCCCTAAAAGCCCTGAGATCACATTCCCCAAGCCCTGCGCTTTAGTTTCTTTATTTTTATCGCTCACGCCATCTTTTAAAATAATGTCTAAAGTTTTAGCGGTTAATAAACTTTCTATCGTGCCTACTAGCGCCAAAGAAAGAGCGTAAGGCAACAATTCTATAACGATTTTAAAATCCAAATTTTTGGGGATAATGAGAAAATGAAAGCCTGAAACCCCTTGCTCAATGCTCCCTAAATTCGGTGCATGCACATCAAAAATCAAAGCGATCGCGCTGATTGCAAGGATACAGATTAAATTAGAGGGGATTTTTTTAGTGATTAAAGGGAATAAATAAATGATCAATATCCCTATAAAAAGCAACACAAACACCCCTAAATTTTGGTTTTGAAGGAATTTGAATTGCTCTTTTAAAAGCAAAAGACCTAATGCGTTCACAAAGCCATACATCACTGATTGCGGGATAAATCTCAAAAGATTCCCTATTTTCAAATAGCCTAAAAGGATTTGCAACATTCCTGTCATTAAAGTCGCCACGCCCGCATATTCAAGCCCATAGTTTTTGACCACGCCCACTAAAATGAGCGCCACTGAGCCGGCCGCTGCGCTAATCATCGCCTTTCTAGCCCCAAAAAAAGACAAAACAAAAGCCATATAAAAAGTCGTATAAAACGCCACGCCCACATCTAAACCCACCATGATCGCAAAGCCAGCGGTCTCTGGGATCACAGAAAGCCCCACCACAAAACCGGATAACAAATCTTTTTGAATGTTGCTCAACCATTCTTTTTGTATCTTTTCAAACATGCCGCTCTTTTTAATTAGAATGGCTTGATTGTAACCAAAGATTTAAAAACCAATTTCAAACCAAATCAAATTCCTTTTCTTAAATAGTGTCAAGATCTATGATATTTTATTGTAAAAAATACTCAAAATTGTTTTTTTTTTTTTTTTCAAAATATAAATTTTAAGTTAAAAATAAGTCTTTTGTGGTAGAATGGCGAATTTCATAAACATGATTATCATAGGAATGTGAAATCTTAAAGCTCTTTAAAAAGGGGCTTGATTAAAATATTAAAGGCATTTTAAAGATTAAAGAACTTAACCATAAATCAAGCGATAACTTCTTAAAAGCGATCTTAAGCGATAGCACAAAGCAATCAAAACCCTATTTTTTAAAATTAAAGAAAAATTTTTTAAAGATTACTACTCTTTTTTGATAAAGTAATAATTTAAAATTTAGGGAGTTTTTCATGGAAGAATCAACAGCGTTTATTTTGGCTCTTGTGGGGCTATTTACCGGCATTACCGCCGGGTTTTTTGGTATTGGTGGAGGGGAGATTGTCGTCCCTAGCACGATTTTTGCCCATTTTAGTTATAGCCATGCGGTGGGGATTTCGCTCATGCAAATGCTTTTTTCTTCGGTGGTAGGCTCTATTATCAATTACAAAAAGGGCTTATTGGATTTGAAAGAAGGCTCGTTTGCTGCACTTGGAGGACTGATGGGGGCGGTTTTAGGGAGTTTTATCTTAAAAATCATTGACGATAAGATTTTAATGAGCGTGTTTGTGGTGGTGGTGTGTTATACCTTTATCAAATACGCTTTTTCTAGCAACAAACAACCCAAGCATTTTGAGGAAATGCATTTTGCTTTGCATGCAAATGGCAAAACGCCCGAAAAAAAACGCGCACTCCCCTTTGTGTCTATGGATAGAACGCATGGGATTTTGATGCTCGCCGGTTTTATTACCGGCATTTTTTCTATCCCGCTAGGCATGGGTGGGGGGATTTTAATGGTGCCGTTTTTGGGCTATTTTTTGAAATATGATTCTAAAAAAATCGTGCCTTTAGGGCTATTTTTTGTGGTGTTCGCTTCTTTATCTGGGGTCATTTCTCTTTATAACGGAAGGGTTCTTGATGATATAAGCGTTCAAGCCGGGGTGATTACCGGTATTGGCGCGTTTTTAGGCGTGGGCATTGGGATCAAGCTTATCGCTTTAGCGAATGAAAAGGTGCATAAAATCTTATTGCTCCTCATTTATGCTTTAAGCATTCTAGCGACTTTACACAAGCTCATTATGGGGTAACAATTCAAATGCTTAGAAGCATTTTTTAAAATTATCCAAAAGCTTGCATAAACAAGCGATAACCTCTAAAAAAAACGCTTCTTTAGGGTTAGGAGATTTAGTTGGGGGTTGCAATGGGAGAATTGTTTCAAAATACCCCCTACCCCCTTAAAAAATGAGTTTGAAACAAAAAATAAAATTAAAAACCCCATTTTTAAAAAAATAAAAAGCTTTAATTATCCTTATTTGATGAGAACAAAAACTTAAAAAAGGGTGTTTTTAAAGCAAGGGCAATTAAAAAATGAATTATTCATTGCATTTGTTTTTGTATGTTTTTCTGTTAAAATATTGGTTGCCAAGATATTCTAAATTCTCTATTTTTATCCTAACCGCACGAAAAACTCTGTCCTTTAAGGCGAGAAGATGCAAAAGTGCATAGCCGTTAGGCTATATTTAAGCTAAAAGATAGCCTAGTCTTTTGGGGGTAAGAAATATCCATGCAGACTTAACAAAGCCTTTCGTGTTAGTGTCCGTTGGGATACTTTAGTTAGAAAGCCCCTTTTAGAAAGCCCCTTGCTTTAGAAAGGGGCGGTTTCACCAAAAGAAACGACAGACAGCTTCAGACAAGCTTAGAATTGTAGCTGATAAATTATTTAGGGCGGATTTTAGCGTTTTTTAAAATAACCTAAACGCTTAAAACCCCCCCAAAGTTAGGAGAAAGTTAAGCGTCGCTCCTTAATGCGTTTTTTTATCGTGGATGTATTTTTTCAATTCGCCCCTTTTGATATAAGGGATAAACTCGCCATAGCCCTCTTTTTCCATGTCTTTTAAAGGGATAAACCTTAAAGCCGCGCTATTGATGCAATACCTTAAACCCCCCAACTCTTTAGGCCCGTCATTAAACACATGCCCTAAATGCGCCTTACCAATACGGCTCAACACTTCAATGCGTTTCCTGTTAAGGCTCTCATCGTCTTCGTATTTCACCACATCCTTATTGATGGGTTTAGAAAAGCTTGGCCACCCGCAACCAGAGTCGTATTTATCCGCTGAAGAAAATAACGGCTCGCCTGTGGTAATATCCACATAAATACCCTCTTCTTCTTTGTTGTAATACTCATTTTCAAAGGGTTTCTCGGTGTGTTTGTTTTGAGTTACCTCGTATTGGAGTTTGGTGAGTTTTTTCTTTAAAACTTCATCGCTTGGTTTGGTGTATTTATCGCTATCTACAATCACTTCATCCGCCTTTTTCAAATCAATATGGCAATAGCCCCCGGGGTGTTTTTTCAAATAATCCTGGTGGTATTCTTCAGCCCTCACATAATTTTTTAAAGGCTCTACCTCAATGGCGATCTTGCCTTTCACTTCTTTTTGCAATTCTTGTAAGGCGTTGTCTATCACCTTTTTATCCGCATTATCCACATAGTAAATCCCTGTGCGATACTGCCTGCCCACATCATTACCCTGTTTGTTCACACTCACCGGATCAATCACCTTAAAATAATAGCGCAACAATTTGTCTAAACTGATTTTTTTAGGGTCATAGACCACTTTCACGCTCTCAGCATGATCGCTTTGGTGCAATTGCTCATAACTCGTACTCTTAGTCTTGCCGTTAGCGTAACCAGAGCTAGCGTCTATAACGCCATAAATCCTCTCCATATACGCCTCTAACCCCCAAAAGCACCCCCCAGCCAAGTAAATCACTCTTTCATCGGTTTTTGGGAGTTTAGATCCCATGTTTTCATCCGCTTGCATAATCGCTCCTATTAATATAAAAAGATAAAAAATTTTTAAATAAGATAAGGCTTTCATCAAATAACCTTTGCTTTAATTTTAATGATAGCTACCATTATAACTAAAAGATTTAAAATCAATAAATAACAGAAAGCTTGACGCTAGTCAAGTGGATAGCTTGTTAAAAAAGCGCTCTTTTAGGGTTAGGGGAATATTGAAGGGGGTTGTAGGGGAATGATTTCAAAATACCCTCTATCCCCTTAAAAGAATGAGTTTTTTACTATAGAATGGAACCTCAAACGATAAAACAAAATTTAAAAACCCTATTTTTAACCACTTTTTAGGATTAAAACCCTACATCCATTCAACAATCTTACCCACCACATTGGCCTCATAGCACTTGATGGAAGTTTTTTGACTGGGTTTTTTAGGCAAAATGGCTTTTAAAAACCCGTAATTTTCCATTTCTTTCAACCTGGCGTTCAAATTAGGGGCTTCTAAAATCCTGCCATTCAAACTCACTTCACCCAAAAAAGCGGTTTTATTGTCAATTTTTCTGTTTTTAAAGCTTGAAAGGATGCTGGCAATGACCGCCAAATCGCAAGCCGGCTCGCTGATTTTAATGCCTCCGCTCACATTAATGAACACATCATGGCGGTTTAAGGGGATTTCTAGCTTTTTTTCCAATAAAGCGATGAGCATGTTAAGGCGGTTGGTGTCAAACCCGTTCGCCAATCGTTTGGGCGCTCCAAAACTGCATTCGCTCACTAACGCCTGGATTTCTAAAATCAACGCCCTTGAGCCTTCTAAAGTAATGGTAATCGCGCTCCCCTCCATAGGCTCTTCTTTGGAAAAAAACAAGCTTGAAGCCTCTTTAGCGCTCACCAAACCCTGCTCTTTCATTTCAAACAACCCAATCTCACTCGTAGGGCCAAAGCGGTTTTTAAAACTCCTTAAAATCCTTAATTCCCTACTGGGATCGCCCTCAAAATACAGCACGCTATCTACCATATGCTCTAGTACTCTAGGGCCTGCGATGCTCCCTTCTTTAGTGATATGGCCGATGATAAAAATAGCAATATCTCTTGTTTTGGCCAAACGCATGAGCTCAAAAGTGATCTCTCGCACTTGCGAAATAGAGCCGGGCGCTGAAGAAATTTCTGGCGAATAAAGCGTTTGGATAGAATCAATCACGCAAGCAAAATAATCCTCGCTTTCAATATTGGATTTAATCACAGGCCAATTGATTTCATTAAGCAAATACAATTCTTTTTCTATGCAATCTAGTCTAGTGGCGCGCATTTTAATCTGGCTCAAGCTCTCTTCCCCGCTCACATACAAAACCTTTTGCTTATTTTTGGCTAACCCAGAAGCCACTTTTAAAAGCAGAGTGGATTTCCCCACCCCAGGACTCCCCCCCACTAAATATAACCCCCCTTTAGCGATCCCCCCACCCAAAACAATATCCAACTCGCTTTGAGTGGAAGAAAATTTCACCACTTCTTCATGCTCAATTTCCACGATAGAAACGCTTTTTTGCGCTTTTGAAAGCGGGTTTTTAAGCGTGTTTAAAACTTCTTTTTGGGTTTGGTTCAACTCTATAAAACTCTCCCATGCGTTGCATTGAATGCACTTACCCAGCCATTTGGGGCTTGTAAAACCGCAATGCTGACACTCAAATAAAGAAGTTTTTTTAGCCAAACTATCTCTTTTTAATCACACAGCTAATAGCTAAAATGGGGTTTTGGTTACTTTGTTTTATAGCAAAACTCATAGAGCCAAACTAAAACAAGTTGCAAGTTATCAAGCGCCATTTTGCTCTATTTTTCTTAAAGCTTTCAAAATATAGCGTTTGATATAAGATCCCACGCTTTCTTCTTCTTCGTTAGCCATTTTCTCTAGTTTTTGGTATTGCTCATCAGAAAAATACAAGCTCACAGCGCGAGTTTTTTTATTAGCGTCTGTTTTTGGTTTGCGTCCTAGTTTATTTTTAGTTGCCCTTAGGTGCGTTTCATCTGTGTTTTTGTCGTTTTCCATCAAATTCCTTCAATCATCATCAAAAATCGCTTTAAGCGAAAATAGCATCTTAGCATAAACAGCGTCTAACAAATAGTGTTGAATGCCTTACCCCCACCCCATCAAATGGGTAACACCCTGATATTACGATCCAACAATTCTTGCAAGGCGTTTTCAATGGCAAATAAAGTTCCGGTAGTCGCGCTCATGCACCCATCGCATGCCCCCATGTAGCGGATATACACATCAATGTAATCATCGCTTTCTTTAATGTCTAAAATCTCCAAATCCCCCCCATCCATCACAAGCATAGGGCGGATATTTTCATCAATGACTTTATCCACGGCCTTAATCTTTTGAACCATTGTCATTTCCCTGAAAGCCAACTCCCCACTTTGGGATTTATTTGCGGTGGCTTTAAGTTTTTCAGCTTCCATTTCTTCGCGCACTTCTTTAAGAATATCCACCAAGTAATAATCCCTTTTCTCATGCCCACCGGGTTTCACGCAGCTTTTACAAAAAGCCCCGGCTTTGGTGTAGTTAGTGATTTCTTCAACGCTTTTTAAGTCATTGAGCCTGATCACTTCTTTAATCGTGCCTAAACTCACCCTAGCGCACTCGCACACGATGATTTCTTCTTCAAAATCTTCAGCATTTTTCCCCAAATACATGCCGGCAGCTTTTTTGATCACATCATACGCCATCACGGAGCAGTGCATTTTTTGCCCAGGGACAGCCGGCGTGTCCGGATCGTCTCTTAAGCCTCTTTCCACATCTAAATTCGTGATTTTTACCGCATCTTGGACTCTTTTACCCAGACACAATTCTACCATCATGTCCGAGCTTGCAATCGCAGTCCCACAGCCAAAGCTTTTAAACTTCGCATCAATAATAGTATCCGTGCTTTCATCTACAAGCCAATACAACCTCACCGCATCCCCGCATGCTTCTGCGCCATAATCCGCCACAATGAGCTTAGCGTTTTTGGCTTTAGCCTGCTCTTCTGTGATGACCCCTAAATGCGTAGGGTTATCCATGCGCCTTTGAACTTCTTTAGAATACGCGTCCCAAAGGGCTGATCCCACTAAATCATGTTTTGCCATTTTAATTCCTTTATTAATATTTTAATAAGAGCTTGAAATGTTTCTCAATCTTGTAGCCGCTTGAGAGAAAACTTCAATCGTTTTGTCAATTTCAGCTTCCGTGTTAAAACGGCTTAATGAAAGCCTGATAGCGGTATGAGCCAACTCTTTACTCGCTCCAATCGCCACCATCACCGGATTAGCCTCTAAATCCTCACTCGCGCATGCGCTCCCTGTAGAAGCGGCGATATTAGAGCGGTTTAAATCCCAAAGCATGGCCTCTCCTTCAATCCCTCTCACGCTGATTAAAGTCGTGTTAGGCACACGATGGATGCGATCGCCCACCACCATCACATCAGGGATTTTCAAAAGCGCTTCTTCTAATTTGTCGCGCAATTTCCCCACCACTTCTTTTTCATAGTCTAAATGCTCTACGGCTAACCTCATCGCTTCGCCCATGCCCACAATATAAGGCACATTCAAAGTCCCGCTGCGCCTGCCATTCATATGCTCGCCTCCATGAAAAAGAGGGGTCAATCCCACCCCGCTTCTAATATACAGCCCCCCAATGCCTTTAGGCCCATGAAACTTGTGCGCGCTAAAAGAAAGGAAATCCGCATTCGCTTTTATTACATCTACAGGGATTTTACCAATCGCTTGCACGGCATCGGTATGGAATAACACGCCCTTTTGTTTACAAATAGCCCCAATTTCTTCAATAGGGAAAATGAGACCGGTTTCATTATTCGCCCACATCACGCTCACTAAAGCGGTTTTTTCTGTGATCGCTTCTTTGACTTGATCTGCGGTGATACTCCCATGCTCATTGATAGGCAAGTAAGTTACCTCTACCCCCAAGCTTTCTAAAAAATTGCAAGTGGATCGCACTGCCGGATGCTCTGCAACCGTGGTAATAATATGGTTTTTGCCTTTTTTCAAGCATTCATCAAAATACACGCCCTTTAAAACCCAATTATTGCTTTCTGTCGCGCAAGAAGTGATGATCACATCGTCTATATCCCTAGCGTTAATACCCTTATAAAGCTTGTCTAGCGCTTCTGCAATGGCCGGATGGGTTTCGGTGCCAAACTGGTGCAAAGAGCTAGGATTCCCATAATGATCCCTTAAAAAAGGATCCATGATTTCTTTGACTTTAGGGTCAATCTTGGTTGTAGCGTTATTGTCTAAATAAATTCGTTGTAACAAATGAGTGTTCTCCTTAAAAATTTTGCATAGATTTCTTATCTAGGTTAAATTATGATTAAATACAAGATATTTTCTTAATTTTAACTTAAAAATAAGATGAATTTTAAAAACATTTTGAGAAATGCGAACATCCCTCCATTAAAACCAAAGCCACTACAAACTCGCTCAAGTTTTTTTAAGGGGTCTTCCACGCCTGTCTTTCAAAGCGTCTATCCCCCCTTGTTGGTAACGCTTCTCCCACACATAGAGTTTTTGCAATTGTTTTGCGACTTCCTTTTTCGTGGGCTTAATGCCTTTAAGGTTATAAAGAGCGGTGATGATAATGGGCTTTGGGATATTAAACCTTTGGATAAATTCCAAACAATCTTTTTTGAGCTGGGAGTCCTGCTTGTTTTTAGTAATATCCACATGGCTTAAGTATTGCAACACATAAAGGCGTTTTTCTTCATCTTCTTGAGCGATTTCTGGGGCCAACTCCATCCCTTGATTAACGCTTTTAAAAAACCTATTTGAAGCCTCTTGGGGTGTGGGATAAACGCTCAAATAAGTTTCTAGTAGCGAAATCACTCTTTTTTGCTGTTCCAATAGTGCGTCTATCTTGGCACTCAAATGATTTATTTTACTTTCCATGCTTTCAATGGTAATAACCCAAAATAAATCGTTGTTTAACTATTAAAAATAATTATTCTAGTATCATACTCCAAATTCGCATGCATTTTAAAACCCACGATATGTTACAATAAGAACAAAATAATTTCAAAAAAAGGGCTTAAAATGAAAACTTTTGAAGTAATGATTCAAACCGATTCGCAAGGGTATTTAGACGCTAAATTTGGCGGTAACGCTCCTAGAGGTTTTCTCAATCCAAACGGCTTACCCACTTATTCGCCTAAAATCTCATGGCAAAAAGTAGAAGGCGCTCAAAGCTATGCGTTAGAGCTCATCGATCATGACGCTCAAAAAGTGTGTGGCATGCCGTTTGTCCATTGGGTTGTGGGCAATATTCCTCACAATGTTTTAGAAGAAAATGCTTCCATGATGGATAAAAGGATTATTCAAGGGGTCAATTCGCTCACTCAAGGCTTTATGCGCTCCTCTCTCAATGAAAGCGAAAAACAACGCTCCAACCTCAACAACAGCGTTTATATCGGCCCCATGCCCCCTAATGGCGATCATCATTACCTTATCCAAGTGTATGCTTTAGATATTCCTAAACTCGCTTTAAAAGCCCCTTTTTTCTTAGGCGATTTGCATGACAAAATGCGCAACCATATCATCGCCATAGGGAGGAAGGAATTTTTATACAAGCAGTTTGTGAGGAAATAAACTGCGTTTTTATTAGGTTTAATTAAACCTAGTAAAAGTTGGTTATTGAGCGTCAAAACGAATTTAAGGCAAGCGGAATTTTTGATACATCTCTAAAATCCTCTTTTCATCTAACATGCTTTCTTCAATCCTTGCGCCTATCAAATCGGCATGGCGTTTTTTAAATTCTTTTAAAGGAATTAGATCATCATAAACGATAGCGTTTCGCCTCTTTTTAGCCAAAGGGAAATGCCATTGCACCATTTCTCTATCTTTAATATGGTGTTTATCTTTAAGCTTTAGGACTTCATAACTCTCATCATTGTGTTGCCAAATTTCAAAAGGCTCACAATCATTATACAATAACCAATGATCTTCCCATGCGTCTAAAAACCCAAAATCCCCATCATTACGAATAAACACTTCAAGATCTTGCACCACAAAATTAATGCGTGAATACATCACAACCTCTTTGGTGTTTTTGGGGATATAAAAACTTTCATAAAGCTTCTTAGCGTCATAGATATGATCGACATCAATTTTAATAACCCACTCATTTTTAGGGATGAAAGAAAGCACATAATTATAGTAATGATAAAGTTGGTGTCATAAACTCGGGCAATTTTTTAGAATGACTTCATAAGGATAGCTGATAGGGATAAACGAAGGGAATTTTTTACAAAATTCTAAAACCACTTCTTTAGATCCATCATTGCAATCATTAAAACCAATGACCCCCCTTTGAATGGCAGGAAGCATGGAAAACAAACTCTCTTCTAAGGTGGGGATTTCATTTTTAACTCTAATAAAAGCCCATGGGTTTAAAGGGCTTTTAGGGTTTTGACTTTTTTGATCATAGTCAAAATAACCCGAATGCGTGGGATTGGGTAAAGTTAAAGTGGGATGGATAATCCTATCTGCTAAATGCCCCCCCCCCATAATTATAATTAAAAGAACTATTTTTATAAATACTCTTGTTGCGTTCAATGAAACTTTCATTATTTAAAGAGGCAATATCTAAAAACACGCTTTCTTGATGGTCATGGTTGAATAAAGCTTTTTCTTGAAGAGAATGAAGTTTTTTAGCGTCTAACATTTCCTTAATTTCACGATTGATTTCATAATAAGCGTTCCCATCATGAGTGTCTTTGACCCCCTTAAAACTACGAACACATCTCACCACAAAAGGCATCCTCTCTTTAATAAAACCCTTGATTGCATTTTTTAATCCCATAAAAACTCCTAATAATCAAACGCTACCATAAGCAAAACCCTATTATACTACACTCTTGCTACACTTTAGGCCAAACGCTCCCTAACTTCTTTGTCTAATTCCAGCACTTCGTCTAAACTAGAGAGCTTGAAAGGCATTTTAGCGTATAATTCCAAGGCTTGAGAAATGATTTGAATAAGGCCTCCAAAGGCGATTTCTTGATTCAAAAACTTCTTTATCGCGACTTCATTGCTCGCATTCAATACCACCCCAAGCTTTGGGTTTTCTAACAGCAAATCTTTATAACGCCACAAAGTGTAGCGCTCTAAATCAATTGGCTCAAACTTAATCGCGCCTAAAGCGTATAAATCTAAAGGCTTAATGGAAGCGCTCACAGAAGCTAATTTAGGGTTAATCGCATAGCTTATGGGCAATTTCATGTCCGCGCTCGCTAAATGCGCAATCATAGAATTATCTTCAAACTCCACCAAAGCATGCACGATAGAATTCCTTTCAATGAGCGCATCAATCTTTAAAGACGTGCCAAAAAGCCAATAAGTTTCTAAAACTTCAAAAAGCTTATTGACCATGCTCGCTGAATCAATGGTGATTTTAGATCCCATGCTCCAATTAGGGTGCTTGAGTGCGTTTTGAACGCTTTGAGTAGGGATTAATTCTAAAGGCGTGTCCCTAAAAGCCCCCCCACTCGCGCTAATGATCAAAGATTTGGGTTTTAAAGCCTTGTTTTGCAACAACGCCCACAAGCCAAAATGCTCGCTATCAACGGGCGTGATTTGTGAAACATCTAATAAATGCCCAGCACTCACTAAACTTTCTTTATTCGCTAGGGCTAGTTTTTTATTCCTTTGTAGGCTTTTAAAGCTCGCTTTCAATCCTGCCACGCCCACAATAGCGTTAAGGACTAAATTGGAAGCGCACTCTTCTATCATCGCATCAATGCCATCTAGCCCCACAAACACTTTCGCGCCCAAAGGCTCTAAGAATTTCAAATCGCTAGGATCTAAAATCGCCACTTTCTTGGGCTTGAAAACTTGGATTTGCTCATTGATTAAAGCGATATTTTTCCCGCAACTCAACGCTTCTATTTCTACGCCAAACTTTGTTGCGATTTTTAGGGCGTTTTTCCCAATAGAGCCGGTGCTTCCTAAAACAACCATTCAATCCCCTAAAAACACCGCCGTTTCTTTCCAAACTTCTAAAAAATACAACAACACATGCAAGCTCAAAGCCCCAAAAAGCATGGAATCCAATCTATCTAAAACCCCCCCATGCCCGGGTAAAATCTTACCGCTATCTTTGATCCCAACTTTTCTTTTCAAATAGCTTTCATACAAATCCCCAAACACTGCCATAAGAGCGATTAAAAAACTAAAGAAAAGCGCCATAAAAAAGCCTCCGCTCAATTTCCCCATGCCCACAAACGACCCCAAAACACTCCCTGCAACAACGCCAATCAATGCACCTTCTAAAGTCTTATTCGGTGAAGTGGGCGTGAAAGGGGTTTTACCTAAAAGCTTGCCTCCAAAAAACGCCCCCACATCGCTTGCAACCACCACGACTAAAAGCCAAATGATCGCTACTGCGCCAAAATCCTTATAAACCCCAAAAAGCGCAAAAAACCCAATACCCGGGTATAAAAAGGGTAAAATGGCTTCGCTATGGTGCGTTTTTTGATAAGCGATGATGCTAGCCATGACTATCGCGCCTATTAAAGCGCATTCTATAGGGCGCCCGTTAAAATACGCCGCTACCCATGACAACACTAAAATGAGATACAAACTAAAGCCCGCTTTAACTTGAAACAACCTTAACGCTTCAGAAAACCCTATCACATAAATTCCCCCTAAAACTGCCCAAAACAACAACAAATTGTCCGCATACAAAATCAAGCCTGCCACAATGATTAAAATAGCCCCTGTAATGTAACGAGACTTTTCTTTAAATAGTCCTTCTTTCACTTTCTTCCTTAATCAATTAAAAATCAATGAAACTAAACCATAGCTAAACGCGCTGATCAAAACAACTCCTACCAGATTGAGCCACAAACCGGCTTTAATCATATCCGTTATTTTAACATACCCAGAGCCATAAGCTATCGCATTGGGTGGGGTGGCCACAGGGAGCATGAACGCGCAAGTCGCGCTCAAGGCCACAGGAATGGTCAATAACAAGCTCTGATGATTTTCATAGCCCATGCCCATCGCAACCCCCCCAATCACCGGTAAAAACGCTGCAGCGGTGGCGGTGTTGGAAGTGATTTCGGTTAAGAAAATGACCATTAAAGTAACCAAAACAATGATGAATAAAATCGGTAAATGCGAAAAGCCAGAAACCAAATGCCCGATCCACAAACTCAACCCGGTTTTAGAAAATTGCGCGCTCAACGCTAACCCTCCGCCAAATAAAAGCAACACGTCCCAAGGGAGTTTTTTGGCAGTGTCCCACTCAATGAGCCTTTCACCCTGATTGTTAGCGGGCAAAATGAATAAAAGCGCAGAAACCCCCATAGCGATCACCGAATCAATCTTATCTATCTTAATGCCCCAAGATTTTAAAATCGTATCTAAAAAAATCCACCCTAAAGACGCTAAGATAAAAAGAATCCCCACAGAGATTTCCGCTTGACTCAAACGGCCTAATTTGTTTAACTCTAGCCTAACGACTTCCTTACCCCCCGGGATTTCTTTAATCTTTAAAGGGAAAATCACATAAGTGAGCAAGAGCCACGCTAAAATAAGCATGATAAAGGCTAACGGCGTCCCGAACACCATCCATTGAGCGAAATCAATTTCAATGTTGAAAGCGGTTTTCATATAGCCGGCCAATAAAGCGTTAGGCGGCGTGCCAATGAGAGTGCCTAAAGAGCCAATGGAAGCGGAATAAGCGATGCCAAGCATCAAACAAATACTGAAATTCGTGCGATAAATGGTGGTTTTTTCTTGAATCACTTGGGTAATATCTTTGCCCTTATGCGCAATATTACTCATAATGCCCCCATGCGCTTTGGTGATTTCTTCTTTTTTAAAAATTGGGTTAGAAGCGTTTTCTTTACCCACAAGCTTAGCGACTAATTGCAACACGCTCATGCCAACAGGAAACATCATCACCGCCGTTGCGGTATTGCTCACCCACATGGACAAAAAGCCTGTAGCGATCATAAAACCTAAAATCAACCTTCTAGGGCTTGTGCCTACCAATAGAATGATGCTTAAAGCAATGCGCGTGTGCAAATTCCATTTTTGCATGCTTAAAGCCAGAATAAACCCTCCCATAAAAAGGAAAATAATGGGCGATGCGTAAGAAGAACTGACGCTAGCGAATTGATCCACGCTGAAGACGCTAAAAAGCACCAAAGGTAAAAGCGCGGTTGCAGGCAAGTCAATGGCTTCTGTCATCCACCATATCCCCATTAAAACAGCCACCCCCGCCACAACAGGCATCGCTTTATGATTTAAAGCATTAAGCTTGGGGATTTCTTCTACAATATGAGGCATTTGAGCGTTTAAAGCGTAATAGATGATAAGCGCGATTAACACCCCCCCTATTAACCCCAACAAGCGCACGATCTTAGTGATCTTATCATCGGTGTGCGTATCTGTATGCGTATTAGCATGCGAATGATTTTCCATAGTGTTTTACCCTTTAAAATTACTAACCTCCATGCTACAATAAAACTTTTTCAAAACTAAGATTTTAGAAAAATCATACTAGAATAGGAAAAAGAGTGGTAAAAGAAAGTGATATTTTAGTGGTTGGTGGGGGGCATGCGGGCATTGAAGCGAGCTTGATTGCGGCTAAAATGGGAGCTAGAGTGCATTTAATCACCATGCTCATAGACACGATCGGTTTGGCGAGTTGTAATCCAGCTATTGGAGGCTTGGGTAAAGGGCATTTGACTAAAGAAGTGGATGTTTTAGGGGGGGCTATGGGGATTATTACCGATCATAGCGGTTTGCAATATCGTGTGTTAAACGCTTCTAAAGGGCCGGCGGTTAGGGGGACTAGAGCGCAAATTGATATGGACACTTACCGCATTTTTGCAAGGAATCTTGTCTTAAACACCCCTAATTTGAGCGTCTCTCAAGAAATGACTGAAAGTTTAATCCTTGAAAACGATGAGGTAGTGGGCGTAACCACAAACATTAATAACACTTACAGAGCTAAAAAAGTGATCATCACTACAGGCACTTTTTTAAAAGGGGTGGTCCATATTGGCGAGCACCAAAACCAAAACGGGCGCTTTGGGGAAAACGCTTCTAATTCTTTAGCTTTGAATTTAAGAGAGCTTGGCTTTAAGGTAGAAAGGTTAAAAACCGGCACTTGCCCTAGAGTGGCGGGCAATAGCATTAATTTTGAAGGATTAGAAGAGCATTTTGGGGACACAAACCCTCCCTATTTCAGCTATAAAACCAAAGATTTTAACCCCACCCAGCTTTCTTGTTTCATCACTTACACTAACCCTATTACCCACCAAATCATTAGGGATAATTTCCACCGAGCCCCCCTTTTTAGCGGCCAAATTGAAGGCATAGGCCCCAGGTATTGCCCTAGCATTGAAGATAAAATCAACCGCTTCAGCGAAAAAGAACGACACCAGCTCTTTTTAGAGCCTCAAACCATTCATAAAAGCGAATATTATATCAACGGCTTAAGCACCTCCTTACCCCTAGATGTGCAAGAAAAAGTCATTCATTCTATCAAAGGCTTAGAAAACGCCCTTATCACGCGCTATGGCTATGCGATAGAGTATGATTTTATCCAGCCTACGGAATTAACCCACACTTTAGAAACTAAAAAAATCAAAGGGCTTTATTTAGCCGGGCAAATCAATGGGACTACGGGCTATGAAGAAGCGGCAGCTCAAGGGCTTATGGCTGGGATTAATGCGGTGTTAGCCCTAAAGAATCAAGCCCCCTTTATTTTGAAGCGTAATGAAGCCTATATCGGCGTTTTGATTGATGATTTGGTTACTAAAGGCACGAATGAGCCTTACAGAATGTTTACCAGCCGGGCCGAATACCGCTTGCTTTTAAGAGAAGACAACACGCTCTTTAGGTTAGGCGAGCATGCCTATCGTTTAGGGCTTATGGAAGAAGATTTTTATAAGGAATTGGAAAAAGACAAACAAGCAATACAAGAAAATTTGAAACGCCTTAAAGAATGCATTCTTACCCCTAGTAAAGAAGCGTTAAAACGCTTGAACGAATTAGACGAAAACCCTATCAATGACAAGGTTGATGGGGTTGGCCTTTTAGCGCGCGATAGTTTTAGCTTGGAAAAAATGCGCTCCTTTTTTAGCTTTTTAGCCCCTTTAAACGAGCGGGTTTTAGAGCAAATCAAAATTGAATGCAAGTATAATATTTATATTGAAAAGCAACACGAAAATATCGCTAAAATGGACAGCATGCTCAAGGTTTCTATCCCTAAAGATTTTGTGTTCAAAGGCATTCCAGGCCTTAGTTTAGAAGCGGTAGAAAAGTTAGAAAAATTCCGCCCCAAAAGCCTTTTTGAAGCTTCAGAAATCAGCGGGATCACCCCGGCGAATTTAGATGTTTTGCATTTATACATTCATTTGAGAAAAAACTCTTAAAGGATTTTGAATGGACGCTTTAGAAATCACCCAAAAGCTCATCAGCTACCCCACTATCACGCCCCAAGAGTGCGGTATTTTTGAATACATTAAATCGCTTTTTCCTCATTTTGAAGTTTTAGAATGTGAAAAAAATGGCGTGAAAAACCTTTTTTTATACCGAGTTTTTAACCCTCCCAAAGAGCATGCAAAAGAGAAACATGAAAAAAAAGAACATGCAAAAGAGGAAATCAAGCCCTTGCATTTTTGCTTTGCAGGGCATATTGATGTCGTGCCTCCTGGAAACCATTGGCAAAGCGATCCCTTTAAACCCACCATTAAAGAAGGGTTTTTATACGGCCGTGGGGCGCAAGACATGAAAGGGGGCGTGGGGGCGTTTTTGAGTGCGAGTCTACAATTTAACCCTAAAACCCCTTTTTTGCTTTCTATTTTACTCACAAGCGATGAAGAAGGGCCAGGGATTTTTGGCACTAAACTCATGCTAGAAAAGCTCAAAGAAAAAGATTTGTTGCCCGATATGGCCATTGTGGCTGAACCCACTTGCGAAAAAAATTTAGGCGATAGCATTAAAATTGGCCGAAGAGGCTCTATTAATGGCAAACTCGTTTTAAAAGGCATTCAAGGGCATGTGGCTTACCCGCAAAAATGCCAAAACCCTATTGACGCGCTCGCTTCGGTTTTGCCCTTAATTTCAGGAGTTCATTTAGACAATGGCGATGAGTATTTTGACCCTTCAAAATTAGTCATCACCAACTTGCATGCAGGGTTAGGGGCGAACAATGTTACACCGGCAAGCGTAGAAATTATTTTCAATGTGCGCCATTCTTTAAAAACCACTAAAGAAAGTTTGAAAGAGTATTTAGAAAAGGTTTTAAAAGGCATGTCTTACACTTTAGAATTAGAGTCAAGCAGTTCGCCTTTCATCAGCGCTTCTCATTCAAAACTCACCAGCGTTTTAAAAGAAAATATTTTAAAAACATGCCGCACCACCCCCCTTTTAAACACCAAAGGCGGCACGAGCGATGCACGATTTTTTAGCGCTTATGGTGTAGAAGTGGTGGAATTTGGCGTTATTAACGACAGGATCCATGCCATTGATGAAAGGGTGAGCTTGAAAGAATTAGAGCTTTTAGAAAAAGTGTTTTTAGGGGTTTTAGAGGGCTTGAGTGCAGGATAAAGGGATACAACTCAAGCTTTAGCGCGTTAGCGTCCATTTATCATAGCTTTATAGAGTAGGGCAATGCTTGACAACGGCAATAGAGCTTGCTATAATAGGGATCACTTGTAAAAAAATATGCTTTAAAGGTTTTTTACCAAAGCCACTCTTAAAAGGGTGGTGGCTCAATCAACTTTTTAAAATCTTTTAATACAATCTTTACTAGTATCCCTTTTAGTGTAATAATCAAGCTCAAGCATTGACACGCAATTATTAGTAGAAAAATAATTTTTTCCTTATTTCATCAATATTTGATTAGAATTAGAGTATTGCATTTTTAATAGGGGTATATCATGCTAGGAAGCGTTAAAAAAGCCTTTTTAGGGTCTTGTGTTTGGGGGCGTTGTGTTTAAAGGGCTAATGGCAGATCCGAATGCTGAAGAGCTTGTCAATTTAGGCATAGAGGGTTACGATAAGCAAGATTTCACTCAAGCTAAGAAATATTTTGAAAAAGCTTGTGAGTTACAAAATGGCTTTGGGTGTGTTTTTTTAGGGGCGTTCTATGAAGATGGGAAAGGAGTGGGAAAAGACTTGAAGAAAGCCATTCAATTTTACACCAAAGGTTGTGAATTAAATGATGGTTCGGGGTGTCATTTATTAGGCAATTTACATTATAGTGGACGAGGCGTGTCTAAAGACGCCAAAAGAGCCTTACAATATTACTCTAAATCTTGCGATCTAAAATACGCTGAAGGGTGTGCGGTGTTAGGAATTATACATGATACAGGCGTAGGCACACCTAAGAATTTAAAAAAGGCTCTCGCTTTGTATGAAAAAGCGTGTGAATTAAACGATGGTCATGCGTGTTCTAATTTAGGGGCATATTATTATGAGGGGTATGGGGTGGAAAAAGATTTGAAAAAAGCCTTTCAATTTTTTACTAAGGCGTGCGATTTAAATTATAGCGATGGGTGTTATTTATTAGGTGAGTTGTATTATAAAGGACAAGATGTGTCTCAAAATATCAATAAAGCCTTACAATATTACTCTAAATCTTGCGATTTGAAACATGCTAAGAGGTGTGTGAAATTAGGGTTGATTTACGATGATGGTAAAGTGGTAACCAAAGATGTTAAAAAATCTTTAGAATATTTTACTAGAGCTTGCGACTTAAAACATGCTGAAGGGTGTACGGTATTAGGAAGCTTCTATCATTGTGACAAAGACACACCTAAGAATTTGAAAAAAGCTCTTGATTTGTATGAAAAAGCGTGCAATTTAAAAGACAGCCCAGGGTGTATTAATGCAGGATATGTGTATAGTGTAACAAAGAATTTTAAAGAAGCTATCGCTCATTATTCTAAAGCATGCGAGTTGAACGATGATAAGGGGTGTTATAATTTAGGGGTTATGCAATACAACGCCCAAGGCACAACAAAGGATGAAAAACAAGCGGTAGAAAACTTTAAAAAAGGCTGTAAATTAGGCGTTAAAGAAGCATGCGACGCTCTTAAGGAATTAAAAATAGAATTTTAGTCTTAATCAAGTCAAGCTAAACGCTGTGTTTAGCTAGCTTTGATGCTTTTTAATGTTTTAATGAAAGCAACCCCACAAGCTAATCTTTTTAAATAAAGGCTTTTATTACATTCATTTCAAACGCCGTTTTTAGATTGGTGTTTAAAGGGTTTAAAGCGCTGCTTAAACCCCAAGGGTTTAACCCCTACAACGCTTTCAATAGCACGCTGTTTAAGCGTTCATTAAAGCTTTTGGCGTCTTTTAAAGCCCCTTTTTCTAAAAGTTTTGCCCCATCATAAAGCAGCCAAATAAAAGCGCTCAACTGCTCTTTGTCTTCGCATTTTAAGAGTTTTTGCAAAATCGCATGGTTAGGGTTTAATTCCAAAGTTTTTTTGCTTTCAGGCACGCTTTGCCCCATTTGACGCATGAAATTAGCCATCATCGCATTTTGCTCATCGCCTATTAAAGCCACCGCTGAAGTGAGATGGTTAGAAAGCTCCACGCCCTTAATCTCATCTTTAAGATTTTCTTCAAACGCTTTTATTAAATCTTTAAACTGGTTTTTCACCTCATCATTAATTTCTTCCAAACCAAGCTCTTTTAGGCTCTCGCTATGGCTAGCATCTCTAAAGGGCGTTTTGTCGTATTCATTCACGCTTGGCATCACAAACGCATCAATTTCATCGCTCAATAACAAGACATCATAGCCTTTTTGAGCGTATTTTTCTAAAATCGGGGACGCCTTTAGTAAATCCAAATTTTCGCCCAAAAGGTAGTAAATGCTTTTTTGATTTTCTTTTAGATTCTCTTTGTATTCTTTTAAAGAAATCCATTTTTCTTTGTCTTTAGAATAGAATCTCAACAATTCCAATAGTTTTTCTTTGTTTTCAAAATCCCCATACAAGCCTTCTTTTAACACTTTCCCAAAAGGCTCATAGAATTTATGGTAATTCTCCTTATCCTTGCTTAATTTTTCAATCTCGCCCAAAATCTTTTTCACTGAAGCCGAACGGATATTGGCTAAAATCTTGTTTTGTTGCAAGATTTCACGGCTCACATTCAAGGGTAAATCTTCGCTGTCAATCACGCCTTTAATAAATCTCAAATAAGACGGCAGCAATTCTTTATCATCATCGGTGATAAACACCCTTTTAACATAGAGCTTGACCCCGCTTTTATAATCCACCCTAAACATGTCAAAGGGCGCCTTGCTAGGGATGTAAAAAAGCGTTGTGTATTCTAAAGAGCCTTCCACTTTATTGTGGATATAACTCAAAGGCTCGCTGTTATCATGTGCAAACGATTGGTAAAAGTCTTTGTAATCCTTGTCTTTCAACTCGCTTTTATTCATTTTCCATAAAGCGCTCGCTTGATTGATTTGCTCACATTTTTCTTCTTTAACTTCTTTTTTATGATCCCCTTCGCCTTCTAATTTCGTATCAGTGTAAGTTAAAAAAATAGGGAAAGGGATATGCTCAGAATACTTTTTAACAATGCTATCAATCTCCCAACGGCTCGCAAAATTAGCGTCTTCATCTTTTAAAAAGAGAGTGATTTCTGTGCCTTGCTCCTCTTTGATGCATTCATTAATTTCAAACTTGCCCTTACCATCGCTCACCCACGCATAAGCTTGATCGCTGGTTACTTTTTTGGTTTGAACGACAATTTTACTCGCTACCATAAACGCCGAATAAAAGCCCACGCCAAATTGGCCAATCAAAGCGCTGTCTTTTTTCTTATCCCCACTCAAAGCACTTAAAAAACTCTTCGTGCCTGATTTAGCGATCGTGCCTAAATGCTCGATGAGATCGCTTTTATCCATGCCTATACCATTATCTTTAACGCTTAAGGTTTTTTTCTGGCTATCAAAACTCAAATGAATGCTAGGCGTGATATTCAGCCCTTTTAATTTCTCATCGGTTAGCATCAAATAATTGAGCTTATCCAAAGCGTCGCTCGCGTTAGAAATCAACTCCCTTAAAAAAATCTCTTTATTGGAATACAAAGAGTGGATCATCAAATCCAAAAGCTGGTTGATTTCGGTTTGAAAGGTGTATTCTTGATTAGACATTGATTTTTCCTTCAATAAAATTTTTGAGATTATACAATAAAAGCGTGCTTAAAAGGGGCATGCTATGGTTTAAAAAATCGCATGAAAGGATTTTTAATTTCTTAAAAACGATAGCTCATGGAACTCATAAAATAGCTTCTGTTTTGAATGGTTTGAGCGAAATCAGGGTTGTAACCGCTTGCAAAAAACCCCACTTTATAACCCTTATGCATCGTGATTTGATAGCCATTAAACATTAGCATGAAATAGATATGTTTTTTAATATTATATTTGAGCGTAACCCCTAGGCTTTGCGCATCAGCCCTTGGGGAAAAGGTCAATTTCCCATACAATTGCACCGAAAGATTTCTAATGCTCTTTCCTACAAAAGCGTTAAGCGTCATGGAATTGGCGTTGTAAAAATTAGAATAAGCGTCTTCATAAGGGGTGTCATCTTTGGTGTCATAAAAGGGATCAATGGGTGAGCCGTTCCAGCCTAATTGAGCACTTGCATTCCCAAAATTCTTATACACGCTCCAGCCAAAACGATAAGAGCGGAAATTGATTCTTTGAAAAACAAACAAACTCGCGCTTTTTTTGCCTATTAAAGCGGCTCTGTAATAATCTTTGGACAAATAATCGCTATAGAGAGGAAACCATGCGTAAAAAGTCGTTTGGATGCGCCAAAGAGATTTCCAATAAGACTTTGTGTCATGGGTGATTTCAAATCCGGGAGCGTTAAAATTCTTAGGGTAAAACCAAATAAAAGGCGCGACTCTAATGTATTTATTTTCATAAATGAGGTTGACATTGTGCATGCCGTAGTTGATTTTTTGCTTGTAATTGACAGGGGCGTAAAAATCTCTGATGTATTGCTCATTGGCTAAAGCCCTTCCAAAGGTGCTAAACCACACTATCCTAAATTTTTTCCATTGGTAAAAAAGCTCAAACCCTTGATTAAACCCGCTCAAAAACAAAGCCTTAGAAGGGTAACGCCCTAATTTAATCCCAAAAATATCCTTATATTGATAATCTAAATACAAATTGTATAACACATAAGGCCTGGCGTTTTGAGCCTTTTGCTCTCTGGTCCATTTTTGGCTATATTGCATCAAATAGCCCTCCCATCGCCCCATGTAATACCAGTTCGCTGGCTGAAATCCTGCCTTAGGGTTGGCTTCATCAATCAAAAACTTCGTGGAATCATACGCTAACGCTCCTATTTCACCCCCCACCCCAAAACCCAGTTTGTGGTTTTCAATCCCTTTAGGGAGCAAACTAAAATCAAATTGTAAAGCCCCAGTAGTGGTTACATAACTCCCTGTAGGATAAATCCCTTTTTTGGAATTGATAACAGACTGATTGAAAGCGATGCGCGAAAACGATCCCACTCTTGCACTCACTTGATACTCAAAAGCGTTGAGAAAAACCCCATGCAAAGCTAAAAACCCTAGCCAAACTTTTTGATTAAGCACCCTTGACTAAACACCTTTTTATTGAAGTTTAATATTATGCCATAAAACGAACTCGCCCGCTCATGGTTGTTTTGAAAAAAAAAAAAAAACGATAAAATGACAAAAACCTTTTTTAGAGGATTCAATTTAAAGATTTAAGGATTGTGTGTGCAAGATAGCGTGATTATCCCTATTGTGGTGGCTTTTGATAACCATTATTGCATCCCTGCTAGCGTGAGCTTGTATTCCATGCTAGCGAACGCTAGACGTAAAACTCTTTTATAAGATCCATTGTTTAGTGGAGAATTTAAGCGCTGAAAATATAGAAAAATTAGAAGAGACTCTCACTCCTTTTAGCGCTTTTTCTAGCATAGAGTTTTTGGATATTACCCTTTCTCATAAAGAATTAGAACCACGCCATAATTATTGCAAGCTTGATGCTTTAGTGGCTAGCGAAATTGAAAAATTGTATTTAAAACTCAATTCTTTCTCTCAAAAACGCTTTTCTAAAATGATCATGTGCCGTTTCTTACTCGCTTCCCTTTTCCCTCAATACGATAAGATGATCATGTTTGATGTGGACACTTTGTTTGTGAATGATGTGAGCGAGAGCTTTTTTATCCCCCTTGAAACGCATTGTTTTGGGGCTGTGAGGGAAAAGGATTTGATCGCTATGGATAGGAATTCGGCTAAGGATTTATACGAGTTGCGCCAAATGCGAGCAGAAACTATTGGCGTTACTGACGCTTTCCCTAATTTAGAAGAAGCTCAAATCCTTTTTGACAATTACTTTAATGCAGGGTTTTTAGCCTTAAATTTAAAATTATGGCGTAAAGAAAATCTAGAAAACCAATTGATTGCCTTTTTCATTTTGAAAAACGAAAAACTTTTATTTAACGATCAAGATGCTTTGTGTTTTGTGTGCCGTGGTAGGATTTTAGAACTGCCTTATTCTTACAACGCCCACCCTAGCTTCCTTGATACGCCCTCATTCCCTAGCTTTAAAGAAGCGCGCATGCTGCATTTTTGGGGCGATAAACCCTGGAAACTCTTAAGCGTCATTGGCGCGAAAAAATGGCATGAAGTGTTGATTGAAACGCCTTTTAAAAACGCCTATTTTAACGCTCTCTTTTTGGATCACCTCTTTGATACCCTCCAATACAAAGATAAAGAAATCCAATGCAACAAAGCCCTATCTTTTTCAGACAAGCGGTATTCTTTTGAATTTCTTCTCCCTAGGCTTTCTTCTAAACTCCTTATAGAATTTTTGCTTTTTAAGATCAAGCAAAAAGTGAAGCGACTGGTTAAAAAAAGCTAAAAGCGTTTTCTATAATCTAAAAAGCTTCTTAAAGTTGGCTTTCTTGCCACCTTATGAAGCGATCTTTAAAATCAATGCGAGCAAGCATGCGTTTGCGTGGGCTGGATGTCCTTATTATCGGCTAATTTTTCCCTTTCCACTTTGTCTAAAAACGCGCTTAAATCCTGCGCCATTTTTTCAAAAATCTTAGCACTCACGCTAGTGGGGTGAGAAATCACAATCGGTTCGCCCCTATCCCCCCCTAAACGCACTTTAGGCTCTAAAGGGAGCTTGGCTAAAATCCGCGTGTGGTAAGCTTCTAGTAATTCTTTCATGGAATTTGAGCCAAAAATCTCGCTCTCTTTCTTGCAATGCTCGCACACAAAACTCCCCATGTTTTCTACAATGCCTGCAATAGGAATGTGCAATTTCTTAAACATGTCCAAACTCCGTTTAGCGTCATCTAAACTCACGATTTGAGGCGTAGTAACGGTGATCCCTGCACTGAGTGGCACGGCTTGGGCTAGAGTGAGTTGTGCATCGCCTGTGCCTGGGGGCATATCCACCACCAACACATCTAAATCCCCCCAAATAATATCGCTTAGCATCTGTTCAATCGCTCGCATGAGCATGGGCCCTCTCCAAATAAGGCTCTGCCCCTCATCATACAAAAGCCCCATGCTCATCACAGAAACGCCAAAAGCTTTTAAAGGAATGAGTTTTTTACCGCTAGGGTCCGTGATCACATCAGCGTTTTGCAAGCCCATCATTCTAGGGATATTAGGCCCATACACATCAGCGTCCAATAACCCCACTTTTTGGTTCAAATTCGCTAAAGCGATGCTTAAATTCACGCTAGTGGTGCTTTTACCCACACCGCCCTTACCCGAGCTTATCATGACCACATGCTTGATGTTTTTAGCCAGATTTTTGGTAGTGGGCTTTGGAGTTTGCGGTTTAGGCGGGGTTTTAATATCCAAATTCAAAGCTTTCACGCCTCTTTCTTGCATCGCTTTGGAGATATTTTCTCTTAAAATCGCGCTCGTTTCTTCAGAGCTTGAGGGGATTTCTATTAAAAGCCCTAATTGATTGTCATGCAAAGTGATGTTTTTGACAAAACCAAAGCTGACAATATCCTTTTCAAAATTAGGGTAGATGATCGTTTTTAACGCATTTAAGACATCTTCTTGGGTGAGCATTTTAATCCTTAAAATGATAGTATTTAAGGCTTCTTTATAACATATTTTGTTTAATTTTGCATTAAATTGATGCATTGTCAAAAATTTGCCTTAAATGGGTTTGCGCTATATTAAGTAGTATAAAAAATAAAGGGCAAGGCATGAAACTTCATAAGCGCGTTTTGAAATTGTGCAATTTTAGGAATTTGGGTAGAAAATTGCCTGCAGGATTGCTTTTAAATTCAGATTTTGAAGAAAAGCATGGGGGCTTAGTGGTTTTAGTGGGGGAAAATAATGTCGGCAAAAGCAATGTTTTAGAGGCTTTGACAATCTTTAATGATGCGGGTGTTAAACTTTGCAGCAAGGAAGATTATTTCAAAACTCATGAAAAAGATACCCTTTTAAGCTTAGAAGAAGAAACAAGCTTTAACAATAAAACCACAGATTTTTCTTGCGTGGATTTGAAAATCCGGTTTAAGGAAATTAACGAAGAAGTAAAGGAATTATCAAAAACGCTAATTGTTTATCCTTTTGAAAAGCATGTAAAAGCTTTAGGGGAACAAAGCAGTAATTTCGTTTCTATTCCCATTAACAATGACGATTATTCAAATGTTTGCACTTTTGTGAGTAATTTTATAAATCTTATAGCTTCTTGCAATTCATTAGAATCATTTTTAGATTTTTATAAAGAAAAATTAAACTTGAGCGAGCTTGTAACCAAATATGCCAATGCAACCAACAATCTGCTTCTCAAAGAATTCATTAAATATTTAAGCGGTAATAGTGAATGGATTAAAACTTTTTGTCAGTGCATCAAAGAAATCATAAAAAGCAATACGCCTGATAAAAAATACAACTCAGATGAATTTTTTGTCATGGGGGAACACAAACAAGATCAATTAGCAAAAATTTATTCTTGTTTTAAAAAACTTAGTGAAAAAGAAATCAAAACAAATATTTCAAACAAAATAAAAAGTTTAGATGAAATTTTTAAAACTACCGCCTTTAATACAAAATTCACACCAAAAACTGAAGTGAAAGATATTATTAAAGAGATAGATAAAAAATACCCTATCAATGAAAATTTTAAACAACAATTTAAAGAATTCCGATCAAATATAATCAGCCTTAAAAAGAAAGTTAAAAATTCTTTAAAAGCCCTTGATAAAACAAGAAACGATTTTGAGAAGCAAAAAGAAATACTGATCCAAAAAATTGAAAATTACTGCAAGAACAAAAAAGTTTTAGAATTTAATTATGATGTCTTGCTAGATAATATCCAACAAATATGCAAAAATTATATAGTAAGTCATGCCGTTAATGATGTGTCTAAAGACATTAAATCCATGATGTGTCAGTTTTATTTGAAACAAATAGATTTATTAGTCAATTCAGAAATTGAGCGACACAGAGACAGCAAGCTTTCTGAACCAATAAAAAGATCTTTATGGGAGAGTATAAAAATTTTAGATGAAACAAGCAACGCTTCTTTGTTCCCTAAAAATATTGATGAAATCAAGGACAAATTTGAAATAAATAAGAAAAGACTCAAACAAAGTAAAAATTATTTTGAGTTCGCAGAGTATTGCCGAGAGTGTAACCCTTATACAGCGTTTAACTTTCATCTAAATATAAACAATGGTTTATCTTATAAATTTGACGAACTCGTGCCAATCGTTAAAGAATATAAAAAGTCAAAAATCACAGATAATGACCTTAAGACTACATTATTTACTTTCGTTGATTATTCTTCCTCTCTTGAATTTAACCAATCGGATTGGTTCTTTAGAAATTCATTGTTTAGAAAAACGAGCTTTTATCCTAATGAAATTTGGAATTTTTTTGGGAGAATTTTAAAAGATGGTCAAGCGTTAGAAATAATAATATTTGACAAAAATAATGATTTAGTAATCTATAATTCTGAAAAATCGTTCAATATCCCTAAAAAATACTTGCAAGAAATCGATCAAAAAGAGATCAAACGATCAGAATATCTTTCAACTGAAGTAAAAGGCGAATACAATAATAATGTATGGCAATTTGAATTTTTTAAGAATGGCACAAGCCCTCTTTTATTTAAAGTAAGTTTTACAGAAATATTAGAAAATATTGCAGAAATTTTAGAATACAACATGCAATTAAAAATAAATTCTTTAATCGCAAAAGAATTTAACGAGCTTTTAGCGATCGCTGAAGACGAGCGTCAAGATAGTTACCAATTAAAAATTCGTGTTCAACACAATAACAAATTTTATGATTATTCAAAGAAATCTACGGCATATGAAATAAAACTTGAAATTTATGATTGCAGAAAATCCCACAATCAAAATGAACCAGTCATCTTAAGCCAGCAAAGCACCGGTTTTCAATGGGCGTTTAACTTCATGTTTGGCTTTCTTTATAATTGGGGATCACATTTTAGCCTTAACAAGAATATTATCTATGTCATGGACGAGCCAGCCACTCATTTGAGCGTGCCAGCTAGAAAGAATTTTAGGAAATTTTTAAAAGAATACGCTCATAAAAATCATGTTAGCTTTGTTTTAGCCATCCATGACCCCTTTTTAGTGGATACAGATCATTTAGATGAAATAAGGATTGTGGAAAAAGAAACAGAAAGCTCTGCGATTAACAATCACTTTAATTACCCCCTAAATAATGTGCAAAGAGACTCCGACGCCCTAGATAAAATCAAACGCTCTTTAGGGGTGGGTCAGCATGTTTTTCATAACCCCCAAAAACACCGAATCATCTTTGTAGAAGGCATCACAGATTATTGTTATTTGAGTGCTTTTAAATTGTATTTCAATGAGCAAGAATACAAAGACAACCCCATTCCTTTCACTTTCTTACCCATTTCAGGGCTTAAAAACAATTCAAACGATATGAAAGAAACCATTCAAAAACTTTGCGAGTTAGACAATCACCCTATTATTTTGATAGATGATGACAGGAAAGATGATGCCGATCAACAAGTAACAAGCGAACGATTCAAAGAAAAGAATAAAGAAATGGGCGATCCTATCACAATTTTACAACTCTCACAATGCGATAAAAAATTCAAACAAATTGAAGATTTATTTAGCGAACACGATAAAAAAGAATACACCCAAAGCAAGCGTATAGAATTGGCCATGGCTTTTAAAACAAGGCTTTTATATGGCGGAAAAGATGCGGTAGAAAAACAAACAAAAAGAAATTTTCTAAAATTATTCAAATGGATTGCATGGGCTACAAACTTGATCAAAAACTAAACGCAACAAACGATTAAAAAAGGATATATCAAATTTGATTATAATACCCCACAAATATTACTAGCGAAAGGATTTTGATGTTTAAAAAAATGTGTTTGAGCTTGCTAACTATAAGCGGTGTTTATTTGGGGGCGAAGGATTTGGATTTTAAGTTAGATTATCGCGCAACTGGGGGGAAACTCATGGGGAAAATGACGGATTCCAGTCTTTTGAGCATCACTTCTATGAACGATGAACCGGTGGTGATTAAAAATCTCATTGTCAATAGGGGTAATTCATGCGAAGCGACTAAAAAAGTGGAGCCAAAATTTGGCGATAAGTTCAAAAAAGAAAAACTTTTTAACCATGAATTAAAGTATTCGCAACAAATATTTTACCGCCTAGATTGCAAGCCTAACCAATTATTAGAAGTTAAAATCATCACGGACAAGGGCGAATATTACCACAAATTTTCTCAATAAAAAAAGCTTCTAAGCTTCTACTAGAGTGAAAGCTTGATTCATTCATAACTTCTTTAATGAAGCGATCTTAGGAGATTTGAAAGGGGGTTGCAGAAAGCATCAATAAAATACCCCCATCCCTTTAAGCGTTTTATGATAAAACAAAATAGCCAAAATCCTTATTTTTTAAAAAACTAAAAAATATTAAAGTTAGTTGCAGTAACCTATACTTAATTTTCAATTGGCTGTTGATTGAATTTTTATGTTTTTAGTTGAGATGCTACTAAACATTGGACCAATTGGGGGTCAAAAAGAAATTAAAGAAGCAGTAAAAAATAATAAAAGGATAAATATAACCGACTATTATAACAGGCAGTTATTTATCTTATGAAGTTAAAGAAAGTTATGTAGCCTAACTCAGATAAAATACATATTATGATAATAATTGGACCAATTATATAAGGAAGAAGAAATGCTATACACATAGAGTATATATAAAATATTCTACAAACTTATCCCATATTCTGCTAAAGAAACCATCATTACTAGCATCTTCATCATCCATGCCTCATAAAGCCTCTTACAACGCTTCTAATACCTGCCAATATTAATCCAATAATAATAACAGGTATTAGAATAAATATTAAATCTCTAATTAATATAAATATTATCTGTTCTTTACTTTAAAAATAATTTCTGCTATAAGAAATAAAATCCCTAAAGAAACCCCCTTTATGGAGTTTCTTTTTGAGCTTGCTCTAAAGCCATTTGTGCATGCTTGCAATCCTTTTTAAAAGACTTCGTAATAAAATTAACCTTAAGCGTAGAGTCAAAAGCTTCGTGGCATTTTTTAAGCTTGTGATCGCGCTCTTGTGGGTCTTGCAAGTAATATTTTACTGAATGCACAAAACTAAAATGAAACCCCATAGGAGGGATACGACTCTCTGGAGTGCCTTCGCAAAAATCGCTGCAATAAGTGCTTTGCGACTTTAACCCCCCCAACACCATTAAAAATAAAAAAATCATCTTTTTCATCAATACTCCTTTTAATCCTTTTTATCCCCCAAAATACACTAACGCTGAACCCCAAGTCAATCCCCCACCAAAAGCGTCTAAAAGCATCAAATCGCCTTTTTTCAAACGCCCTTCTTCATAAGCTTCACACATGGCCATAGGGATACTCGCTGCTGAAGTGTTGCCGTATTTATGCACGGTCAAAACCACTTGCTCATCTTTAAAATCCAAATGCTCTCGCACCGCTTGAATGATCCTCAAATTAGCTTGATGCGGGATAAACAAACGCACGTCTTCAGGTTTGAGGGCGTTTTTTTCTAAAATCATTTCCACATCTTTTAAAAGCGTTTTCACCGCTAGCTTAAACACTTCATTACCTTTCATGCACAAAAAAGGATTTGAATCCTCTTCTTTAGCGTTGAAAGGCGTGGGTTTGAGAGTCCTTGGCGTGTAGAGGTAATTAGAAAAATTTCCGTTTGCTGAAATTTGCACATCTAAAATGCTTTCTTTTAAATGCTTGGTTCTGCCTATCACGCACGCCCCAGCCCCATCGCCAAACAAAATGCAAGTCCCCCTATCCTTAAAATCCAACACGCTGCTCGTTTTTTCTGCCCCCACAACCAGCACATTTTCATACATCCCGCTTTCCACATAAGCTTTAGCCACTGACAAAAGGTAAATAAAACCCGTGCAAGCGGCTGAAATATCAAACGCCGGTTTGTTTTCAATGCCCAATTTCGCGCTCAACACACAAGCGGTTGAAGGCATGGCTAAAAAATCAGGGCTTAAAGTCGCTACAACCACTAAATCAATGTCTTGCGGAGTTAAATGCGCCCTTTCTATGGCTTGTTTAGCCGCTACCACTCCTAAATCACTGCTTTTTTCTCCAGCGCTAGCGAAACGGCGTTCTTTGATACCGGTCCTTTTTTCTATCCATTCATCGCTGGTATCCAAAAATTCTTGAAACGCTACATTCTTTATGCATTCGCTTGGAGCATGCATAGCAATGGATTTAAGAGAAGCGTAAAATTCCATTCAATCCCCTTAACATAGTCATCTTTAAGCGTCTTGTTGATCGCTTTGATGTGCAGAAGCGCTAGGCTTCAAACTCTCAAACGCCTTGGTGATCCTCAAACAAACCTGACTTTCAACAGCGCTAATAGCCTGATAAATCGCACATTCAATGGCTCTGGCGTTGCTCTTGCCATGGCTGATGATCACGCTTTTATTCACGCCCAACAGCGGCGCTCCTCCATATTCAGCGTAATCGGTTTTTTGCCTTAGGGTATCAAACGCATTCTTAAGCATCAAAGCCCCTATTTTAGATTTAAGACAACTTTTAATCTCGTCTTTAAAAATAGAGCCTATCGCGCTAGCGACCCCTTCAGTCGTTTTTAAGACCACATTCCCCATGAAGCCATCGCAAACCACCACATCCACAACCCCTTTGAAAATATCATTCCCCTCCACATTACCATAAAAGAAATCATAAACTTTTAACATTTTATGCGTTTCTTTAACGAGCATGTTCCCTTTAATATCTTCTTCGCCATTACTCAAAAGACCCACCTTAGGGCTATCGTAATGCAACACGCTTTTAGCGTATTCATACCCCATAAGAGCAAAATCAATCAAATATTCAGGCTTGCAATCCGTGTTCGCTCCCGCATCTAATAGCACGCTAGGGCGTTTGCCAACACTAGGCATTAAAGTGCAAATAGCAGGCCTTTCAACCCCCTTGATACGCCCCAAACGCAAGGTCGCTAAACCCATAGTCGCCCCGCTATGCCCGGCCGAAATCAAAGCGTCAGCCCCATTTTTCAAAATATCCATACCCAAGTAAATGGAAGATTCCTTACGCTTAATCGCCTCAGTGGCGGCTTCTTCCATCTTAATGTAATCTTGCGTGTGGATCATTTCCACTTTGCTGGCTAACTCTTTAGAAATAAAAGGGGTCGCTTTGTCTTTATCCCCCACTAAAACAGCGCCAAAACTCTTATTTTCTAAAGCCCTTGAGACTCCCTCAATAACGGGTAAAACCCCATGGTCAGCCCCCATTAAGTCTATTACAATTTTCATCATGCATCCTTAAAAGGCTTGTTGCAATCCTTTAAAACACTCCCTACCATTAAAGATAGTTTTTAGTATTCTTTAGTGAATTTATTAATATGGTGTGGGAGCTTCCAAGTGCCGTCTTTAGCTTTTATAGGCTTAGCCAACTTAACGCTATAATGCGTACGCCTCTTGGCCGCTCTTGTCTTACTCACTCTTCTATCAGGTACTGCCATAAATTCTCCTTATATTCAATCTGCGTAATGGTAGTCTAATTTAATAGACTCCACTTCAGAGCGTAAAATTTCGCTCAAATCAATAAAACCATTGAAAGATTCAATAACATCTAAATTATCAAAATCCAAACTTTGGCTTTGCGTATCCCACAACCCGTCTGAAATATGCAAAACCAACGACTCATCAAGGCTTTTTTTAAACTCTTTACCGCTTGCATCGCAAATAAGCACCAACTCGCCCTTGAGTTGTGCTTTCAAGCGAAACAATTTCGCCCCCACTCGCACAACTTCACCCTCTAAAACCACTCCCTCATGCTCCAAAGAAAACGCTTTAGGTGCATTAAAAGCGATTTTACGCATTTCAAATTGCATGCTTATTCTTAAACGCTCTTAATCTTAAAACTCTCTAGCGGCAAAAAAGAAAGCGATTTCATTGTGCGCGTTTTCCAAGCTATCGCTCCCATGCACCGCATTAGCGTCAATGCTTTCAGCAAAATCCGCTCTGATAGTGCCTTTTTGAGCGAGTTTGGGATCCGTCGCTCCCATGAGATCCCTGTTTTTAGCCACAGCGTCTTTACCTTCTAAAACCATAACCACCACCGGACCACTGACCATAAACTCTATCAAGTCTTTAAAAAAAGGTCTTTCTCTATGGATCGCATAAAAGTTTTCAGCGTCTTTAACGCTCAAATGCAAGCGTTTCATGGCAATCACTTCCAAGCCGTTACTCTCAAAGCGATCAATGATTTTGCCTACCACTTTCTTCTTAAGTGCATCCGGTTTAATAATAGACAGCGTTCTTTGTTTCAATTTAAACTCCTTGTGAATTGTTGATTATACAAAAATTTTTTAAAATATTACCCTTAAAATATTTTTTTAACGCTTAAAGAACGCTTTAATCTCTTCAGCCTTGTCGGTCTTTTCCCAAGTGAATGCCTCCAACTCGCGCCCAAAATGCCCATAAGCTGAAGTGAGCGAATAAATGGGCCTTAACAAATCCAGGCTTTCAATAATACCTTTTGGCGTGAGTTTGAAAACCGATTTCACGCATTTTTCCAACTCTGCGCTTGAATACTTGCTCGTGTTATGCGTATTCACATAAATGGACACCGGCTCTACAACCCCAATCGCATAAGCAAGCTGCACGGTCGCTTTATCGCAAACCCCACTCGCTACCAAATTTTTAGCCACATAGCGGGCCGCATAAGCTGCACTCCTATCCACTTTGCTAGGATCTTTCCCGCTAAACGCTCCCCCTCCATGCGGGCAACTCCCCCCATAAGTGTCCACGATGATTTTTCTGCCCGTCAATCCCGCATCGCCTTGCGGCCCACCGATAACGAATTTTCCTGTGGGATTGACAAAAAACTTGATATTGTCATGCAAATATTCTTTGGGTAAAACCTTATACACAATCTCTTCAATCACCGCTTCTTTTAAATGCTTTTGTGAAACTTCCGGGGAATGTTGGGTAGAAATGACAATCGTATCAATGCTTACAGGCTTATTATTCTCATAACGAACGCTCACTTGAGACTTGCCATCAGGCCTTAAAAAAGGCAAGGTGTTGTCTTTTCTTTTTTGAGCCAGAGCGAAAGTGAGCTGGTGCGCTAAATGAATGGGTAAAGGCATGAGCGTTTGAGTCTCTTTGCACGCATAACCAAACATAAGCCCTTGATCCCCTGCCCCAATCTCGCCATCTTCTCTATCCACGCCTTGATTAATATCAGGGCTTTGCTCGCCAACGCCATTCAAAACCGCCGCGCTCCTGTAATCAAAGCCATAAAGAGCGTCTGTATAACCAATTTTTTTAACCACTTCTCTTGCAATCTCTTGCATCGGGGCATAAACAGAAGTTTTTAACTCGCCAGTGATCATGCAAAAACCATTAGAAACTAAAGTCTCGCATGCGACTTTGGCTTTTTTATCCCGCTCAATAATGTAATCTAAAACCGCATCGCTGATTTGATCGGCCATTTTATCAGGATGCCCTTCGGTTACTGATTCTGAAGTGAAAAGAAAACTATCTTTCATTGATTGTCCTTATTAAAATCATCGTTCGTATTCAAAACGGGCTAATTATAGCTTATTTCATTCTTTAAGACTTAAAAAACCCTTTAGCTTTTTGCAACAAACTCGTTTTTTGCTGTTTCCTGAAATTCGTTCTTAAATGAGCTAGGAAATGGTGCCACTCATGGATTTCCATAGCAGGGATCGCTCCGGCAAAATTGGTGTTAGGGGGCAAGTCTTTCCCCACCGCGCTTTTGCCTCCAATTTGAGTGAATTCGCCCACATGCAAATGCCCCCCAATGCCCACTTGCCCACCAAAAACCACATTACGGCCTGTGGTTGTAGAGCCACTCAAGCCCACTTGAGAAACAACGATGCTGTGTTCACCTAAAACGCAATTATGCCCGATTTGAACTAGGTTATCAATCTTAACGCCCTCTTTAATCAAAGTCTCCCCAAACACCGCCCTATCAATCGCCGTGTTAGCGCCAATTTCTACATTTTTTTGAATCCTAACAATCCCCACATGCTCAATTTTGACATGCTCTCCTAAAGCGGTGTGTGCATAACCAAAGCCATCACCCCCAATCACACTGCCTGCATGGATAATCACATTATCTTCTAAAATCGTGTTTTGATACAAAATGACCCGAGGGTATAAAACGCAATTTTTACCGATTTTGACCCCATCAGCGATCACCACGCCCGGATAAATCAAAGAGTTTTCGCCAATTTCTACGCCCTCTCCAATAATAACATTGGGCATGATCGTTACTTTTTCAAAATGTTTAGGCTCGCTAACGCTTTCTGGATTTTTAAAAAAAGGGATTTTAAAGGCATGCGAAGCTTTAGCGAAAGCCAAATGAGGGTTATCCACAACTAAAGCTTGCATGCGTTTAGGTACTTTAGAAGATTCTTTTTTACGGATAAACACCGCCCCAGCTTTTGAATCCTTTAAAAATTTAAGGTAGCGCGCTTGATCAATATAGCTAATATCATTGGGCGTTGCTTTGTCCAATTCCGCTAATGCATGCACTTCAAAATCGTTTGAAAATTCCGTTTCAATAGAATAGGCGTTTAACAATTCGCTTAATTTCATCAATACCCCCTTTACCCTTCTTTATGCAAATCCCACGATAACACAGCTTTACTATCTTTTTCTTCCACAGCTCCCATGCCCATCACATGATAGCCAGCATCTACAAAATGCACTTCCCCACTCACCCCGTTAGAGAGATGAGAGAGCAAATACATCCCGGCATTGCCCACTTCTTCTAAACTCACATTTTTTCTTAAAGGGGCGTTGATTTCATTCCATTTTAAAATCATTCTAAAATCAGCGATCCCGCTAGAAGCGAGTGTCCTAATAGGCCCAGCTGATAGGGCATTCACTCTAATATTGTGTTTGCCTAAATCCACCGCCAAATAACGCACCGCACTCTCTAGGGCCGCTTTAGCTAACCCCATCACATTGTAATGCGCCATGTATTTAGTGCTGCCCAAGTAACTCAAAGTCAAAACAGACGCCCCATCATTCAATAAGGGTTTTAAAGTGTTTGTCAGCTCTATTAAAGAATACACAGAGATTTCCATAGCGGTGTTAAACGCGCTTTTAGAAGTTTCTAACAAACTCCCCTCTAAAGCCTCTTTAGGGGCAAAAGCCACGCTATGAACGATAAAATCTAACGATCCCAAATCCTGCTTAACGCTATTATACAGCGACTTGAAATGCTCTTCTCTGCTCACATCCAATTCATACACATAAGAGCTATCCAATTCCTGCGCAATAGGCCTTACGCGCTTTTCTAAACTCTCATTCAAATAAGTGAAAGCGAGAGTAGCCCCTTGATTGAAACACGATTGAGCGATCCCATAAGCGATGGATTTATTGTTTGCAACCCCTACGATAAGCCCTTTTTTACCTTTTAAAAATCCCATGATTTTCCTTTATAAAAATGAAATGATTGTTTTAAAATTTTCTAATTCCAAAGACGCACTCCCAACCAATAAACCATCCACGCTATCAATCCCTAAAATTTCTTTGGCGTTTTGTGTGTTCACGCTCCCCCCATACAATAAAGGCGTTTTTTGATTTAAAATTTGCTTTAAAAAACCATGCGTGAGATAAATATCTTCTAAAGAAGCGCTTTTTTTTGTGCCAATCGCCCAAATAGGTTCATAAGCCACGATTAAATTATGATAACTAAGATCAATGTTTTCTAACTGCTCATTTAAAAATTCTTTTACAGCCGCTAAACCCTTTTCTCTGGTCTTTAAATCTTCGCCAATACAATAGATGATTTTAAAATTTTTATCTTTAAAAAAATCAAACTTTTCTTTCAAAAAGCTAGGGCTTTCCTTTAAAAGCGTTCGCCTCTCGCTATGCCCTATTAAAAGCGTGTTGATTTTGAGTTCCTCTAAATGCTTTGAAGTGATTTCACCCGTAAAAGCCCCACAATCTTTAGGGTAAGCGTTTTGCGCCCCTAAAGTGAAATGCAAAAACGCATTAGGCAATAATCCCAAAAAATCAGGGAATACAAACACTCTATCACAATGCTGCGGCTTTAAAGTTTTTTCCAATTCTTTCAAATACGCATGGCTTTTAAAAATAGGCATAGCGGATTTAAAATTAGCCATTGCAATTTTTGTCATCAAAGATCCTTATTTTATAGGTGGTAACTGGCTCTTATTATACCCAAAGCGTTTAAAAAATGTAAATTTTAAACAATAGACCCCTTGAATTTAATTTTTTTCTCAATTTAAGATCTGTTTATAAGAAAAGTTATTTCAAATGTAGTAAAATTAAAGCAGTGTTTTTATTCAATGCTGTTGAATTAAAATTTGAGTTTTTTAGGAGCAATTTTTATGCAACAAGAAGAGATTATAGAGGGTTATTATGGCGCTAGCAAAGGGCTTAAAAAGAGCGGTATTTATGCGAAGCTGGATTTTTTACAAAGCACTACGGGCTTGATTTTAGCGCTCTTTATGATAGTGCACATGTTTTTAGTTTCAAGCATCTTAATTAGCGATGAAGCCATGTATAAAGTGGCGAAATTTTTTGAAGGGAGCTTGTTTTTAAAAGCGGGCGAACCAGCGATTGTAAGCGTGGTTGCAGCAGGGATCATTCTTATTTTAGTGGTGCATGCGTTTTTGGCGTTAAGGAAATTCCCTATCAATTACAGGCAATACAAGGTTTTTAAAACCCATAAGCATTTGATGAAGCATGGCGATACGAGTTTGTGGTTTATCCAAGCTTTCACGGGGTTTGCGATGTTTTTCTTAGCGAGTATCCACCTGTTTGTCATGCTCACAGAGCCTGAAAGCATCGGGCCTCATGGCTCAAGCTATCGTTTTGTCACGCAAAACTTTTGGCTTTTGTATATTTTCTTATTGTTTGCCGTAGAATTGCATGGCTCTATTGGGTTGTATCGTTTAGCGATTAAATGGGGGTGGTTTAAAAACATCAGCATTCAAGGCTTAAGGAAAATCAAATGGGCGATGAGCGTGTTTTTTATTGTTTTAGGGCTTTGCACCTATGGGGCTTATATCAAAAAAGGTTTGGAAAACAAAGATAATGGCATTAAAACCATGCAAGAAGCCATAGAAGCTGATGGGAAATTCCACAAAGAATAAGGGTAGAAAATGAAAATAACATATTGTGATGCGTTGATTATTGGAGGCGGGCTAGCCGGATTAAGAGCTAGTATTGCATGCAAACAAAAGGGTTTAAATACCATTGTTTTGAGTTTAGTGCCTGTCAGGCGTTCGCACTCTGCAGCCGCTCAAGGAGGCATGCAAGCAAGCCTAGCGAACGCTAAAAAAAGCGAGGGCGATAACGAAGATTTGCACTTTTTAGACACGGTTAAGGGGAGCGATTGGGGTTGCGATCAGCAAGTGGCCAGAATGTTTGTAACCACTGCCCCTAAAGCCATTAGGGAATTGGCTAGTTGGGGAGTGCCTTGGACTAGGATCAAAAAAGGCGATAGGCCTGCGGTCGTTAATGGCGAGCATGTTACTATCACTGAAAGAGACGACAGGCATGGCTATATTCTAAGCCGTGATTTTGGCGGCACTAAAAAATGGCGCACATGCTTTACCGCTGATGCCACAGGGCATACCATGCTCTATGCAGTCGCTAATGAAGCCTTGCACCACAAGGTGGATATTCAAGACAGAAAAGACATGCTCGCTTTCATTCATCATGATAACAAGTGCTATGGGGCGGTGGTAAGGGATTTGATCACCGGCGAAATTTCAGCGTATGTTTCTAAAGGCACGCTTCTAGCTACCGGAGGTTATGGGCGCGTGTATAAACACACCACTAACGCTGTGATTTGCGATGGAGCTGGGGCTGCAAGCGCTTTAGAAACCGGCGTGGCTAAGTTAGGCAACATGGAGGCGGTGCAATTCCACCCTACCGCTTTAGTGCCAAGCGGGATTTTAATGACCGAAGGTTGTAGGGGCGATGGAGGGGTTTTGAGAGACAAGTTTGGCAGACGCTTCATGCCCGCTTATGAGCCAGAGAAAAAAGAGCTTGCGAGCAGAGATGTGGTTTCAAGGCGGATTTTAGAGCATATCCAAAAAGGTTATGGGGCTAAATCGCCTTATGGGGATCATGTGTGGTTGGATATTGCTATTTTAGGGCGTAATCATGTGGAAAAAAATTTAAGAGATGTGCGCGATATTGCCATGACTTTTGCGGGAATTGATCCGGCTGATAGCGAAGAGCAAACCAAAGACAACATACAAGGAGCGCCTACTAATGAACCCGAATACGGGCAAGCGATGGCTAAACAAAAAGGCTGGATCCCCATAAAACCCATGCAACACTATTCTATGGGTGGGGTTAGGACAAACCCTAAAGGCGAAACCCATTTGAAAGGCTTGTTCTGTGCGGGCGAAGCGGCATGCTGGGATTTGCATGGGTTTAACCGCTTGGGGGGAAATTCTGTGAGTGAGGCTGTGGTGGCTGGCATGATTATAGGGGATTATTTCGCCTCGCATTGTTTGGAAGCGCAAATTGAAATCAACACGCAAAAAGTTGAAGCTTTCATTAAAGAAAGCCAAGATTACATGCACTTTTTATTGCACAATGAAGGCAAGGAAGATGTGTATGAAATCAGAGAACGCATGAAAGAAGTCATGGATGAAAAAGTAGGCGTTTTTAGAGAAGGCAAAAGGTTAGAAGAAGCCCTTAAAGAATTGCAAGAGCTTTATGCACGCTCCAAAAACATTTGCGTGAAAAACAAGGTTTTGCACAATAACCCTGAATTAGAAGACGCTTATCGCACCAAAAAAATGCTCAAACTCGCGCTTTGTATCACTCAAGGGGCGTTACTGCGCACTGAAAGCAGAGGGGCTCACACAAGGATTGATTACCCTAAAAGAGACGATGAAAAATGGCTTAATCGGACTTTAGCGAGCTGGCCTAGCGCTGAGCAAGACATGCCCACGATTGAATACGAAGAATTAGATGTGATGAAAATGGAAATCAGCCCTGATTTTAGGGGCTATGGCAAAAAGGGTAATTTCATTCCCCACCCCAAAAAAGAAGAGCGCGACGCTGAAATTTTAAAAACGATTTTAGAGTTAGAAAAGCTTGGAAAAGACAGAGTGGAAGTCCAGCATGCACTCATGCCTTTTGAATTGCAAGAAAAATACAAAGCTAGGAATATGCGTTTAGAAGATGAAGAGGTTAGGGCTAGGGGGGAACATTTGTATTCTTTCAATGTCCATGATTTATTAGACAAACACAACGCCAATCTAAAAGGAGAACACCATGAGTGATAATGAACGAACAATTATCGTTAGAGTGCTAAAGTTTGACCCTCAAAGCGCAGTGAGTAAGCCGCATTTTAAAGAGTATCAGTTGAAAGAAACGCCGTCCATGACGCTCTTTATCGCTTTAAACCTCATTAGAGAGCATCAGGATCCGGATTTGAGCTTTGACTTTGTGTGCCGCGCTGGGATTTGTGGATCTTGTGCGATGATGGTTAATGGGAGGCCGAGATTGGCTTGCAAAACCCTAACTTCTAGCTTTGAAAGTGGGGTGATCACGCTGATGCCCATGCCTAGTTTTACGCTCATTAAAGATTTGAGCGTGAATACCGGCGATTGGTTTTTGGACATGACTAAAAGAGTGGAGAGTTGGGCGCATTCTAAAGAAGAAGTGGATATTACCAAACCGGAAAAAAGGATTGAGCCTGATGAAGCCCAAGAGGTTTTTGAATTAGACAGATGCATTGAATGCGGGTGCTGTATCGCCTCTTGCGGGACCAAACTCATGCGCCCTAATTTCATTGGAGCTGCTGGCATGAACAGAGCCATGCGTTTTATGATTGACAGCCACGATGAAAGAAGCGATGATGATTTCTATGAATTAGTCGGCGATGATGATGGCGTTTTTGGGTGCATGAGCCTAATCGCTTGCCATGACACTTGCCCTAAAGAATTACCCTTGCAAAGCAGTATCGCTACTTTGCGCAACCGAATGTTGAAAGTGGGTAAAAGCCGCTAATTTTTTTAGTGGGTCGTTTTTGAAAATCTTTTTAGTTCTTTTAAGCGTCTTTTTTTTTAGTGGGTGTTTTGGGCTAGTTTATAAAACTCCCATTTCAAACCCCCCTATCTCTTATGACCCTTACACCACCACCATTGGGAGTTTGTATGCCAAAAATCTAAAAGAGCGCCCTAACTATAGTGCGGCCATTCTTTTAGAAGATGGCTTTGACGCTTTGTTGCATAGAGTGGGCCTTATTAGAATGAGCCAAAAAAGCATTGACATGCAAACTTATATCTATAAGAACGATCTTTCTTCTCAAGTGATCGCTAAAGAACTTTTAAATGCGGCTAATCGTGGGGTAAAAGTGCGCATCCTTTTAGATGACAACGGGTTAGATTCAGATTTTTCAGATATTATGCTTTTAAATTTCCACAAAAACATTGAAGTGAAAATTTTTAACCCCTACTATATCCGCAATAAAGGCTTGCGCTATTTTGAAATGCTCGCAGACTATGAACGCATTAAAAAACGCATGCACAACAAGCTTTTTATCGTGGATAATTTCGCTGTCATTATAGGGGGGCGCAATATTGGGGACAATTATTTTGATAACGATTTAGAAACGAATTTTTTAGATTTAGACGCTTTGTTTTTTGGGGGGGTTGCCTCAAAGGCTAAAGAAAGTTTTGAAAATTATTGGAAATTCCACCGCTCCATTCCTGTTTCATTGTTAAGAACCCATAAAAGACTCAAAAACAACGCCAAAGAAATCGCTAAACTCCATGAAAAAATCCCTATCAGTGCTGAAGATATTAATGAGTTTGAAAAAAAAGTCAATGACTTTATAGAACGCTTTCAAAAATACCAATACCCTATTTATTATGGGAATGCAGATTTTTTAGCCGATTCGCCTAAAAAAATTGACACGCCCTTGTATTCGCCCATCAAAACCGCTTTTGAAAAAGCCCTTAAAAACGCCAAAGACTCCGTTTTTATCGCTTCGTCGTATTTTATTCCAGGCAAAAAGATGATGAAAATCTTTAAAAATCAAATTGCTAAGGGGATTGAATTGAATATTCTTACTAATTCCCTTTCATCAACGGACGCTATCGTGGTCTATGGGGCGTGGGAAAGGTATCGTAATAAATTAGTGCGAATGGGAGCGAATGTCTATGAAATACGAAACGATTTTTTCAACCGCCAGATTAAAGGGCGCTTTAGCACCAAACATTCCTTACACGGCAAGACGATCGTTTTTGATGACAATTTGACGCTTCTAGGGAGTTTTAATATTGATCCGCGCTCTGCCTATATCAACACTGAAAGCGCGGTCTTGTTTGACAACCCATCTTTTGCTAAAAGAGTGCGTTTGTCGCTCAAAGATCATGCCCAACAATCATGGCATTTGGTTTTGTATCGGCACAGAGTGATTTGGGAAGCAGTAGAAGAAGGTATTTTAATCCACGAAAAAAATTCGCCTGACACTTCCTTTTTTTTGCGCTTGATTAAAGAATGGTCTAAAGTCCTTCCTGAAAGAGAACTTTAAACCCTTTTAATGCCCTTTGTTTTGCAAAAAAGCGATATTATTCGTAACGGCGGCTAAGAGCGCTGAACACACAAACACCAAGTGGATCACGACTTGCCAAAAAATGGGGTTATGCGATAAGGGCGTGTCCTTAGGAATGCTGGATAAAACATCTTCTAAACTCATGTAGCGTTTGAGCAAGAAAATCGCCGAAATGGCTACAATGGAGAGCGAAACCTTTAATTTTAAAGCGTTGAAATCCGTATGCTTTAGCCAAGTGATTTCGCTAGCATCTACCTTGTCTAGTTTAGAAACAAAGCTTTCATAGCTGGCGAGCAACACCATTAAAACAAGCCCGGCCATAAACAACAAATCCACCAAACCCAAGGCCGATAAAACCAAATCCGTTTCGCTGATCGTGTTTAAATGGCTGAGCATGTGCCACAACTCTTTCATGAACACATAGCCTAAAACCACTAACACTAATGACATGGCAATGCATAAAGGGGCTAGCAACCAACGAGTGGCAAACAACACTCTTTCAATCAATTTTTCTAACATGTTAAAACTCTTTTTGATTGTTTCTTTTTTAAAGCTTTGATTATAGCTAATTTTAAAAAACCCATAAATGACTTTTTAGCTTGTTTTTTGTAGCGCTCTTCGCTTTTGTGTTTTGATTGATTTTCATGCTTCACTCCTTGACTTGTTGATTCTTTTGTGTGATTATTACAAAATGGTTTAGAAACTGAGTTTTTATCCCATGCTAAAAACACTTTAAGTGTGCCAAGAGACCCTAACACATAAGACGAAAGGGCTTGTGTATAATCAAGGTGAGACTTTTTTAAATATTCCGCTTAATATTTTCTTATGATTTGATGCATTTTCACTGCTATTATTGTGCTGGTGTCTCATTCCTTGTCCATTCTTTTATGTTATAGTTTCAAAATACATTAGCTTTATAAGCATGTCTAGCACTTCAAAGCTTTTAACTGATGTTTAATTGCTATATAAACTAAACTATCTTTATCGTTTTGTTTGTTTATTGTTTTTTAGCATTAGTTTATTTTCATCATTTGGTTTCAAGTCTTTTGCATTCACGATCGCATAATCTAGATCGTAAATCTCTCTTTCATTCAACCGGACTCGGCTCTTGGGTAGTTGCTCTTGTATCTGTGTGGGTATATCAGATCCTACTTCTATTTTAGTGTTGCTTTCAATATTACCCGCATTGCCCCTCTCGTGTTCTAATTTTCGTTTTAACGCTTCTTTACGCTTGGTTTCTTGTTCTTTAGCTTTTAAAAATTCTTGTTCGCTTGCTAACCTTTCACTTTCTAATTTAAGAAGCTTTTCAGCGTTCGCTTGCTCTAGGGGGGATAAAGGCTCTTGACTTTTTAATTCTTTTTGTATAGGATTAGGTTTAACAGAGTTTAAAGAATTAAATGCCTTTTCTTTTGTTATTGCTTGCGGAGTAGGAATAATCGTTGGCTTCTCTGTTGTATTTTTCAACTCATAACTGCTTACTACCCAGTGATTATCTAATTCTTTATTGTCCCATGTGTTATTTAAAATCCTACTAACTTATTGTTATATTCCACAAATAAACTGCTCCGCTAAAATCAGAGACTCTTGACTTGTTAATGGTTTTTCATTTATGATTTTCTCGTTGGCGTTCTTGCTAGCGTTAAGGGTGATCCCAGAGTGTCGACTAGCACCCTTAAAATCTATAAAATTCCTACCGCTATAAAAATCAAAAATCTTATTCCCACTATTTAAATCATCTATTACTAAGCTTTACGCCGTTATTCTCCCACTCGTAAGCATACCTAAAGTCGTTTTCAAGCTTTTTAAAACTATCTAATGCCACGCTCCCATTCTTCATCGCTTCGCCCATGTTAAGCAGTTCATCGTTAGTCAGTCCGCCTGTGTTTCTATAGTATAAGTAGTATCAGTTTTGAACGCCTATTTTAGGGAGATAGCGGTAATGAGAAATTTCTTTGCAAAAAGACTGGGGAGTTTAAAAGAAATAAGCCTAAAAGAGAATGGCTCTTTTAGCTTGTCAAAGCCTTTAACGCAATTCTACCACAACAGGCTTAGTCATCTTCTTACTGACTTCTTCTGCATGCATTAAGGCTTCTTGCTTGCTTTTATAAGGGCCTATAAGGTAGCGTTTAGTGGCCCCTCTGTCTTCAATTTTATGGGGGAATTGGTTAAATTCTTGCAAAAAGGCTTTGTTGGGCGTGTGTGCAAAAACCCCCACTTGCAAATAATGCCCTTTAGTAAGATTGGTTTTAGAATCAGTCTTTTTGGAAACTTCTTTATGGGCTTCTTTTTTGACTTTAGGCTCTTTTTTAGCTATATGTTTAGCTTTATCTTTACTGGCTTCTTTATCTTTAGGCGTTACTTTAGGCTTTTTATGGGGGGTTTCTTTTTTATTCGCAGCTTGAGATTCTTTTTGAGCCACCATAGGAGCGCGTTCAACAACTTTTAATTCTTTTTTAGCTTCTTGCGTTTCTTCTGTTGTTTTCATCTCTGTTTGAGTTTGATCGGTTTGAACGGGCATGCTAGAAGTTTCATTTTCTTGTTTCTTAACATTATCCACCACTTTGTCTAGCGTGGATTCTTGTTTGGAAGGCTCCATCTCCAAGCCTTCAAAACTATCGTCTTTTTTCTCATCTTTCGTGTTGCCTATTTTTTGCATCCCACTATCGGTTTGTAAAAAAGTCTCTTTAGGAGCGACTCTCGTGCTTTTCCAAAACACCATTAAAAGCACCGCTAAAATGATAATAGCTATCGCCACAATCAAAAACACTTTTTTAGTGCCGCCCCCATTATTCTCTTCTTCTAAGATCACTTCATCCAATCTTTCTTTTTCTGACATCAAAAATCCTTTCAAAAATTGTTATAAATGCTTCGCCCAAGAGCTTCCTCGCTCTTTTGCAAACACTTCATAAGGTAAAGCTAAAATATTAAATTCCTTAGGCCATTCGTTGCTTGGGAATATTCTCCATTCTTTAGGCAACCCTTGCGCCAGCTTCATAGACAAGGTTTTAACCAGCCTTTCGCCCTCGCCCAATTCCGTATGCCCCTTATGCACATACAAATGCAAATGCCCAGGCGTTTTGGTGTTATAAGCGGTAAAATTCATAAAACCTTCCTCACGAAGCAATAACTGCGCCTTATGATAAAACCGCTCCGGATTCCTCCCATTATAATCAAACACAATATTTTCCACTTTATCGTTACGCAAGATGAGATTGTGTGCGATTTCTATTTCCCTTTTTAAATGTTTTTGAATGAGCGCGCTTGTGAGCATGGCATTGACTCTTTGGAATTTATTGTAATAGCAACGCCCCGCATAATCCACTCTCTCCCCTAGACCCGGTTTTTTTTCAAAATAATGGCTTGTATCTATCTTAATAAGTTTTAATTCCATTTCTGTCATCTTGACTTCCTTAAAAAATAGGTTGGTGGTACACAGGGAATTGATTAGCCATCGCTTTCAATTCTTCTTTCACATGCAATTGCAAACTAACATTATTAATATCATTCAAAATATCTGATATTTTATTCCCTATGATTTCAAATTCCTTAGCGCCCATGCCCCTTGCACTCAATGCCGCTGAGCCAATCCTTATCCCGCTCGTTACAAAAGGGCTGCGCGTTTCGCCAGGAATGGTGTTTTTATTCACGGTGATTCCAGCATTCCCTAATGCAATGTCAGCGTCTTTCCCGCTATAAGGCTTGTTTAAAAAATCCATTAAAAGCAAGTGGTTAGAAGTGCCATCGCTCACTAATTTATGGTTTTTTTCTTTTAATGTTTTAGCGAGAACTTGCATGTTAGATTTCACCAACTTCGCATAAGCTTTAAACTCTGGCTTTAAATTCTCTTTAAACCCCACCGCTTTTGCAGCAATTGCATGCATCAAAGGCCCGCCTTGAGTCCCTGGAAAGATCGCTTTATCAATCTTAGCCGCTATCTCTTCATCATTGGTTAAAATAAGCCCCCCTCTAGGCCCTCTTAAAGTCTTATGAGTGGTGCTTGAAACCACATGGCAATGCGGGAAAGGATGGGCATGTTCACCAGCGACTACAAGCCCTGCCACATGGGCTATATCGCCTAATAATAACGCCCCCACCACATCAGCGATTTCTCTAAATTTTTTAAAATCAATCTCCCTTGGATAAGCTGAAAACCCGCACACAATGATTTGAGGCTTAACGCTTTGAGCGATTTTTAAAACTTCTTCATAATCAATATAGCCATCTAAACCCACGCCATAAGAAAAGCTCTGGTAATGCTTGCCGGTCAAACTCACTTTAGCGCCATGCGTTAAATGCCCCCCACAGCTTAAATCCATGCCTAAAATTTTGTCATAAGGCTTTAAAAGGGCGTGATAGACAGCGTTATTGGCTTGCGAGCCTGAATGCGCTTGCACGTTAGCAAACTGGCAATTAAAAAGCTTTTTAGCCCTTTCTATGGCCAGGCTTTCTACTTTATCCACCACTTCACAGCCTCCATAATAGCGTTTGTTAGGATAGCCTTCAGCGTATTTATTCGTTAAAATACTCCCCATAGCCTCCATGACGCTAGCAAAAGTGTAATTCTCGCTCGCTATCATTTCTAAATGCTCGTTTTGGCGCTTAAACTCTTCAAAGATCAACTCAAAAATTTCACTATCGCTTTGTTCTAAAAAATAAGCCATTATTCTCCACTTTCAACATTAAAATCGTTTTTAACAGGGCGCATCGCTGGGAATAAAATCACATCTTTAATGCTTTTAGCCCCAGTGAGCAACATCACCAATCTGTCAATACCTATGCCTTGCCCTGCAGTGGGGGGCATTCCATGAGCTAATGCCCACACATAATCTTCGTCCATGTATTGGGCTTCTTCATCGCCTTTTTCTTTTTCGGCTACTTGACTTTTAAAGCGTTCTAATTGATCTAAGGGGTCATTCAATTCGCTAAAGCCGTTAGCGATTTCTTTTCCTGCAATAAACAATTCAAACCTGTCAGCAATGTTAGGGTTACTATCGTTGCGTCTGGCTAGCGGGCTAATTTCAATAGGGTATTGCGTTACAAAAGTGGGGTGAATGAGTTTATGCTCCACAAAATGATCAAACGCTTCAGCGAGCAATTTGCCATGAGTGAGATTGGACTCTACTTTGACGCCTTGCTCTAACAAATAAGCCAAAAGTTTGTCTTCTTTTTCTAAAATCTCCTTGCTAATGCCCCCTATTGTTTCTAAAGTATCTAAATAGGAAATCACGCTCGTTTGATTGAAATCCACTTCCATGTCGTTATAAATGATTTTTGAATCTAAGTTTAAAGTCTTTAGCAAGTAGTCAAACAACCTCTTGCTTAATTCAATCAGATCTTCATAAGTGTGATACGCCCAATAAAACTCAATCATCGTAAATTCAGGGTTATGGCTGTGATCCATGCCTTCATTCCTAAAATTACGATTGATTTCAAACACCGCTTCAAAACCCCCCACAATCAAGCGTTTAAGGTATAATTCTGGGGCGATCCTCAAATACCTTTCAACTTCTAAAGCGTTATGATAAGTGATAAAAGGCCTTGCATTCGCCCCGCCAGGAATGGGGTGCATCATTGGGGTTTCCACTTCCAAAAACCCTTCCATTTCAAAGAATTTCCGCACGCTAGAAACAATCAAACTGCGTTTTTTAAACACATCCTTAACGCTAGGATTGACTATCAAATCCAAGTAGCGCTGGCGGTAACGCAACTCTATATCGCTCAATCCATGAAACTTTTCAGGCAAAGGCACAATGGTTTTGCTTAAAATGTGAAATTCTAGGGCATGAATGCTTAATTCACCGGTTTTAGTGGCGAAAGGAAAGCCTTTCACCAACACAATATCGCCCACTTCTAAATGCTTTTTTAAGCTTTTAAATTCATCGTTCAATTCATTTTGTGAAACATAGGCTTGTAAAATCGCGCTTTCATCTTCAATTTTAATAAAACATGCCTTACCCATTAAACGCAAGAGCTTGACCCTCCCTACAATGCTCTCGCATTTTTCTTTGTCTTTAGGCTCTTCTAAACCCTTCACATAAGCGTATTTTTCTAAAAAAGCGGCGTTTGTCAAGCTTCGTTTCAAGCCATTTTTATAAGGGTTTTTCCCTTCTCCTCTCAAGCTGTTGGCTTTATGAATGCGTTGTTGGATGTATTGGTTAGAAAACATGTTTTGCCTTTATAGAGGTTCTTTAGATGGGTTTTGTGGGGTTGGGTTGGGTTTATCTGGGTTAGTTCTTGGCTCTAGCATGTTTTTAGGCAAATCTTTAGCCTTTTCTTTTAGGGATTCTACGCCCTTATCCATCGTTTTATCAAAAGATTCTTTAGCTTTGTTAAAAGTTTCTTTATTTTTGACTTCATCGCTCATTTCTTCAAGGTTTTCTTTAAAATTTTGCTCCACATGTTTGACGCCATCAAGGCGCATGAACTTGCTAGCAACGCTTTTCATGGTAGAAAAAAAAGTGCTCCTTTCTTGCAAGTAGGCGTTAGCGTCTTTCATCAACTCCATTTTGGAGAGTGCATAAAGGATAAAGGACAACACTAAAAAAGTCTTTAAGCATGAAAAAATAAACCCTAACGCCTTGTCTATAATGCCTAGCCCACTAAAGTCTAACACCTTGCTTAACAACACTCCAAAAGCTAAGAAAAACACCCAAATAGACGCTAGCACCAGTAAAAAACCAATGAGATTAGTCATGGTTTCATTCCCCAAATTATACAAATGCATCGAAAATAAATTTCCAACGGCCACAGAATAGCGAGACGCTAAATACACGCCAAGCACAATCCCTAAAATCCCTGCTACTTCACTCACCAAGCCATGATAAAATCCCCTAATCCCAAAGGCTACCACCACCACAAGTAACGCTAAATCAATATAATTCAAACCCTAAACCCAAACCTTTCTTTTATTCTCTATCTCTCACAAAGATAGTGAGCGCTAAAACGCCCATGATTTTAACGCCATTAAGACGCATTCTTTAGACTTGAAATTTAAAAATAATAACACAACTTAAAAAAAACTACCCTTAAAATCAAGCTAAAATTCTTTAATAAAATATAGCTATAATATTCTAAAACGATCTCAAGGTTTCACCATTTAATGATGCGTCTTATTCTGTTCCATCAAAACGCTTTTTTATTAGCATGCGTGTTTGTTTCAAGCGTGTATGCGAATGTTTTTTTAGACGCTTTTGCTATTGAAAACCCCTATATCCCTATCATACTCACAAGCTTATTAGCCCCTTTAAGCATGCTGGCGTTTTTAAAAACCCCTAAAAACAGTGCTTTTGCTTTGGGGTTTTTTGTGGGGGCGTTGTTGTTTTATTGGTGCGCTTTAAGTTTTCGCTATTCTGATTTCACTTATTTATTGCCTTTAATCGTTATTTTAATAGCGTTAGTTTATGGGGTTTTATTTTATTGGTTGCTCTATTTTGAAAACCCCTATTTCAGGCTTTTAAGTTTTTTAAGCCTTAGTTTTATCCACCCTTTTGGATTTGATTGGTTAGTCCCGGACAGCTTTTTTTCTTACAGCGTGTTTAGATTAGATCAATTATCGCTAGGGCTTGTTTTTTTGGCTTGCATTTTTTTGAGCGCGAAACCATTTAAAAAATACAGAATTATAGGGGTTTTATTGTTGCTTGGCGCGTTGGATTTTAATTTCTTTAAAACAAGCGGTTTAAACAAGGTTGGAAACATTGAATTAGTCTCTACAAGAACGCCCCAAGATCTGAAATTTGACTCAAGCTACCTTAATAACATTGAAAACAACATCCTTAAAGAAATCAAGCTCGCTCAAAATAAGAAAAAAACCTTAATCGTCTTTCCAGAGACCGCCTACCCTATTGCTTTAGAAAACTCCCCTTTTAAAGCCAAACTAGAAGATTTAAGCGGTAATATTTCCATTTTAATAGGGACATTGCGCACTCAAGGCTATGATCTCTACAACAGCTCGTTTTTATTTTCTAAAGAAAGCGTTCAAGTCGCTGATAAGGTGATCTTAGCCCCCTTTGGCGAAACCATGCCCTTACCAGAATTTCTTCAAAAACCCCTTGAAAAACTCTTTTTTGGCGAAAGCGCTTATTTATACCGCAACGCTTCTAATTTTAGCGATTTTGCATTAGATGGTTTTACTTTCCGCCCCCTGATTTGCTATGAAGGCACTTCCAAATCCGCTTACTTGAACAGCCCTTCAAAAATTTTTGTAATAATGAGCAATAACGCATGGTTTAGCCCAAGCATTGAACCCACCTTGCAAAGAATGCTTTTAAAATACTATGCAAGGCGTTATAATAAAACCATCTTGCACAGCACGAATTTTTCACCTTCTTACATTTTAAGCCCTAGTTTATTGGGCGATATTCTTTTTAGGAAATGATCATGATTAAAGCCGTTAATATTTCTCATGCCTTTGAAAAGCCCCTTTATAGTGGCGTGAATTTACACATTAAACCCAAAGAAAGCCTAGCGATTTTAGGCGTGAGCGGGAGCGGGAAAAGCACGCTTTTAAGCCATTTAGCCACCATGCTAAAACCAAATAGCGGGACGATTAGTTTGTTAGAACACCAGGATATTTACGCTTTAAATCCCAAAAAGCTTTTGGAATTACGGCGCTTAAAAGTGGGCATCGTCTTTCAAGCGCATTATCTTTTCAAGGGTTTTAGCGCTTTAGAAAACTTGCAAGTCGCTTCAATCATCGCCAAGCAAGAAATAGATCATTCCATCTTAGAAAAATTAGGCATAGCCCACACCCTAAATCAAGGCGTGGGCGAATTGAGCGGCGGCCAGCAACAACGCTTGAGCGTCGCCAGAGTGCTTTCTAAAAAACCCCAAATCATTATCGCTGATGAACCCACTGGGAATTTAGACACCACTAGCGCTAATCAAGTCATTAGCATGCTGCAAAATTACATTACAGAAGAAGAGGGGGCGTTAGTTTTGGCCACGCATGATGAACATTTGGCTTTCACTTGCTCTCAAGTCTATCGCTTAGAAAAAGAAGTTTTGATTAAGGAAAAATAAAAATGTTGCAACGCCCTAAAATTGTCGCTGAATTGAGCGCTAATCATAACCAAGATTTAAACCTCGCTAAAGAAAGCCTTCATGCCATTAAGGAAAGCGGCGCGGATTTTGTCAAGCTCCAAACCTACACGCCAAGCTGCATGACTTTAGATTCCAAAGAAGATCCTTTCATCATTCAAGGCACTTTGTGGGATAAAGAAAATTTGTATGCGTTGTATCAAAAGGCTTCAACCCCCCTAGAGTGGCATGCGGAATTGTTTGAGTTGGCTAAAAAGCTTGATTTAGGCATTTTTAGCTCGCCTTTTAGCTCACAAGCTTTAGAGCTTTTAGAGAGTCTAAATTGCCCCATGTATAAAATCGCTAGTTTTGAAATCGTTGATTTAGATTTGATTGAAAAGGCTGCTCGCACAAAAAAGCCCGTTATCCTTTCTAGCGGTATCGCTACGCATGCTGAATTGCAAGACGCTATCAATTTATGCAAAGAAGTGGATAATTTTGACATCACCCTTTTAAAATGCGTGAGCGCTTATCCCAGCCAATTAGAAGACGCTAATTTGTTGAGCATGGTTAAATTGGGTGAAAAGTTTGGCGTCAAATTTGGCTTGAGCGATCACACGATCGGCTCTCTTTGTCCCATTTTAGCCACCACTTTGGGAGCGAGCATGATAGAAAAGCATTTCATTTTAAACAAATCCTTACAAACCCCAGACAGTGCTTTTAGCATGGATTTTAACGAATTTAAAAGCATGGTTAAAGCTATCCAACAAAGCGTTTTGGCTTTAGGCGAAGAAGAGCCCAAAATCAACCCGAAGACTTTAGAGAAGCAAAGATTTTTCGCCCGCTCTTTATTTGTCGTTAAGGATATTCAAAAAGGCGAGGCATTGACTAGCGATAATATCAAAGCCTTACGCCCCAACCTTGGTCTACACCCTAAATTTTATAAAGAAATTTTAGGCCAAAAAGCATCAAAATTCTTGAAAGCCAACACCCCTTTAAACGCTGATAGCATAGAACGATCGTTGTAGGTTTGTTTTGATGAAAAAGGGGTTTTAAAATTTTGTTTATTGTTTTGGATTTATTTTATTACAAAAAATTTATTTTCTTTATTTAGGACTTTTAAGGGATAGGAGTATCGCTCTCATTAAATGTTACAACTAGAGCCTCATTTAAATTTCAATTAACTTTAATTTTTAATAAAAACAAGGTTTTGGTTATTCTGGTTTTATCGTTTTAAACTTTGTTTTAAAAACTCATTTTCTTAAGGGAATAGGGGGATTTTGAGTTCTCCCCTACAATCCCCTTAAATAACCCCAAAGATCGCTTTTTAAAAGGTTATCGCTCGCTTAAAATCAAGCTTTCATGCCAGATTTAAAAAATGCTTTTGAGTATTTTATCCATACCCAATGAAAAACTATTTCACTTTTTCAAGATACTCTTCTGTTTCCGTATTGACTTTAATCACCTCACCCTCTAAAACATGGAAAGGCACTTGCACGACCGCACCGGTTTCTAAAGTCGCTGGTTTTTTGCTCGCGCTTGAAGTGTCGCCCTTAAAATTAGGGGCCGTTTCTACAATCTTCAAAGCCACAACTTGAGGCACATCCACTGAAATCGCCTTATCATTATGCAACAAAACCTGCACTTGCATGCCATCTAACATCCATTTAGAAGCTTCGCCCACTTGAGAGTCGTTTAAAGCGATTTGCTCATAGCTCTCTATATCCATGAATTGATATGTATCGCCATCATGATAAAGGTATTGCATCGTTTTTTCCACAAGGTTAGGCTCTTCGCACTTATCCCCCGCATGGAAAGTTTTCTCAATCACTTTACCATCTAAAAACGACTTGATTTTCGCACGCACAAAAGCCGCACCCTTGCCGGGCTTGACATGCTGGTATTCTACGATCCTATAAGGCACACCGCCTAATTCAATTTTTAAGCCCTTTTTAAGCTCACTCATCCCAATTGCCATGTTGCACTCTTTCCTTGTTGATTAAATTTTATTGGCACTGCCCAAAAGTTTCATGCGCTCTTTGACCACATTTTTAAGCGCCAATTGAGCCGGAGCGAAAAACTTCCTCAAATCAAATTGGCTCTTATCTTCATTAGCCACCTTACGCACTTCTGCAATGAAAGCGATCCTTAAATCCGTGTCGGTATTGACCTTATTGATCCCCCCTTTTACGGATTCTTGTAAAAATTCAAAAGGCACGCCTTTAGAGCCTTTCAAATCGCCTCCAGCGTCCAAATAAGATTTTCTCACATTGTCCGGTATCGCGCTCGCTCCATGCAAAACCAAAGGGATATTCGTAAGCCTTTTAACCTCTTGCAAACGCTCAAAATCCAATTTTGGCTCACCCTTAAACTTAAACGCTCCATGGCTTGTCCCAATGGCTGGGGCTAAATAATCCACTTGAGATTCCTTGACAAACTGCTCCGCTTCTTTAGGATTCACCAACACGGCGTCTTTTTCATCTACTGAAATATTGTCTTCAATCCCCATCAAACGCCCTAACTCCGCTTCTACGCTCACTCCAGCGTTATGCGCCATTTTGACCACTTTAGAAGTCAATTCCAAATTTTCTTCAAAAGCATGGTGAGACGCATCAATCATCACCGAAGTGAAACCCGCTTTCACGGCTTTTTCACAACTTTCAAAAGTCGTGCCATGATCTAGGTGTAAAGCTACAGGAATGTGAGGGTAGCGTTCGCACATGATTTTCACCATGCCCACTGCCATATCAATTCCCATGTATTTGATCGCCCCTTCACTCGCTTGAATGAAAAGCGGGGAATTTTCTTCATTTCCTGCTTCAAAAATAGCGTTTAGCATTTCAAAATTCACAAAGTTAAACGCCCCTACCCCATAACCTTCCTTATGGGCTTTCAATAAAATTTCATTACCTTTAACTAGCATGACAACACCTCATCATTTATTGTTGATAACAATTTTAGCGTGTTTCCTCAATTCCTCAATTCTTTGATTCATGCGTTCTTGGAAAAGCTTTTCTTGCAACATCCCCTTAATGGTGGGTTTAGCTTGCTCATAAGTGTAAGTTACAGGGCTATCTTTAGAAATCAAATAGATAATATGATAGCCAAACTCCGTTTTAACAGGGGTTTTAGTGTAATTCCCAGGAGTTAAAGCGAAAGCGGCTTTAGAAAAATCCGGAGCCATTTGGTTTTTTTGGAATTTCCCTAAATCACCGCCATTTTGCGCGTTTTTGCTGTTAGGATCGATGGTATCACGATTGGCTAACTCAATGAATTTGGCTTCTTTTTTAGTCTTTGGCTGTTTGTCAATTTCAGAAATGATCCTTTTAGCCTCATCTTCGGTTTTCACTAAAATATGCCTGGCATGCGCTTCTTGTTTGACAAAAAGTTGATCTTTATTAGCGTTATAAAAATCTTGCATTTCTTTTTCGGGGATTTGGATTTTTTTCACTTCTTCGGCTTGTTTTTTAGCCCAAAATTCCACTAAAGCCTGTTTTTTAACCGCTTCCATCATCGCCTTAAATTCTGGAGTTTGATCCAACTTTTCTGCCTTAGCTTCATTTTCTACAAGTGCGGTGCGAATAGCCTGCTCAATCAAGGCTTCTTTTTCTTTCTCTTTAAGCTTGTCAAAATCAAAATTGGGGTTTCGTTGCTTGATCATATCAAAATCGCTTTTGGTAATGGGCCTGCCATCCACTGTCGCTAACACGCCTGCTGAAGCGTCGGTCGTTTTCTTCGTGTTATGCGTAGCGTTCGCATTATGAGCTGGCTTAGCCATCAAAAACGATGCACTCAACGCACCCACTAACGCTAAATTTAAGATATTTTTTTTCATTGTGTTCTCCACTCTAAACTAATTTTCATAATTAAATTTACATTATAGCAAATTTAAAACAAAATCAGCTATTATGATTTAGAAAACTCACATTAAGGGGTAAGAAAGGTGAGTAAAAAATGTTTGTCTCAGATATTGTGATAATATCTATTGTCCTTATTGGCGTTAGTTATATTCTTTTGGAAAGAAAAAGAATGTTAAAGAAGATTCAAAATTTCATAAAGCAGTAGTAAAAATTATAGGTATTATTATTGCTGTTTCGATTTGTTGTCCTTGGATTTGGGCAATATTGTTTTTCATATCAATGTGGTTTGCAATGAATTACATACCTTATTAAATAACTTCTCTTTATTCTTTTAACCAATCTCATGATTTATAAGCTTAATTTATAGGATAAGATTAAGGGACTTTGCGCTTAAATACCCCTTATAAAAGTGAGTTTAAGAAGGGTTTTAGGTTATGGTTTTGTCTTTATCTATCCTTAAAAAAAGCTTTGAAGATTTTTTAAGCACTAGAATGCTTTTAACCAATCTTGGCCCTGTCCTTTTAAGCTTGGCGTTTTTTGGAATTGTTTTTTACTACAACGGCGAGAGTATTGTGAGTTATTGCCAAACCTTATTGCCGCAATCTTTGAATGATTATGCCCATGCTCAAGGCTTTTTTTCTGGCGCGTTTGCATGGGTTTTTAAAGCGTTAGTGTATTTTCTTGTTTTTTGGATCGTGATTCTTTTGAGTTTAATCATCAATATTTTTGCGTCTATTTTTTACACCCCTTTAGTAATCTCTTATTTGCACCAAAAATACTATTCCCATGTGGTTTTAGAAGAATTTGGCTCTATCCTTTTTTCTGTTAAATATTTTTTAAAATCGCTCCTTTTTATGCTTTTATTATTAGCGGTTTTAACGCCCTTTTATTTCATTCCTTTTATAGGGATCTTTTTTTCTATAATCCCGCATTTCCTCTTTTTTAAAAACACCATGAGTTTGGATATAGCCAGTGCAATTTTTAATCATCAAAGTTATCAAAAACTCCAACGACAACACCGCTTGAAGCATTATCGTTTTGCATTTTTTTGCTATCTTTTTTCTCTAATCCCTTTTTTTAATTTTTTTGCCACCTTGTTGCAAACCCTCATGCTCACGCACTACTTTTTCATCCTTAAAGAAAAAGAATGCTAGATTTTATTCAAGAGCTTAGCACCCCGCATGTCAGGGATTTTTTCTTATTATTTTTAAGGGTTAGTGGGGTGCTGTCTTTTTTCCCTTTTTTTGAAAACCATTTAGTGCCTTTATCGGTGCGTGGGGCTTTGAGCTTGTATGTGAGCGCGATTTTTTACCCCACTTTAGAGTTTTCAAACGCCACTTACACGCCTGAGGGTTTCATCATTGCATGCTTATGCGAGCTGTTTTTAGGGGTGTGCGCGTCTATCTTTTTGCAAATCGTCTTTGCGAGTTTAGTGTTTGCAACCGATAGCATCAGCTTTTCTATGGGGCTTACCATGGCGAGCGCGTATGATCCCATTTCAGGATCGCAAAAACCCATTGTGGGGCAAGCCCTTTTATTGTTAGCGATTTTGATTTTACTAGATTTATCTTTCCATCATCAAATCATTTTGTTTGTGGATCACAGCTTAAAAGCCGTCCCTTTAGGGCAATTTGTCTTTGAGCCGGCATTAGCTAAAAACATTGTCAAAGCCTTTTCGCACTTGTTTGTCATAGGGTTTTCTATGGCGTTCCCTATTTTGTGCTTGGTGCTATTGAGCGATATTATTTTTGGCATGATCATGAAAACACACCCTCAATTCAACCTGCTCGCTATTGGTTTCCCAGTTAAAATTGCGATCGGGTTTGTGGGCATTATTTTAATCGCTTCAGCTATCATGGGGCGTTTTAAAGATGAAATCAGTTCAGCGTTTAGCGCGATTAGTAAAATCTTTTAAAGGATAAATATGATTAGTTTTAAAGAAGCTCTAAAAATCCATTCTAGCATTCCCCTAAAACCCTTAGAAACAGAGGTTATTTCCTTGTTTGAAAGCGCAGGGCGCATTCTAGCAGAGGATATTCTTTGTGCTCACGCCTTGCCTAAATTCAATCAAAGTGCTATGGATGGCTATGGGTTTAAAATGCAAGATTTAGGTAAAAAAACTCAAATCGTTCAGCAAATCTTTGCCGGAGATGATGCGAGCGCTTTAGAAATTAAAGAAAATGAATGCGTTAAAATCATGACTGGAGCGATGGTGCCAAAAGGGGTAGAAACGATTGTCCCTATAGAATGCATGCTAGAAAGCCATAAGGATTTCGCCCTAGCCCCTAAAGATTTTAAAATTCATGCTAATATCCGTCAAAAGGGCGAAAACGCTTCTTTAAACAGCGTCTTAGTCCCTAAAAACACCCGTTTGAATTATGGGCATATCGCGCTCATTGCCTCTCAAGGGTTAAAAGAAATCAAAGCGTTTAGGAAATTAAAAATCGCTCTCTTTAGCAGCGGCGATGAATTAGTGCCTTTAGGGCAAAACGCCCTAGAATGCCAAGTTTATGATGTGAATTCAGTGGGTGTTTTTAACATGCTTAAAAACTATAACACGCATTTTCTAGGGGTTTTAAAAGACGATAAAGATTTACAACTTAAAATATTTGAATTGCAAGACTATGACATTATCCTTTCAAGCGCGGGAGTGAGTGTAGGGGATAAAGATTTTTTTAAAGAGGTTTTGAAAGAAAAAAACGCCCTTTTTTATTATGAAAAAGTCAATCTCAAACCTGGAAAACCGGTAACTTTAGCCCAACTCAATCAAAGCATGGTTATAGGATTACCGGGTAACCCTTTAAGTTGCTTAGTCGTTTTACGAGTTTTGATTCTGCCTTTATTGGAGCGATTATCCTTGAATAAAAACTTTGAATTAAAGCCCTTTAAGGCTCAAATCAACGCCCCTTTAAAGCTTAAAAACAAACGCACGCATCTAATCTTAGGCCATTATTCAAACCACCAATTCATTCCTTACAACAACAACCGCTATGAATCAGGAGCGATCCAAGCCCTTGCACAAGTGGATTCTATCGCTTTAATTGATGAGGGAGTGGAATTGGTTCAAGGCGAAATTGAAATTTTAAGGTTTGAAAATTAAAATAGCCTTTAACAATGCTATAATGACCACTTTAAAACCCCACTCATAAAGGTTCTATTTGTGGATAATTACACTTATAGCGAATTGTTAAAAAGCTTGCAAAACAAATGCGATAATATCGCTTTAATCATTAAGCCTGAAAAGATCAAACAAGAATTAGAACGCATTGAAAAAGAGCAAGAAGACCCTAATTTTTGGCAAGATGTTTTAAAAGCTAGAGATACTAATAAAGAAAAAGTGCGCTTAAACCGCTTGCTAGAAACCTATCAAAAAACCAAAAACGCTTTAGATGAAAGCGTGGAATTGTTTGAACTCGCTCAAAACGATAACGATGAGGTTACTTTATCCTTACTCTATGAAGAGGCTCCTGTTTTAGAGCATAGCGTCCAAAAGGTAGAAATTGAAATCATGTTGAGCGGCGAAAACGACGCTTCAAACGCCATTATCACCATTCAGCCTGGAGCGGGGGGGACTGAAAGCCAGGATTGGGCGAGCATTTTGTATCGCATGTATTTGAGATGGGCAGAAAGAAGGGGCTTTAAAAGCGAGATTTTAGATTATCAAGATGGCGAAGAAGCGGGCATTAAAGGGGTAGCTTTTATCATTAAAGGCGAAAACGCTTATGGCTATTTGAAAAATGAAAGCGGGGTGCATAGGCTTGTTAGGATCTCACCCTTTGATGCGAACGCCAAGCGACACACGAGTTTTGCGAGCGTGCAAATTAGCCCTGAATTGGATGATGATATTGATATAGAAATTGATGAAAAAGATGTCCGCTATGATTATTATAGGGCTAGTGGGGCAGGCGGTCAGCATGTCAATAAAACAGAAAGTGCGGTTAGGATCACGCATTTTCCTACCGGTATTGTGGTGCAATGCCAAAACGATAGGAGCCAGCATAAAAACAAAGCGAGCGCGTTAAAAATGCTTAAATCCAAGCTTTATGAATTGGAATTAGAAAAACAACAAAATAGCGCCAAAAATGAAGAAAAAAGCGAGATCGGCTGGGGGCATCAAATAAGAAGCTATGTCCTAGCCCCCTACCAGCAAGTCAAAGACGCTCGCTCTAATATCGCTTATAGCAATGTGGAAGCGATTTTAGACGGCGATATTGACGCTATTTTAGAGGGCGTTTTGATCGCTAAAGCTTAAGTGTGCTAAAATGACAGCTCATAAATTATGGTTGCTATAAAACGCTTTTAAAACGCATAAGGAACGACAATGACACAAGAAGAATTAGACGCTTTAATGAGTGGGGGCGATTTGGAAAATTTAGAAGCTTTAGAGGCTGAGACTAAAGAAGAAGCTAAAAAAGAAACTAAAGAGGAAGTTAAAGAAGAACCCACTAAAGAGAATAAAGAAAGCTCTAGCCAAAAAATGACCGTCAAAAAAGAAGACGCTGAAAAATACGGCAAGATTAGCCCCAATGAATGGCCACCCCCTCCCCCCACTGAAGAGCATAAAGTCGTGCATCAATTAGATGATGTTACAAGAGATTCTGAAGTGAAAGCCACGCAAATTTTTGATCAATTGGATTTGATCGGAGCTAGCGCTGAAAAGATCGCCAAAATGGTTAAAAAAATCCAAGAGCCCCTAAAAAAACACCAAGAAATTTTTGAAAATTTGCATGCGCATTTCCCTAACATTGAATCTTTTAAAACCGCGCTCAATGAGCAACAAGAAATCCTAAACGCCCTAAAAACGATTGAAGAAGAAGCCAATAATTGTTCAGATAGCTCCATGCAAGCGATGGATATTATGCAATTTCAAGATATCCACCGCCAAAAAATTGAACGAGTGGTCAATGTCATGCGAGCGCTCAGCCAATACATGAACTCGCTTTTTGAAGGCAAAATTGATGATTCTAAGCGCGTGAGTTCAGCGACTTATATCACCGGCGATGACGATAAAGATCTAGCCAGCGCTGATGATATTGAAGCGTTGATCGCTTCTTTTGGAGCCAAATAAAAGTGGCGGAATTACTCTCTCCAGCCGGTAATTTAAAAAAACTTAAAATCGCTCTTAACTATGGGGCTGACGCGGTTTATGGGGGAGTGAGCCATTTTTCTTTACGCAATCGTGCAAGTAAGGAATTCACTTTAGAGACCTTTAAAGAAGGGATTGACTACGCCCATGCATTGGATAAAAAAGTCTATGCCACGATCAATGGTTTCCCTTTCAATTCGCAACTCAAACTTTTAGAAGAACACATCTCTAAAATGGCAGAGCTAGAGCCGGACGCTTTTATTATCGCTACGCCTGGTGTAATCAAACTCGCTTTAAAAATCGCCCCGCATATTCCTATCCATTTATCCACGCAAGCGAATGTTTTAAATGTGTTAGATGCGCAAGTGTTTTATGATTTAGGGGTTAAACGCATTGTGTGCGCTAGGGAATTAAGCCTAAATGATGCGGTTGGAATTAAAAAAGCCTTGCCCGATTTAGAATTAGAAATTTTTGTGCATGGGAGCATGTGCTTTGCTTTTTCGGGGCGTTGCTTGATTTCGGCCTTACAGAATGGGCGCGTGCCTAATAGAGGGAGTTGCGCGAATGATTGCCGTTTTGATTATGAATATTATGTCAAAAACCCTGATAACGGCGTGATGATGCGATTAGTTGAAGAAGAGGGCGTAGGCACGCATATTTTTAACGCTAAAGATTTGAATCTCTCTAGCCATATCGCTGAAATTTTAAGTTCCAACGCTATTAGCGCGCTTAAGATTGAAGGGCGCACCAAGTCCAGTTATTATGCCGCGCAAACCACGCGCATCTATCGTTTAGCGGTTGATGATTTTTATCATAACACCTTTAGACCCAACTTTTATACTAGCGAATTGAACACGCTTAAAAACAGGGGTTTTACCGATGGCTATTTGATGCGAAGGCCTTTTGAAAGGCTAGACACTCAAAACCACCAAACAGCCATTAGCGAAGGGGATTTTCAAGTCAATGGCGAAGTAACCGAAGACGGGCGTTTTTTTGCGTGCAAATTCACCACTACCACGAACACCGCTTATGAAATCATCGCCCCCAAAAATGCAACTATCACGCCCGTAGTCAATGAAATTGGCAAGATTTATACCTTTGAAAAACGCTATTATTTGGTGCTTTATAAGATCCTTTTAGAAAATAACACCGAGTTAGAAACTATCCATAGCGGGAATGTGAATCTAGTGCGACTACCCGCGCTTTTACCGGCGTTTAGTTTTTTACGCACCCAAGTAGAGTAAAACAATTGAGAGAATATCATGCCATTAGAAACCATCACGCTCGCTCGTATTTATGAAGAACAAGAGTTTTTTGAAGAAGCGTTGCAAATTTATGCCAATATTTTAAAAAAAACCCCCAACCATCAAGAGGCCTTAAAACAAAAGAAACGATTGGAAAAAATCCAAAACAATCTCGCTTCTTTCAAACATGATGCAATACTAGAGCGGCACTATTTAAATTTTATCAAAGGGGATTGTTTGAGCGTTGAGAATTTAGAAAAATGGCTGGCAGAATGGAATTGAAAAACATTATTTCAGAAACCCTTAATGAAATTGAAAAAATGGCTAAAACGATTGATGATTTTGATGCGGCGCAAAAAACGCCCTCTTTTTTTAAAACGCCCCCTCATTTGCAAAACACTGACGCTGAAACGCCCCCAATGAGTAACACAAAGCCAAAAACCGCCCCTAAAATAGAAACACAAGAAAAAATCGCAGAAGAAAACCCCACGCAAGAAATCATTCACGCGCAAGAAATCATTATAGAAGAAATCGCAACAGAAACCCCAAAGCAAGCGCTAATTCCAAGCGAACGGGTTTTTTTAAAAAACTTACTAGAGAGAACTTTAGTGCTTTTTAAAGGCATGCAAGCTTTAAAAGAAGAGGAAGCGATAGAGCGTTTGGATTTAGTGGCGCGTTTCTTGCAATACCAATTGAGCGTGCTTGAAAAACGCTTGGAGTCTTTGGGGGAAGAAGACACAGAATAAAAATGCTTTTGAGCATTTTTGCAATCGCATACTAAAGAGCTTGACGCTAGTTAAGCGATAACTCCTTAAAGCGGTTTTCTCAAGTTAGGGGGTTTTAGTTGGGGGTTGCAGGGGGAATTATTTCAAAATACCCCCTATCCCCTTAAGGGAATGCGTCTTGTATCTTATGCTATACTAATCGCATGTGGTTTAGGTTGCCTTCACCTATGCTACTAATAGGGGTTTTGTAAAAACAAAACAAACGAGTGCCATTCATTTTCCTCTCTGCATGATTGATATTTCGCCCCTATTATTTTAGCGCTAGTTATTTTTTTCACCTTTTCCACCTTTTTTATTGGCTAGTGCTAAATACTATTACTCTGTTTTAACTGCTCCGTATTTTGTTCATCTTTGAGTAAATCATCGTATTCGCTTGTATTTAAAATAAGGTTTTAAAAGTCCCATTTTTTAAAGAAATAAAAATAAATTTTTAACTTTTCATTCCATACAAACAAAGCCCTAAATTTCCATTAATAACTATGATAATGTTTTGAATTTTTATTTTTAAGGCATCTTTAAGGTATCTTTAGTAATAAAATGCTAGAATTAGTCCCTTAAAACATTAACAGAGTTAATCCTCTTTAAAGTTATAAAAATTATTGAAGGAGTTAGTTGAAATATGATAGAAGTTTTAATGATAGAAGACGATATAGAATTAGCCGAGTTTTTGAGCGAATTTTTGCTCCAGCATGGCATTCATGTAACCAATTACGATGAGCCATACACCGGCATTAGTGCGGCTAACACACAAAATTATGATTTGTTGTTGTTGGATTTGACTTTGCCCAATTTAGACGGGCTTGAAGTGTGCAGGCGCGTTTCCAAACAAAAACATATCCCTATTATTATTTCTTCAGCAAGAAGCGATGTGGAAGATAAGATTAAAGCGCTAGATTATGGGGCTGATGATTACCTCCCTAAACCCTATGATCCTAAGGAATTATTAGCTCGTATCCAATCGTTGCTCAGGCGTTCTCATAAAAAAGAAGAAGTGAGTGAGCCAAGCGATGTGAATATCTTTAGGGTGGATAAGGATAGCCGAGAAGTGTATATGCATGAAAAAAAGCTAGACTTAACCAGAGCCGAATACGAAATCCTTTCGCTTCTCATTAGCAAAAAAGGTTATGTGTTTAGCCGTGAAAGCATTGCGATTGAGAGCGAGAGCATCAACCCTGAAAGCTCTAATAAAAGCATTGATGTGATTATTGGCCGTTTGCGATCTAAGATTGAAAAAAACCCTAAGCAGCCGCAATATATCATCTCTGTTAGAGGGATTGGCTATAAATTAGAATATTGATTCTAATAAGGAGTTAAGGGGTTTTGCGTTTCTCTATCTTTTTTAAAGTTGTCGCTTTGTTTATGATAACGCTCTTTAGTTTTGGAGCGTTCGCTTACTATTTCGTGTCTTCTCAAATCAGCCATGAAAACTATCAAAACGAAATGCGCCATTACCAGTTTGTTACCACCATTAATGAAATTTTAAACAATTACTCTGATTATACAGCTGTGGAAGATTATCTCTATAAAATTGGTTTTAGAGAAACCACGATAGAAAATTTAGAAAAGGTTTTAGCCAAAAGACGCCACCAGTTGCACCATAGAAATATTGGGTATGCGGAAGTGTTTAAATTCAGCGACATGGTTTTTATCCTTTTAAAAAAGAATGAACATTTTGTGCTTTATAAGGATTTGCATTCGGTTTCTTACAGGAATTATTTCTTAGCTATCACAGTGGGTTTGTTGTTGATTTTATTCCTCTTTTTGTTTGTTTTTCAAAGTTTGTTGCCCTTAAGGGAGCTGCGATCTCAAGTCAATCGCTTCGCTCAAGGGGATAAAAGCGTGAGTTGCAAGAGCAAACAAAAAGATGAAATAGGGGATTTGGCTAACGAATTTGACAATTGCATCCAAAAAATCAATGCGATGAATGAATCTCGGATCTTATTCTTGCGCTCTATCATGCATGAATTGCGCACCCCTATCACTAAAGGCAAAATACTAAGCTCTATGCTCAAAGAAGAATTGTCTCAAAAACGCTTCGTTTCTATTTTTGATCACTTGAACATGCTGATTGAACAATTTGCTCGCATTGAACAGCTCGCTTCCAAAAACTACGGGAGCAATAAAGAAAAATTTTTAATGAGCGATTTGATTGATAAAATTGAAAAAATGCTTTTGATTGATATGGATAAAGAAAGCCCTATCCATGTGTCCTCTTCGCATTACATTATTGAAGCGGATTTTGAATTGTTTGCTATAGCACTAAAAAACATGATAGACAATGCAATCAAATACAGCGATGACAAACAGGTGTTTTTGGATTTTATAGGGAATAATTTGGTGGTGTCCAATAAAAGCAAGCCTTTAAAAGAAGATTTTGAAAAGTATTTGCAACCCTACTTTAAGTCTTCTAACCCAAGCCAAGCCCATGGCTTTGGGTTAGGCATGTATATCATTAAAAACGCTTTAGAGGCTATGGAGTTGAAATTGAGCTATCATTATAGCAATGGGAGGATTTGTTTCACTATCCATGATTGCGTTTTTAATAGTTTTTACGACTTAGAAGACGATGAAGAAGGGCTACCCCCCCCCCCCCGAAAAAACTTGAAAGAGATGAAAGGAATGAAAGGAACAGAAAAAGCCAATTGTGGGGCTAAAGAAAAACAATAAAGAGAGAACATGTTCAAACGATTGAGAAGATTACGAAGCAGCGAAAATTTAAGAGCGATGCTAAGAGAAACGCGTTTAAATACCAATGATTTCATCGCTCCCTTATTTGTCATAGAAAGCGATAGTTATATTAAAAATGAAATCAGCTCCATGCCCGGGGTTTATCAAATGAGCATAAAGCCTCTTTTGAAAGAATGCGAAGAGTTAGTGGGTCTGGGTATCAAAGCCGTTTTATTGTTTGGTATCCCTAAAAATAAGGACGCCACAGGAAGCCATGCATTAAATAAAAATCACATTGTCGCAAAAGCCACCAAAGAAATTAAAAAACGATTTAAGGATTTGATCGTTATAGCGGATTTGTGTTTTTGCGAATACACTGACCATGGGCATTGCGGGATTTTAGAAAACGCTTCTGTCTCCAACGATAAAACGCTAGAGATTTTAAACCTTCAAGGGCTTATTTTAGCCGAAAGCGGTGTGGATATTCTAGCCCCAAGCAACATGATGGATGGGAATGTTTTAAGCTTGAGAAACGCGCTGGATAAGGCCGGGTATTTTTACACGCCCATCATGAGCTATTCCACTAAATTTGCGAGCAGCTATTATGGGCCTTTTAGAGATGTGGCCAACTCTGCACCGAGTTTTGGCGATCGCAAAAGCTATCAAATGGATTACGCTAATCAAAAAGAAGCGCTTTTAGAAAGTTTAGAAGATGAAAAACAGGGCGCGGATATTTTAATGGTCAAACCGGCTTTAGCGTATTTGGATATTGTTAAAGAGATTAGAGATCACACTTTGCTCCCTTTAGCGCTCTATAATGTGAGCGGAGAATACGCCATGCTCAAACTCGCTCAAAAACACAACCTGATCCATTATGAAAGCGCGCTGTTAGAAACGATGACTTGCTTTAAAAGAGCGGGAGCGGATATGATTATTAGCTATCATGCTAAAGAAGTGGCTAACTTATTACAAAGGAATTGAATGGGACGAGCGTTTGAATACAGAAGAGCGGCTAAAGAAAAACGATGGGATAAGATGAGTAAGGTTTTCCCCAAGCTCGCCAAAGCGATCACCCTGGCGGCAAAAGATGGCGGGGGTGATCCGGATACGAACGCCAAGCTACGAACAGCGATTTTAAACGCTAAAGCGCAAAACATGCCTAAAGACAACATTGATGCAGCGATTAAAAGAGCGAGCAGTAAAGAGGGCAATTTAACTGAAATCACTTATGAGGGTAAGGCGAATTTTGGCGTGCTAATCATCATGGAATGCATGACCGATAACCCCACAAGAACCATTGCCAACCTTAAAAGCTATTTCAATAAAACACAAGGAGCGAGCATCGTGCCTAATGGCTCTTTAGAGTTTATGTTCAACCGAAAAAGCGTGTTTGAGTGCTTAAAAGATGAAGTAAAAAATTTAAAACTCAGCCTAGAAGATTTGGAATTGGCCCTCATTGATTATGGCTTGGAAGAATTAGAAGAAGTGGAGGATAAAATTATTATTAGAGGGGATTATAACAGCTTCAAGCTTTTAAATGAGGGGTTTGAGAGCTTGAAATTACCCATTCTAAAAGCGAGTTTGCAACGCATCGCTACAACGCCCATTGAATTGAATGACGAACAAATGGAGCTCACTGAAAAATTACTGGATAGGATTGAATACGATGATGATGTGGTCGCGCTTTATACGAATATTGAATAAAATTTGACTACTCCCCTAAAACCAGGGGCTTTACGGTGTTAGGCGGTGAGCAATAAAGTCCCCCTAAGCCCCATTTGTTTATAATAACTTCTCGCTTGTCAAAAAGCGTTTTTTATTGTTGGGCGTGATAAGTTTAGCCTTGATCATTTTTCTTCAATTTCCTAACTCTAGTTTGAGAAAAGTGTCTTTTTACCCTTAAGAATCATTTTTGTATAGGGTATTAACTTTTTGCAAAAACACTCAAAAGCATTTTTAACAAGGAAAAATAACAAAAAGTTTTGTTGCTACAAACTCGTAAAATCCTATAAAGAATGATAAAACTCTTTTCAATCTTTTATTGGATTTTAAACGAAAGCGTGTTATCGTTAGCGAATGATACGCTCACTTTAGGAGTTAGCAAAAGTTTTTAAAGCCGTTAGCGAAAGCGCCTTTAAAATTAGGAGCATGCCCTTTCAGTTCATAAAAAACTTTTTTTACTAGCAACACCAAGCGGTGCGAATGGAATCCTTAAAAACACGCTTTCTAAAGAACAGCAAGAAGACTTAAAAATTGATGGTACCACAAACTAAGTTACTCAATATATCTTGGCTCTCTTTTAGTGTGAGATTTCTGTTTTAAAACTTTTTTAAATTGGATTGAACTCCAAAGAATGAACAAAAAAGCTTACTAAAAAGGATTTTAAAATTAAAGCTTTTAGATTTTTAAAATGCGATTTTGGCTATTTTGCTTCAGGTTTTAAACGCTATTTTCTTAAAGGGGGTTTGAAATCATTCCTTACAACCCTAAACTAAACCCCCTAACCACCGCTTTTATCAAGCGACAACTTGTTAAAATCAAGCCTTTTATTCAATCTTTAAAAAACGCTAAAGACATTTTTAAAAATTATTTAGTGAAACCGCCCCTTTCTAAAGCAAAGGGCTTCCTAACTAAAGCGTCCCAACGGACACTAACCAACGGACACTAACATGAAAAGCTTTGTTTTTGAAAGTCTGCATGGACATTTCCTACCCCCAAAAGACTAGAGGTATTTTGCTATCTTTTAGCTTCAATATAGCCTAACGGCTATGCGCTTGCATCTTCTCGCCCTAAAGGATAGAGTTTTTCGTGCTAGTGGGATAAAGGCGATCTTAAATCCTAAGATTTTATTGCAGTCTCAAATCTTTTAAAAACAAATAAAGACGCTCAATCCCTATTGGAATTAGGGGGGAGTTTCTATAAGATGAGTCTAACGGCTATTTTTAAGCTTTTTTAAGGCTTGTTGCACACCAACTTACATGTCATTTTGTGCATCATCTTGCAAACCATCAGACTTCTTGCCAATCACTTCTAATATTTTACAACTACCGCTAAAGCCTAAAGCGCACCCTTTCTTATAATATAAAGTAGCTTTTTCTAAATCCTTTGGAGCGCCCTTACCCGTGTAATACATCACCGCCACATTATGACAGCCACTCCCCTCTTTAAAAGAACAACCCTTTTTATAGAAAGACATAGCCTGCTCTTCATTTTGGCTGACATTCATACCGGCTTCATACATGTATCCCAAACTCACGCAACTCGCCCCATCTTTTAAATGGCACCCTCTTTTAAAATTCGTAAGGGCTTTTTTCAAATCCTGTTCCACGCCTTTGGCGTTCCTATACATATACCCTGCAAAATTACAACTAATCCCATAATTCAAACTGCAAGCGTATTTAGAAAGAGAAAGGGCCTTGGCATAATTTTGCTTAACGCCCGTGCCATTAAAATACATAAATCCTAAGCTCCCGCAACTCACCCCACCCTTTAAGTGGCACCCTCTTCTATAGTAATATGTAGCCTTAGAAAGGTCTTTTTGCACGCCATCGCCATCTTCATACATAGAGCCTAAACTCGCACAGCTGAGATGATCCCTTAAATTACACCCTCTTCTGTAATAAAAAATGGCTTTTGTGGTATTTTGATCCACGCCATCGCCATCTTCATACATAGAGCCTAAACTCGTGCAACTCACCCCCACTCTTAAGTTGCAACTCCTCTTATAAAACGCCACCGCTTTATGGTAATTCCCTTTCTTAAGGGCTTGATTGGCCATCTTAAAATATTTCTCACCGGTTTGAGCCACCAAATGACTAAGACAGCCTGCCATTAAAAACAAAATCAAAAACCACTTTTTAGTCCAACTCTTTATCATCTCATTCCTTACAAAACTAAGCCAAAGCTCACTTAAAGAAAAATCAGTAAAACCCCAATCTAATTGGTTATTATAGTATAATATTCAAAAAAATAAATTCAACTTTAGACTAAATTTCATTAAAAAGTCTATTTTAGGAAAACAGCTTAAAATGAGTATCACTATTCCTATCGTCATTGCTTTTGACAACAATTACGCTATCCCAGCTGGCGTGAGCTTGTATTCCATGCTAACTTGTGCTAAAACAGAAAATCATAACAAAAAATTATTTTATAAAATCCATTGCTTGGTGGATAACTTAAGCCTTGAAAACCAACACCAATTAAAAGAGACTCTAGCCCCCTTTAGCGCTTTTGCAAGCGTGGATTTTATGGATATTTCAGAGCCTAGTCATTCCACTAGCTCAATAGAACCTTCTGTCATTGATAAAATCCATGAAGCCTTTTTGCAGCTCAATATTTACGCCAAAACGCGCTTTTCTAAAATGATCATGTGCCGCTTGTTTTTGGCTTCTTTATTCCCACAATACGACAAAATTATCATGTTTGATGCGGACACTTTGTTTTTAAATGATGCGAGCGAGAGCTTTTTTATCCCACTAGATGATTATTATTTGGGAGCGGCTAAAGATTTTTCTTCTCCTAAAAGCCTTAAACATTTCCAAATTGAAAGAGAGAGAGAGCCTCGCCAAAAATTTTCTCTCCATGAGCATTACCTTAAAGAAAAAGACATGAAAATCATTTACGAAAACCACTATAATGTTGGGTTTTTAATTGCGAATTTAAAACTATGGCGCGCTGATCATTTAGAAGAGCAATTGCTAAAATTAGCCCATCAAAAAGGCCAGTGCGTGTTTTGCCCTGAACAAGATCTTTTAACCCTTGCATGCTATCAAAAAGTTTTACAATTGCCTTATCTTTACAACACCCACCCTTTCATGCTCAATCAAAAACGCTTTATCCCTAACAAAAAAGAAATTGTCATGCTGCATTTTTATTTTGTAGGAAAACCTTGGGTTTTACCCTCTGCTTTATACTCTAAAGAATGGCATGAGATTCTTTTAAAAACCCCTTTTTATGCCGAATATTCCGTGAAATTCCTTAAACAAATGACAACTTTTTTAAGCCTTGAAGACAAACAACAAACCTTTGAATTTTTAGCCCCCCTACTCAATCCAAAAACCCTTTTAGAATATGTCTTTTTTAGATTGAATAGGATTTTCAAACGCTTGAAAGAAAAACTCTCAAGTTTTTAGCGTTCTCGTTTGGGCAACACGCTATAAGCGAATTTAACATAAATCGCTAAACTGATTAAAAGCACTGCCACGCCAATCGCCAAATACACCGCATAAGTGATTTTATCCGGTTCGCTCACGCTGAATTTAAACACTAACATTAACGCTTCAATGGCTAAAGCGATAATGATAGAGCCTAAAAACCTGATCATCGTGCGATGGATCGCATGGTGGTTATCCCCACTATTTTTACCCAAAACCTCTTCTTCAAAAATCGCCTTGACTAGATCAAAGGTGGCTAAAGCTAAGGTTAAAAGCACGATGGGGTGGAACACTTCTTTAATGTCAAAACTGCTAAAATTAACAATCGCTGTCCAAAAACTAGAAATGCATTTCACAAATAAAAGCAACGACACTAAAGTGAGCATGATAGAAATCATAAAATACATGACCATGCTCCCTTCGCTAAAGGTCCTGAAATACTTTGAAGGCGAGCTAATCTCAATCGCTACTCTTAAAGGAATCTGCAAACACACCACAAACACTAAATCGTTATCTTGGTCATACACCGGATACGACGCGCTCACAATCAAATGATTCCCCCTTTTAGAAGGATAAGGGTCGGTTAAAATGCAACGCTTTTCGTTGATGGCTTGATAAAAAAAATATTTATCGCTAAAGCTGGCATGCGATTCTAATTCAATCCCCTCTGTTAAATCATGCTCTAATAGCCCTTCCTTATGCCCCTGCTCTTTAAATTGGCTTGGCTTAAGCACGAGCATGCCCTTAGCGTCTAAAACAAAAAAACTCTTTGCCATTTTGATTTCAGCATGCATTTTTTTGATTTGTTTGTTTAAATAATCCAAAGTGATTTCAGGGAGGTGGTTGCGGATATTGTGCGAAAACAAATAAGTGAGATAAGCGTATAACTCGGTGCGGATCTTGGAATATTGGACAATGTCTCTACTTAACATCAAAACGCCTTTTTAAAAAATTTATGCGATGAATTGTAGCACTTGTTTTAAAGAATTGTTTAAACCACCTCTAGCGTCAATGATAAAGGAAGCGTTTTTTTCATAGAGGGCTTGGCGTTTGTTAAAAAGCTCTCTGGCTTGAGTTAAGTTGTTTAAAAGGGGGCGCTTTTCTCTTTCTTTTTGATTCAAACGCTTAATCAAGGTTTCAAAATCTATTTTTAAATAAAAAGTTGTGCCTAAACCCTTAAAATTATCATGCATGACAATCCCCCCACCGGTAGAGATAACATGGGGGGTTTTGAGCGTTTTTAATTCATCAATCAAGTTTTTTTCAAACATCCTGAAATTGTCTTCGCCAAGCTCTTCAAAAATCTCTTTCACGCTCAAGCCCACCCTTTCGCTAATGACCATGTCCGTATCCAACACTTCCAAATTCAAAGCCAACCCCAATTCTTGCGCTAAAGAGCTTTTACCGCTCCCCATAAAACCAATTAAGACTAAATGCTGCATGCTTTTATTTCAATTGCAATTCATACGCCCCGTTTTTTTCTTCTAAAAGATAGCGGTATTTCCCGTCTAAAACGAGCGTGATGCGGTAATAATCTTTGTGCGTGCCGACTTTAATTTGAGAAAAAAACTTCTGGTTTAAATCCATGTTTTGATAAATATCCAAAGGGCCTTTTTGCATATCTAACACGATTCTGTAAGGATTAACCAGCACAAAAGAGCGCAAAATCTTATAAGGGGAACGCAAAATCATCGTGTTGTTTGCCATTGAAAAATCAAAATCTTGGATCTGGTAGCGTTTTTCAAAAGAGGCTTGATTAAGGGTGTGTTGGGAGAGTTTTAAGGGGTAGTGCCAATCAATGCTTTTATCAATGCCCACGACTTTAGAATGGATAGAGCCATCAATATCCTGGTAGGTGAGCGTGATTTGTTTTAAGATCCTAGCGCTCGTGGGCAAATCCACATGGATTTCTTTAAGATAATCATCATAAATCCCGCTAAAGCTCCCTTGTAAATTCTTGGAATTGATTTCAGGCTCAAAAGGATTGTCTCTAGCCAACAACACGCTTAAAATTGCGACCAAACCTATCATCTTTTTTAACACTACCATTTTCCTTAAATTTAATCTCTAGGCCGTAATTCCCTCAATTCAAACAAACGCTTTTGCAAGTGCACATTCTTGCTTTGCAATTCGGTGATTTCTTGTTGCAAGCGTTCATGCTTGTCTCTTAAATCCAAATAGACTTCTAAAGAAGAGCCCCCAAAAAGCAACTTCCCCAAATAATACCCAAACCCAAGCAACAAAAGGAAAAAGACAATAAGCGAGCTGTGGCTATAGAAAAAGTCTCGCACTTTATTGCTTTTGATTTCATCGTTTTCAAAAAGGCTCTCAGCCATGTTTGAACAACTCTTTACCGATATAAATCCCCCCTTTTAATTCATGCTCAATCTCTAAAAGGCGGTTGTATTTAGCGATCCTTTCACTCCTTGCGGTGGATCCGGTTTTGATTTCTCCCGTATTGAGCGCAACTGCAAAATCAGCGATAAAGCTGTCTTCACTCTCCCCGCTCCTATGGCTCATCACGCATTGATAGGCATGGTGTTTGGCTAATCTTATGGTCTCTAAAGTCTCGCTAATGGTGCCGATTTGGTTGGGTTTGATTAAAATTGCATTCGCAATATTCTTTTCAATGCCCTTTTGCAAAATACTCGCATTCGTTACAAACAAATCATCGCCCACCAACTGGATTTGACGCCCTAATTCCTTGCTTAAAAACGCCCAACCCTCCCAATCGTCTTCGCTCAAACCATCTTCAATGGACACAATCGGGTATTTTGCGACCAATTCTTTATAATAAGCCACCAATTCTTGCGCGTCTAAAATCTTATTTTCACCTTTTAAATGGTAATTAAAACGCTCATCCACCAATTCGCTGCTCGCCACATCTAAAGCGAGCGCGATTTCTTCGCCCAGCTTGTAGCCGGCTTTTTCAATGGCTTGAGAAATGACTTCAAGGGGTTCTACATTGTTTTTAAAATTAGGTGCAAAGCCCCCTTCATCGCCCACGCTCGTGAGCTGGTTTTTTTCATCTAAAAGTTTTTTGAGCGTGTGATAGACTTCCGCACTCGCTCTTAAAGCTTCTCTAAAACTCTCAAACCCTAAAGGCATGATCATGTATTCTTGAAAGTCTATGGAATTATTCGCATGCGATCCACCGTTGATGATATTGAGCATCGGCACGGGCAAAGTTAGAGCGTTAGCCCCTCCTAAATAGCGATACAAGGGCAGATTTAAAGCCTTTGCGCTCGCTCTTGCTAACGCCATAGACACGCCCAAAACAGCGTTCGCTCCTAAATTAGCGTAATTAGGCGTGCCGTCTAAAGCCTTCAACCTCTCATCTACAAAGGCTTGATTGATCGCTTCAAGCCCGATTAAATTGTGTTTGATCACCGTATTGACATTTTCGCATGCCCTTAAAACCCCCTTACCCAAAAACCGGGTTTTGTCATTGTCTCTCAATTCTAACGCTTCTCTTTTACCGGTGCTCGCCCCACTAGGCACAATCGCGCTCGCTTTGGTGTTATCGCTTAAAATCACGCTGGCTTGAATGGTAGGATTACCTCTACTATCCATCACTTCTAAAGCATAAATGTCTTTAATCGTTAGCATCAAAATCCTTTTATTCCATTTCTTCTAAAGGCTCATCGGGTAAAGGCATGATCTCTTCATTAGAGCCAATACTCTCTTTAATCTTAAGAGTGATTTCATTCGCTAGGGCTTTATCTTCTTTCAATAAAGCTTTAGCGTTTTCTCTGCCTTGCCCTAGCTTTTTATCCTGATAGCTAAGCCATGCACCGCTCTTATCCACAATGTCTAACTTCACGCCATAATCAATGATCTCGCCCTCTTTAGAAATCCCTTCCCCAAACATGATGTCAAATTCCGCTTCCCTAAAAGGCGGAGCGACTTTATTTTTAACCACTTTGGCTTTGGCTCTGTTGCCGATATGCTGTTCGTTTTGTTTTAAAGCGGCGATTCTTCTAATATCAATCCTAACGCTCGCATAGAATTTTAAAGCATTGCCCCCAGTTGTGGTCTCTGGACTCCCATAACCTGTCATGCCGATTTTCATTCTTATTTGATTGATAAAAATGAGAGTGGTGTTCATTTTGTGCAAAACACCGGTGATTTTTCTTAACGCATGGCTCATAAGCCTTGCTTGCAAGCCCACATGCTGATCGCCCATATCCCCATCAATCTCAGCTTTAGGCGTAAGAGCTGCCACCGAATCCACCACCACTAAATCAATCCCCCCGCTTCTGGTGATCGTTTCTAAAATCTCTAAGGCTTCTTCGCCCGTGCTTGGTTGAGAAACGAGTAAATTTTCCGTATCTACGCCTAATCTCTTGGCATAATACACATCTAGGGCATGCTCAGCGTCAATGAACGCGCACACGCCCCCATTTTTTTGGCATTCTGCAATAATGTGCAAGCTTAAAGTGGTCTTTCCGCTTGACTCTGGCCCATAAATTTCAATGATCCTGCCTTTGGGAACGCCCCCAATCCCTAAAGCCAGATCCAACCCTAACGAGCCTGTAGAAATAGAATCAATCTTTTCTACTTGCTTATCCCCAAGGCGCACCAACGCCCCCTTACCAAAAACCTTATCAATTTGTTTGATCGCTAAAGAAATCGCTTTTTGTTTGTCTTCATCTATTGCCATTAAATTACCTTATTGAATTTGATTTGTTTATTCTATCAAATCCTAGCCTAAAATCTATTATAATAAAAGGACTTACCCCACCATAAAAGGATTTTGCTTTGATTAGTGTCGCTCATAGCCCTGATGCTGATGATATTTTCATGTATTATGCGATTAAGTTTGGCTGGATAGATTGCCCCATTAAAAATAAAACATTCCACAACATTGCCCTAGATATTGAAACCCTAAACCAAGAAGCCCTAAAAAACACTTATGATGTGAGCGCGATTAGTTTTGGGCTATACCCTAAAATTGCAAACGATTACGCTTTGCTCCCTACGGCGACAAGCTTTGGGAATGGTTATGGGCCTAAATTAGTGAAAAAAAAGGGCGTGAAATTAAAAAAAGATTTTAAAGTCGCATTGAGTGGGGAGCATACCACAAACGCCCTCTTGTTTAAGATCTATTACAAACACGCGCGCATCGTTTATATGAATTTTTTAGACATTGAAAAAGCGGTTTTGGAAGAAAAAGTGCATGCGGGCGTGTTAATCCATGAAAATATCTTGGATTTCCATAGCGAATTAGAAGTGGAAAAAGAATTGTGGGATGTTTGGAAAGAATTGATTGGAATTGATTTGCCCTTGCCTTTAGGGGGCATGGCGATTAGGCGCTCTATCCCTTTGTATCGCGCGATTTTGATCAAAAAAGCTTTGATTAAAGCCATTGAAGTCGCTTTAAAACACCAGGATTTGCTCTCTGACATGCTGTTAGAGCGCTCGCTCATTCGTGTCAATAAGGAGCAGTTAAAAACCTATTTGAATTTATATGCGAATGAGACTTCAACGCGCTTGAGTGAGATTCAAATCTTAGCCATAGACAAGCTTTTTGAATTAGGCTATCAGCATGGGTTTTATGCCCATTTGTTAAAAACTAAAGATTGCTTGCTCACTGATGCATATTTAAAATACCGCTTTTCTTAATCCAATTCCAATTTATGGGCGAGTAAATAACGGCTCACTCCATACAATAAAAGGATTTTTAAAAAATCCACTCCCCATAAAAGATAGTATTGTTTTTCTTGCAATTCTTGTTGTTGCAAGAAGTAATAAAACCCTTCATTGATGCTTAAATGAGAATGCATTAAGGGGAGCAACGAATTGAACGCTAATTCCAAAACAACCCCTGCAAGAATGAATAACAGCCCCCCTAGTAAAAAACGCACTCTTTTGATCCTAGCTGCATTTAATACGCTTAAAACAAATAAAAATTTCATTAAAACAAGTCCTAAAAACAGAGCAACGCCTATGGTTTTAGTGGGTTTTAACACAAAGGTTTTTAAAGCGGTGTGCAAGATAAATAACACGCTGGATTGCGCGTTAAAAAGAGAATACCCCAGACGCACGCTCGCCACAAACCAAAACAAACTCACGATAAAAAACACCATAGGGAGCAAGATTTTAGGGAGCAACAAAGACTCCAAACTAATGGGTAAGGAAAAGCTTAAAACCCCTCTTTTAGAAAAAAGCGCGTTGAGATTTTTGATCGCTCCCACGCTGATTGCGATTAGTAAAAACGCCCCCAAAACAAAAAAGAGCGTGTAGCTTAAAGTGAGCATCGTTGTTTCTTCAGCGCTTTGAGAGGAAAAACAAACCGCTAAAATAGTGAGCGTTATTAAAAAATTCCCTATAACAACATTCCCTACTTGCCCTAAAGCGTCATGTTTAAAAACTTTTAAAAAACCCATGAGATTATTATATCCATTTGGATAGAGATTTTGGGTTTTTGTTATTGCATGTTAATAAAAAAGGCTCAAAAAATTTTTTAAAATAATAAAGAGCTTGATTTTAGTCAAGCGATAGCTTATTGAAAAAGCAGGCTTCTTGGGTTAGGGGGTTTTAGTTGGGGATTGTAGGGAGAATTATTTCAAAATAACCCCCTATCCCCTTAAGGGAATGAGCTTAAAATAAAGTAACTAAAATCCAATTTTTAAAAAAGTTAAAAAGGTTTATTTATATTTTATTTATATTTAATAAGAATAAGTATTCAATAAAAATAAAGCCTTTAATTGTTAAAGCAATTTGTAGAAAGGCTTTGAGCGTCAAAATCTCACACAAACACTAAAACTATTTTAAAAAAGCCAATTGCTCCAAAATTAATTCTTCTTTATTTTCAAAAATGAATTTAAAAAGGATCTTATAGCGCCCCATTTTATCGCTCTCTAACAGATCAAATTTTAAAGGCTCGCATGCGTTTTTATAATCAAGCGTTCCTAATAATCTGGGCTGTAATTGGCTGGGATAAAACGCTAAATACACTTGAATTTTTGGTGCATCTAAATCAGATTTTAGCGGTTGCAATTGTGCATAAAGCGTGTTGGATTTTTCCAAAATCAAAGCGTTTTTTAAAAGGTTTTCTTGGAGTTTTTTATCCCCATGCGTGCCTTTAGAAAAATAAGGCAAAATAGGGGTTTTAGAATTTTCTGTAAGGGGCTTTAAACCCACTAAAAAACGATAATTGGATTTAAAATTTTCATAGGTTTTAAGCATGGCGTTAAAGTTTAAATCTACTTCGTTATGACCCTTAAAATACACTAAATCGTTTTTAGGCGAATTTTTTAGGGCAAACACCACCAAAAACACCACGATCCCAAGCCCAAGAATGAGCACGCTCATGATCCCTAAAGGCCAAAAGTTTTTTTCTTTCATTGATTTTCCCTCTAAGATTTTTTAAAAAAATAAACCCCCAAAAACGCGCCTAAAAGCGTCAATAACAAAATATAAATAACCACCTTTGAAAAAGTCGCTCCCTTAGGGGCGTTAAAATTTTGCGTAATATTCACACGATATTTTTCCGCTAAAACATCTACGGCGACTGAATAGCCATTAATGAGCATGGCTGAAATCCTTGAAGGCGTGTATTCTTTAGCGTTTGTAGGGAGTAAGGGAGCGATTTTTTCAAAAAAGATTTTATCAGTGTCTAACAAATCTTTAGGGTTAGCCACCAATTCTATTTTTTGAGCGTCATGGTAGAAAAAGAACACCACAAAAGGGGGCTTGAGTTGTTTTAAAAAGCCCTCTTGATAGCTTTGGCGCTCTTTTTTAGCCGCTAAAACGATAGGATTTTTTTCAAAATCCGTCATGTCAATCACAAAACGAACGCCTGTTTTAAGATAAAGCTCTTTAGAAACGCTCTCCACAAATGCAACGCTTTTCTCTGTCAAACGCCCCTTAGAATTGTTAAAGACATAAGACTCATTCGCCCACAAAAAATGGATCAAGGCTATTAAAAGCCATAAGCTCTTCATGTGCTAAACAAAAACAAGTTAGGCACAAAAGAAATAATAATCGTCATTAAAATGGTCGCTACCACCATTAAGGCTAAAACTTTTTCTAAAGTCGTGAATTTCATTTTTGACTCCCTTGATTGACCAATTCATAATTAGCCCGGTTTTGGGTGTTTTTCGTCTCTAAAGCGTTAATATCCTTATAGCGGTAATAGTTAGTGGCTTGCTCTTTTTGGATATGAACCGCTTTAAGCCCAAAGAAAACGACCACACACAATAAGATAACCACAATCAGTAAATTTCCTGCTAATCCGTTTAAAAATTTCATCTCTTTTCCTTTAATCTTCTAAGGGTTTTAGCGATTGGATAAATTCGGCTAACGCTTTCACTTGCAAGTCGCTAAAGTTTTTGTATTTGAATGATGGCATATGCCCTATATTGCCCTTTTTGCCATGCGTTAAGATATTTCTTAAAAAATTCTCTGTGCCATAGGTAGTCAAATCGGCCGCAAACACTTGATTGTCTTGCAAACCTTTACCATCACTGCCATGACAGCCCACACAGCCCATGCTTTCAAACAATTCCTTGCCCTTATCAATGAGTTGAGGGTTTTTGGTCTTTTTAACGCTAGAAATTTCTGCCATCACATAGCTTGCAATCGCTTTGGCGTCCTTTTCGTCTAATTCCATAGCGGGCATTTCCCCAGCAAGATAATCCATGCCTTTAGAGCCATGCTTAATGGTATCCATAATGCCCTCTTCTTTACCCCAGCGCACCAGATTTTGAGCGCTGCCATGCAAGCCATCAGCGGTGATTCCATGGCATTGCGAACAATGGACTAAAAAGATGCCTTGACCCATATCCACCAATTCCTTTTGATCCAAGTGCTTCCATTTGGCTTCAAATTTTTGGTTGTGCGCTTTAACTTCTTCATTGTATTGCCCAATTTGAGAAAAGCTGCTCAGAGGGTAGCCAAAGAAAAAATACCAAAAAGCCCACACAATCGCGCACATAAAGCTCACGATCCAGCCTACTGGAACATTATTGGCAAACTCCCCTATCCCATCAAACAAATGCCCATTATCCAAAAGCTCCCCTTGTGATTTGCTATCGCGCATTTCTTTAATGAGCGAACTGGATTCATAGATGGTTAAAACCAAAATCACAAGCGCTGCAATCAAGCCAAAAACATTTATATGGTCGTTTAAAAAATCCATTTCAACTTTCCTTTATGCCATTGTCATAAACTTTTTTATGGCGTGGTTCAATCAACTCATCTTCTAAAGCATCATTTAGCGCTAAATACCCATAGCGTTCATAATCCACGATGCCTTTTTTTTGCTTTCTATACATGCTAAAAATATAAGCATACAAAAAGAGCGTAAAAAGAATGGTAAAAAACGCATACGCAAAGCCTCTTAAACTTTCTAAATCCATCATTCACCCCTTATTTAGCGTTTTGATTAGCGTTAATCCTGGAATTACCCAAGCTATTCAAATAAGCGATCAAAGCCACAATCTCTAAGACTTCACCTCTCTCAATCGCTTCTAGCACCCGCTTGTCTTTCATGTCCGCTGTGATTTTTTTGGCTTCTTCTAAATAAGCTTTTTTAGCTTCTTCTGTATTCCCTAATTTCACGCCGTTTTCTGTGTCATAAGGCACGCCAAAAACCTTTTTTTGCGTCAAAGCTTCTGCATAGGCCGTGTCAAAATCGCTCTTTTTCTTAAATAAATGCTTATAGGATGGCATGATGCTGTGCGGCACGACGCTTTTAGGATCGAGCATGTGCTTTTCATGCCAATCAGTTGTGCGGTAATCCCCCACCCTATGCAAATCAGGGCCAATCCTTTTAGAACCCCACAAGAAAGGCCTGTCATACGCATACTCCCCACTCAAACTATACGCACCATATCGATCCACCTCAGCTTGGAAAGGGCGAATGAGCTGGGAATGGCAATGATAACAACCTTCTTGAATATAAACTTGTCTCCCTGCCGTCTCTAAAACCGTATAAGGCTGTAAGCCTTCAATCGGGCGAGCGGATTTGAAGAAGTTAGGTAAAATCTCTACCAACCCCGCAATAGAAAACACAAAAATGAACGCAAGAGTGAAAAAGAACGGGTTTTTTTCTAAAAAACTAAACATCTTCAACCCCCTTATCGAGACATAGGCGTGGCGTAATTAGGCTCACGCTCTAATTTTTTGCCTGCCGTGATTGTCATAAAAATATTGTAAGCAAAAATAATAAATCCAATAAAATACATAAGACCCCCAACGCCTCTAATATTGTAATAAGGGATCAGCACCTTAACCGTGTCAATGAACTGATAAGTGAGGTTGCCGTATTGATCCACATCCCTCCACATCATCCCTTGCGTGATCCCTGCAATCCACATGGACGAAAAATAAAGCACAATCCCTAAAGTCATGATCCAAAATTGGAAATCCACAAGACGCCCTGAATAGATCTCTCTTTTGAAAAGCCTAGGGGTCATGTGATACATGCTCGCAATCAAAGTGAATCCTACCCACCCTAACACGCCATCATGCACATGCCCTATAATCCAATCAGTGAAGTGCGCTAATGCATTCACGCTCTTAATGGCTTGAATAGAACCTTCTAAAGTAGAAAGCATGTAGAAAGTTGAAGCCAAAACCAAGAATTTAATGAGCGGGCTTTCTTTGAGCTGGTGCCACTGACCTCTCATCGTTAGTAGCATGTTAATAGCTGTCCCCCAAGAAGGCAAGATCAACACCACTGAAAACACGCTAGAGAGAGTTTGCACCCAATCAGGCACGGTAGAATAAATCAAGTGGTGCCCGCCTGCCCAGATATAAACAAACATCAAACTCCAAAAAGAAAACAAAGTGAGTTTGTAAGAAAAGATAGGCTGGCCGCTCTCTTTAGGCAAGAAATAATAAATCGTGCCAATCACCCCACTCGTAAAGACAAAAGCGACCGCATTATGCCCCCACCACCATTGAATGAGTGCATCATTACTGCCTGAATACAAAGAAATAGAATGCCAAACACTCCCCATATCAGCGACAAAATAGGTAGGGATAGAAAGGTTATTGAAGATATACATCACCGCTATGCCCACATAAGTAGCGATATAATACCATAAGGACACATATATGGTATTTTCTCTCCTAACGCTCATGCTCCCAAACATATTAACCCCCCATAGCACCCATGCCACAACCACAATAATATCTAAAGGCCACATCAATTCGGCGTATTCTTTAGATTGAGTAAGGCCGGCAAACAAGCTAATAACCCCTAGAATTAAAAGAGCAATCCAAAGCCAAAAATGCAATAACCCTACAAATTTCAAAAAGGGGTGTTGGTGGTAAGTGATTTTAAGCACCCTTTGACCGATATAATACCAACTCGCCCAAATCCCCCCAAGAGTGAAACCATAGATCACCGCATTCGTGTGCAAAGGACGTAAACGGCCAAAAACGCCATACTCCCCTGCAATGTAATTCAAACTAGGGAAAGACAATTCAAAGGCCAGCACAATCCCTATTAACATGCCTATTATCCCGAATGCAACCATCGCATAAAGAAACAATTTGCTAATGGAATAATCATAACTTAAAGGCACATTTTCTTGCATGCAAGACTCCTATTTGTAGTAAATTCAACAAAGACAAACATAATTATAAAACTTTATCTTTTTCAAAAAGCTTAATTTTTAATCTTTTTCTGTAACATTGTAATAACTTAATTCCATTTGAATGATATTTTTAAGCCAAACTACTACTACTACCTTTGGCTAAAGGCTGAACATGAAAAAACCAATCATTTCAATCCTTGCCCCCTTTTTTATCGCAGTGTTATTGTATTTTTTAGGCGCTCCTAATGGGCTAAACCCTAACGCATGGCTTTATTTTTGCATTTTTATAGGCATGATTGTTGGGCTTATTTTAGAGCCGGTGCCAGCAGGCTTAGTGTCGTTGAGCGCATTAGCGTTGTGCGTAGCGTTAAAAATTGGCGTTAGTAGCGAGATAGCGAGCGCTAATAAGGCTATTTCATGGGGTTTGAGCGGGTATGCGAATAAAACGGTGTGGCTTGTGTTTGTCGCTTTTATTTTGGGTTTAGGGTATGAAAAAAGCTTGTTAGGGAAACGGATCGCTCTTTTATTGATTAGATTTTTAGGGCAAACCCCTTTAGGTTTGGGCTATGCAGTTAGTTTGAGCGAATTGTGTCTAGCCCCCTTTATTCCTAGCAATTCCGCTAGAAGTGGGGGCATACTCTATCCGATCGTTTCTTCTATCCCGCCTTTAATGGGTTCTACTCCCAATGATAACCCTAACAAAATCGGCGCATATTTGATGTGGGTCGCTTTAGCTTCAACTTGCATCACTTCGTCCATGTTTTTAACCGCACTCGCTCCCAACCCCCTAGCAATGGAAATCGCCACCAAAATGGAGGTGAATGAAATCTCATGGTTTTCGTGGTTTTTAGCGTTCTTGCCTTGCGGGGCGCTTTTGATCTTGCTTGTGCCTTTATTAGCGTATAAAACCTGCAAACCCACCTTAAAAGGCTCAAAAGAAGTGAGTTTGTGGGCTAGAAAAGAATTAGAGGGCATGGGGAGGTTTTCTTTAAAAGAAATTTTAATGCTCAGCCTCACTTTATTAGCTTTATTGGGTTGGATTTTTGGCAAATCTTTAGGCTTGCATGCGAGCGCGACGGCTTTGATTGTCATGGTTTTAATGGCGTTTTGCAAGATTGTAAGCTATGAAGACATCATTAAAAACAAGAGCGCGTTTAATATTTTTTTATTGCTTGGGTCGTTACTCACGATGGCTGGTGGGCTTAAAAATGTGGGTTTTTTAGATTTTATCGGTAATGCGGCTAAAAATTTTTTAGAGCATGCCCACTTGGATCCGTTAATAGCGTTATTGTTTATCGTAGCCCTCTTTTATTTATCGCATTATTTTTTCGCTAGCATCACCGCCCATGTGAGCGCGTTATTCGCCCTTTTTATAGGGATAGGCTCGCATATTGAAGGGATAAATCTACAAGAATTGAGCTTGTTTTTAATGCTTTCTTTAGGTATCATGGGGATTTTAACGCCCTATGGTACAGGCCCATCCACCATCTATTATGGGAGTGGGTATATTCAAAGCAAGGATTTTTGGAAATGGGGGTTTATTTTTGGCTTTGCGTATTTAATCGTATTTTTAAGCGTGTGCACACCTTGGGTCAAACTCATCGCTTTTAGGTGGTTGTAGTTGGAAACTTTACACAACGCCCTTTTGAAGTGGTATGAAGAATTTGGGCGAAAGGATTTACCCTTTAGGAATTTAAAGGGCGTTAACGCCCCCTATGAAGTCTATATCAGCGAAGTGATGAGCCAACAAACCCAAATCAGCACCGTAGTTGAGCGTTTTTATTCCCCTTTTTTAAAAGCCTTCCCCACTTTAAAAGATTTAGCGAGCGCTCCATTAGAGGAGGTTTTATTGTTATGGCGAGGGCTTGGCTATTATTCTAGGGCTAAAAATTTAAAAAAAAGCGCTGAAATTTGCGTTAAAGAACATAACTCACAACTACCCAACGACTATCAAAGCCTATTAAAACTCCCTGGTATTGGCGCATACACGGCTAATGCGATCTTGTGTTTTGGCTTTAGAGAAAAAACCGCATGCGTGGACGCTAATATCAAACGAGTGCTTTTAAGGCTTTTTGGATTAGATCCTAACATTCAAGCTAAAGATTTGCAAAGAAAAGCGAATGAATTTCTCAATCTCAATGATAGCTTTAATCATAACCAAGCCCTAATTGATCTAGGGGCGTTAATTTGCTCCCCTAAACCCAAGTGCACGATTTGCCCCTTAAACCCTTATTGTTTGGGTAAAAACAACCTAGAAAAACACACGCTTAAGAAAAAACAAGAAATCATTCAAGAAGAGCGTTACTTAGGCGTTGTGATTAAAAACAACCAAATCGCTTTAGAAAAAATAGAGCAAAAACTCTATTTTGGCATGCACCATTTCCCTGGCTTAAAAGAAAATTTAGAATTCAAACTCCCTTTTTTAGGCGCAATCAAACACAGCCACACCAAATTCAAGCTCAATTTAAACCTTTATTTAGCCGCTACAAAAGATTTAAAAAACCCCATTAATTTTTATAGCCTTAAAGATTTAGAGACCTTACCCATAAGCTCCATGACGCTTAAAATCTTGAATTTTTTAAAACATAAAAACTTATTTGGGAGTTAAAGCCATGCTAAAAATACCCCTTTTTATTAGCTCTCCTTTGGGGGTTTGAAAAACCCTAGCAACCAAACATTCTAAAGAATGGCTTAGATGCGCTTTATTTCTCAACATTCCCCACTCAAAGGGGTTTCATTCTTACCAAACACCAAGCGAGCCTACTTTATCGCAGGCACCACTTCAGGGATCAAATACGCAATCGCGCTGATCACAATTCCCATGATCGCTACAAAAATAAGGGAGTATTTAACCGTAAATTTGAACAAATCGCTTTCTTTCCCGGCTAAGCCCACCGCCGCGCAAGCGATAGCGATGCTTTGAGGGCTTATCATTTTGCCCAAAGTCCCACCCACGGTATTAGCCGTTAAAGTTAAAATCTCAGGAAGGTGCAATCTTTGAGCCGTGAGTTGTTGCAAAGAGCCAAATAAAAGGTTAGAACTCGTATCGCTTCCGGTTAAAAACACGCCTACCCACCCGATCAAAGGCGAGAAAAAAGTAAAAGCTAAGCCCGTGTGAGTGAGCGCTAAGGCTAGAGTGGAGGAAATCCCGCTGTAATTAGACACATAGGCAAAGCTTAACACTAAACCAATGGTAAGAATGGGGTAGCGCATTTCTTTCAAAGTCTCGCCAAAAACGCTCACAGCATCATTCACTCGCACCCTCAAAATAAACATGCTAATGAGAGCGGCTAGAAAAATGGAAGTGCCTACGGTATTGATTAAGAAAAATTTAAACACTACAGGGAAACTCACGCTTTGGCTAGCTTCTACAAAAGGCGGGCTTTTAAAAATGTGGTTACTGATGTTATTGAATTCAAAATAAAAATTAGAAAAAGCCAACAAGCCGTCTTTTTCAAACAAAGCTTTAAAAAAAGGCTGTATCCATAACACAATGACTAAAATCAAAACCACAAAAGGGGACCAAGCGACATAGATCTTACAAATGTGATGGTTACTCTTAGTGAATGATGCGGCCTTGCCATCGCTTCTAAAAATGACTTTAGGCTGCCAAAATTTCAAAAAGAGTGCTGTTGCAACGAGTGAAACAAGCGCTGAAATGATGCCCGGTAATTCTGGCCCTAAATAATTAGAGCTTAAAAATTGCGCTCCAGCGAAAGAAAAAGCTGCGATAAAAACGGCCGGGAAAGTTTCTTTAATCCCCTTAAAGCCGTCCATTAAAAACACGATGAAAAACGGCACTAACAAGCTCACAAAAAAGAGGATCTTGCCCGTCATGGCTGAAATTAAAATCGCTGGCACGCCTACCGCGCTCGCCATCGCACTTATAGGGATACCCACCGCACCAAAAGCCACAGGAGCAGTGTTAGCGATTAAGCATAACCCGGCAGCGTATAAAGGGCTTAAGCCTAACCCCACTAAAATCGCAGCAGTGATTGCAATAGGCCCTCCAAAACCGATCGCCCCTTCTAAAAACGAGCCAAAACAAAAACCGATCAAAATCACTAAAATGCGGTGATCTAAAGTGATGGACTGAACGCTTTCTTTTAGAATTTCAAAATAGCCGGATTTAACGCTTAATTTGTATAAAAAAATAGCCGCAATGATGATCCACGCAATCGGCCATAAACCATAGAGAAAGCCATAAAGAAAGCTTGAACCTACCATGCTAACAGGCATTTTATACACCCAAACCGCAATAATGGCTGATAAGGCCACGCTCAAAAAGGCCGCTGTGTAACCTTTGAATTTAAAAACCATTAAAGATAAGAAAAACAATAAAATCGGCAATAACGCCACAAGAGCGCTCAGCCAAATGTTACCCAAAGGGTCATAAACTTGATGAAATTCTGACACTAAAATCCCTTTTAAAAAATATTCTCTTACCCCCTAAACCCCCTCCATTAAGTAGGAGTAACTGGAATAATAAAGGGGAAGACATAAGCAATAAGAGTGAAGACAATCCCCATGATGATTGCCAAAGCGATAGAGTATTTTACTGTAAATCTAAACAATTCGCTCTCTTTACCCACTAATCCCACCGCTGCGCAAGCGATAGCGATGCTTTGAGGGCTTATCATTTTACCCACAACGCCCCCTGAAGTGTTTGCCGCTAAGAAAAGCACTTCAGGCAAGCCAAGCTGTGTGGCGATGAGCATCTGTAAAGAGCCAAATAAAAGGTTAGAGCTCGTGTCGCTTCCGGTTAAAAACACCCCAAGCCAGCCTACAACAGGAGAAAAGAAAGTGAAAACATGCCCAGTATCGGCTAACGCTAACGCTAAAGTAGCGCTCATGCCGCTATAATTAGCTACATACGCAAACGCCAAAACCACGCCAATGGTTAAAATCGGCAAACGCATTTCTTTTAAAGTGGCTCCAAAAACCCCTATCGCATCGCTGACTTTCACGCGCAACAAAAACACGCTCAAAATAGCGGCTAAAAAGATGGAAGTGCCTGTTGTTAAGATTAAAGGGAGTTTGAACACGACAGGAAAATTGGTCGCTTCAGTAACAATGGGAACGGTTTTAAAAATCTTTTGACTGATAGAACTAAATTCAAACGCAAAGCTAGAAAACGCTAAAGCTCCACCTTCTTTAAAGAGCGCTTTAAACCAGGGTTGCGTCCATATAATGATTGTAATGGTGAGCAACACAAAAGGCATCCACGCCACGATCACCTTGCAAATATGGTGTTTTTCTGTGCTAATCGTTGGCTCTTTGCCATTGCTAGTGAAAATATTTTTAGGCTGCCAAAACTTTAAAAATAAAGTGGTAGCGATCAATGACACTAAAGCCGAAATAATATCCGGAAGTTGCGGCCCTAAATAATTAGAGCTTAAAAATTGCGCAATCGCAAAGCTAAACCCAGTAACCGCTACCGCCGGAAAAGTTTCTCTAATGCCCTTAAAACCATCCATTAAAAACACGATAAAAAAAGGAATACCAATAGAAAAAATGGGTAACACCCTACCCACCATTTGAGAAATCTCTAATTCAGGGACACCCACCACACTAGCCATAGCCGTAATAGGGATACCCACCGCGCCAAAAGCCACAGGGGCGGTGTTAGCGATTAAGCACAACCCGGCAGCGTATAAAGGGTTTAGCCCAAGGCCTACTAAAATCGCCGCTGTGATCGCTACCGGGCCTCCAAAACCAATCGCCCCTTCTAAAAACGAGCCAAAACAAAAACCGATCAAAATCACTAAAATACGATGATCTGGCGTTAAAGTTAAAATGCTTTCTTTTAAAATCTCAAAATACCCGGATTTCACTGAAAGGTTGTAAAGAAAAATCGCAGCGATCACAATCCAAGCGATCGGCCATAAGCCATAAAGAAAGCCATAGAAAAAACTCGTGCTCACCATTTGAGCGGGCATTTTATACACAAATAACGCAATGATGATTGAAAGCACTAAGCTTAAAAACCCAGCGCTATAGCCTTTAAGTTTGAAGACAATAAGAGAAATAAAAAAGAGTGCAATAGGCGAGAGCGCCACTAGAGCGCTTAGCCAAATATTGCCTAATGGGTCATAGACTTGATAAAATTCCATAAATTTTCCTTGAATAATTAAAAGTATTTTTTTATCTTACTTAAAAGAAAAAACTAATTTTAAGTAGCATTTAATATTAAGTCAAATTTAATGGGGTTGTAGTTTATTTTAGTAACAATATTCAAGAGAGCGGATTGATCAACTTGTGTTTCATAATCTTACTAATTTTGAGTATTATATTGTGTTTGAAACTCTTAATTTGGAATTTTAAGGAGCATTCTTTGAAAGTCAATTTCTTTGCTACATGTCTAGGGACAGCCATATATAGCAACGCATCGCTTAACGCTATCAAATTACTCCGCAAGGAAAATTTGGAAGTGGTTTTTAAAAAAGATCAAACATGTTGCGGCCAGCCAAGCTACAATTCAGGGTATTATGAAGAGACTAAAAAAGTCGTTTTATACAATATTAAGCTTTATTCTAACAACGACTACCCCATTATTTTACCCAGCGGTTCATGCACAGGCATGATGCGGCATGATTATTTGGAATTGTTTGAAGGGCATGCAGAATTCAATATGGTTAAAGATTTTTGCTCTAGAGTGTATGAATTGAGCGAATTTTTGGATAAAAAATTGCAAGTCAAATATGAAGATAAGGGCGAACCCCTTAAAATCACATGGCATTCTAATTGCCATGCTTTAAGGGTGGCTAAAGTGATTGATTCGGCTAAAAACCTCATCAGACAGCTTAAAAATGTAGAACTCATTGAGTTGGAAAAAGAAGAAGAGTGTTGCGGGTTTGGGGGGACATTTTCGGTTAAAGAGCCTAAAATTTCAGCCGTTATGGTTAAAGAAAAGATTAAAGACATAGAAAGCCGTCAAGTGGATGTGATCGTTTCAGCGGATGCGGGGTGTTTGATGAATATCAGCACCGCTATGCAAAAAATGGGTTCTTCAACAAAACCCATGCATTTTTATGACTTTTTAGCTTCAAGACTTGGGCTTTAACATTAAGAAATAAAGGAATAATCATGGAAAAACACCACAGCGACCAAGAATACGAAGAAATCATCACCGACCAATTAGGCGATCTGCAATTAAGGGAAAATTTGCGTTCTGCAATGGACACCTTAAGGACTAACCGCAAGAATCTCCTCAAAAATCGTTACAGCGAATGGGAAAATTTAAGGGAGTTGGGCAAGGAAGTCAAGCTTAAAATCTTATCCAGGCTTGATGAGTATTTGGAATTGTTTGAAAAAAACGCCACCCAAAACGGCTTTAAAATCCATTACGCTAAAGACGGCGATGAAGCCAATGAAATCATTTACAACCTCGCTAAAGAAAAAAATATCAACCGCATTTTAAAGCAAAAGTCTATGGCGAGCGAAGAAATCGGCTTGAACCATTACCTCAAAGAAAAGGGCATTCAAGCGCAAGAAACGGATTTGGGCGAATTGATTATCCAACTTATTAATGAACACCCTGTGCATATTGTCGTGCCAGCCATCCATAAAAACCGCAAACAAATCGGTAAAATTTTTGAAGAAAAACTCAACGCCGCTTATGAAGAAGAGCCTGAAAAGTTGAATGCAATCGCCAGAAAGCACATGCGCAAGGAATTTGAAAGCTTTAAAATGGGGATTAGCGGGGTTAATTTCGCTATCGCTAATGAGGGAGCGATCTGGTTAGTGGAAAATGAAGGTAATGGCAGAATGAGCACCACCGCATGCGATGTGCATGTCGCTATTTGCGGGATTGAAAAATTAGTAGAAAGCTTTGATGATGCAGCGATTTTAAACAATTTGCTCGCCCCAAGCGCCGTGGGTGTGCCTATCACTTGCTATCAAAACATTATCACAGGCCCTAGAAAAAACGACGATTTAGACGGCCCTAAAGAAGCCCACATTATTTTACTAGACAATAACCGCTCCAATATTTTGGCTGATGAAAAGTATTATCGCGCCCTTTCATGCATTCGTTGCGGGACTTGTTTGAACCACTGCCCTGTCTATGATAAAATCGGTGGGCATGCCTATCTTTCCACCTACCCTGGCCCAATAGGCGTGGTGGTATCCCCCCAACTCTTTGGGCTTAATAATTACGGGCATATCCCTAATTTGTGCAGTCTTTGCGGGCGTTGTTCTGAAGTATGCCCTGTAGAAATCCCACTAGCGGAGCTTATTAGGGATTTACGATCGGATAAAGTGGGCGAAGGCAGGGGCGTAGTCAAGGGGGCTAAAAGCACGCAACACAGCGCAATGGAAAAATTCTCTATGAAAATGTTTGCTAAAATGGCGAGCGATGGGTCTAAATGGCGTTTCCAATTGAAAATGGCTCAATTTTTCTCGCCTTTAGGCAAGCTTTTAGCTCCCATACTGCCTTTAGTCAAAGAGTGGACTAGCGTGAGGACCTTACCCGATATGGACACAAGCTTGCATGCAAAAGTCCAACATTTAGAAGGGGTGATTTATGAGTAAAGATCTTATTTTAAACCGTATTAAAGAAGCCAGAGCTAAGCATGCCATTAAAGGAGCAAACCCTGCTTATAAAAATATCATTAAAGTGGAGTTTGAGGATTTGGTGGAAGAATACAAGCATTTTCAAGCGCTGAATAAAGCTGAAGTCATTGAAAGCGCTAAAGAAAATTTAGAGCAAGCGATTTTAAAAGCTTTAGAAAACTTTAAAAGCGAAAAAATCTTACACGCTACGGATTTGGATTTGAATTTTGAAGCGTTTAAGGATTTTACTTTACAACCCTACGATAAAGAAATTGAAGCCATGCGTGAAGAATTGTTTGACATTGACACGGCTTTATTGCATGGGGTTTGTGGGATTTCAAGCTTGGGCATGATTGGGGCGGTTTCTTCGCATGCAAGCCCACGACTGCTTTCACTCATCACCCTTAATTGCATTATCTTATTGAAAAAAGAATCCATCGTGCGCAATTTAAGCGAAGGCATGCAAGCTTTAAAAAATCAGAGCCAAAACGGCGTCTTACCCACAAACATGCTCCTTATTGGCGGGCCTAGCCGGACAGCTGACATTGAATTAAAAACCGTTTTTGGGGTGCATGGGCCTCAAAAAGTCGCTATCATTCTCTATTAAAGGATAAGAATGGAAAAATTAGAGGCCGGGCAATTAGCCCCTGATTTTAGGTTAAAAAACAGCGATGGGGTAGAGATTTCTTTAAAAGATTTGCTCCATAAAAAAGTAGTGTTGTATTTCTACCCTAAAGACAACACCCCCGGATGCACCTTAGAAGCGCAAGATTTTAGCGCTCTGTTTAATGCATTTGAAAAGAAAAACGCTATCGTTGTGGGTGTAAGCCCTGATAATATGCAATCGCATCAAAAATTCATCAGCCAATGCTCTTTGAATGTGATCTTGCTCTGCGATGAAGACAAAAAAGCCGCTAATCTCTACAAAGCTTATGGCAAACGCATGCTTTATGGGAAGGAGCATTTGGGGATTATCCGCTCCACTTTCATTATCAACACGCAAGGCGTTTTAGAAAAATGTTTCTACAATGTCAAAGCGAAAGGCCATGCTCAAAAAGTTTTAGAGAGTTTGTAGTTTAACTCTCAAGCTTTTGATTTGTCTTTTGAAATCCTCAAACCATCTCGTTGCTATAGTTATTCACATACAACAAAGCAAGAGTTAGATATTAGCAATTTATTCAACAAAACGTAAAGTGGGTGAAAATTACAAGCGTATAAGGCTAGAAGCCTTAAAATACCAATAGCTCCGTTCTTTTCAAATATTGAAAAGCCTTATTCAGTTATTCTTTAGTTTGAATTGGATCTTTAAATTTTATTTATAGTTTTATGGTGAAACTCTTAAGAAGATAGAGAATATTTTATAATAGCATCTCTTTATAACCCACCTAATCCCCCCAAGATCGCATTGCAAGAGACCACCACTCGCTCACGCAAACTCTTTGATATTTTTTTAAAAAATGCCTTTGAGCATTCTTTAAATTTGGTTATTAATACTCAGTTAAAAACGCTAAATCAATTTTATTTTTGTTCAGGTTGCCAAATGGTTTTTTCTGAAGGGGTGCTGTCAGCTTCATTTTGTAAAATTTGTTGTTTGGTTTCATGACAAGCTACAAATAATAGTGCAAACACTATAGCTAAAAAAGAAATTCTCATTCAAGATCCTTTGAATATTAAAATGCTAACAATAATTATAAAGAAAAAGAGTTAAAAAAAGATTAATATTTAATCCGTTTTAATCAATACAAACAAGCCTTATTCAATTCTTAAAAACTTGTTTTTTAAACTTTATTTTAAACTCATAAGGGGATAGAGAAATATTTTACGCTAACCCCCTTAACCCCCAAAATCGCATTGCAAGAGACTATGCTTAATACAAGCTTTTTTTATTGATTTCAAGCGCGTTGTTTTTTAAGCATGTCCGCAATCAAAAAAGCGAGTTCTAGGGCTTGAGTGGCGTTTAGTCTTGGATCGCATTGCGTGTAGTAATGGCAGCTCAAACCCTCTTCAGTGATCGCTTGCGAGCCACCGATACATTCTGTAACATTCTCACCTGTCATCTCCAGATGAACCCCTGAAGCCAAACTCCCTTCAGCCCTATGGATTTCAAAAAAGCTTTTCACCTCATCTAACACGCAATCAAAAGCCCTTGTTTTAACCCCTGAATTGGTTTTCACCGTGTTGCCATGCATGGGATCAATGCTCCATAAGATATGGCGTTTTTCTTTCAACACCCCTTGTAAAAGTTTAGGCAAACGCTCTTTAATCACCTTAGAACCCATGCGCACGATCAAATTCAAACGCCCCTTAATGTTGTGCGGGTTTAAAACATCGCACAATTCTAGCACTTCGCTCACGCTCGCATTAGGCCCGATTTTCACGCCAATAGGGTTGCAAACCCCCCTTAAAAACTCCACATGAGCGCCTTTAGGATCTCTTGTCCTTTCGCCAATCCACAGCATGTGCGCAGAGCAATCATAAAACTGGTTAGTCAAACTATCCTTACGCACCAAAGGCTCTTCATAATGGAGCAGTAACGCTTCGTGGCTGGTGTAAAATTCCACTTCCCTAAGGATAGGCGTTCGCTCTATTTCCACCCCGCATGCTTGCATAAACCCTAAAGCTTGCGTGATCCGGTCAGCGATTTGCTGGTATTTTTGCCCAAAGTCGTTGTTTTTGACAAAATCCAAATTGAAACGATGCACTTGCTCCAAATTGGCTAACCCGCCTTGAGCAAAAGCCCTAATCAAATTTAAAGTCGCCACGCTTTGATGGTAGGCTTTAAGCATTCTTTCAGCCTTTGGCTCTCTTTCTTTTTTGGGAATCCCATTGATAATATCCCCTCTATAGCTTAGCACTTCTTCATCATCTAAGATTTCAGTCGCATTGGAGCGCGGTTTGGCAAACTGCCCGGCAATGCGCCCCACTTTCACGATCGGTATAGAGCCAGCAAAAGTGAGAACAATCGCCATTTGCATCATCACTTTGAACATGTCTCTGATCCTGTTAGCACTAAATTGAGAAAACGACTCCGCGCAATCGCCCCCTTGCAACAAAAACGCCTTATTATCAATCACTTGGGCTAGGCGTTCTTGCAAGTTTCTCGCTTCACCAGCAAACACTAAAGGAGGGTAAGAGCTCAATTCTTTTTTGACTCTCTCTAACTCTTTTTGATCCTTATAAGTGGGGTGTTGCTCTATCTTAAAAGAATGCCATGAAGTTGGCGACCAAGTTGTGTTTGACATTTTTATAATCCTTCTATTAATCTTTTTTAATTGCTATTATAGCTTGAAAGGCATGGATTGAATTATAGACTTTAAGAGAATAAACACGCATTCAAATTACCCTTTAATCTCAAAAAACCCTAATCATAAAAGGGCTTTATGATACAATAAACGAACTCTTCAAAAATATAAAAGGGCGGTTTAATAGCATGACACAAGAAAAAGCGGTTCCAAAAGATCCTAAAAAACTCAATTTGTTTGATTTGCGTTGGATGGCGTCCTTATTTGGCACGGCGGTGGGGGCTGGGATTTTATTTTTGCCTATTAGAGCCGGTGGGCATGGGATATGGGCTATTGTGGTGATGAGCGCGATCATTTTCCCTTTGACTTATCTAGGGCATAGAGCTTTAGCTTATTTTATAGGATCTAAAGATAAAGAAGACATTACCATGGTCGTTCGCTCGCATTTTGGCGCTCAATGGGGCTTTCTTATCACTTTGCTTTATTTCTTTGCAATTTATCCTATTTGCTTGGCTTATGGGGTGGGCATCACGAATGTGTTTGATCATTTTTTTACCAATCAATTGCATTTAGCGCCTTTCCATCGGGGATTATTGGCTGTCATTTTAGTTTCTTTAATGATGTTGGTAATGGTTTTTAACGCCACGATTGTAACGCGCATTTGCAACGCCTTGGTGTATCCTTTATGCTTGATTTTATTGCTTTTTTCTGTGTATCTTATCCCCTATTGGCAAGTTAATAACCTTTTTATCATGCCGAGTTTTAAAGAATTTGTGTTGGCTATTTGGCTAACCTTACCGGTGCTTGTGTTTTCGTTCAACCATAGCCCCATTATTTCCACTTTCACTCAAAATGTGGAAAAAGAATACGGCGCTTTCAAAGAGTATAAACTCAATCAAATTGAATTAGGGACATCGCTCATGCTGTTAGGGTTTGTGATGTTTTTTGTGTTTTCTTGCGTCATGTGCTTGAATGCTGATGATTTCATGAAAGCAAGGGAACAAAATATCCCCATTTTAAGCTATTTCGCTAACACCTTAAACAACCCCTTAATCAACTATGCAGGGCCTGTGGTGGCTTTTTTAGCGATTTTTTCATCTTTTTTTGGGCATTATTATGGGGCTAAAGAGGGTTTAGAAGGCATTATTATCCAAAGTTTAAAATTGAAAAAGGCTTCTAAAACCTTGAGCGTGAGCGTAACGATTTTTTTATGGCTTAGCATCACGCTTGTGGCTTATATTAACCCTAATATCCTGGATTTTATTGAAAATTTAGGCGGCCCCATTATCGCGCTCATTCTTTTTGTGATGCCTATGGTAGCTTTTTATAGCGTTTCTAGTTTGAAGCGTTTTAGAAATTTCAAAGTGGATATTTTTGTGTTTGTCTTTGGGAGTTTAACGGCTTTGAGCGTGTTTTTAGGATTGTTCTAATGGCTAGTTTTTCTATTTTATCCATTTTTAAAATCGGCGTTGGGCCTAGCTCTTCACACACCATAGGGCCTATGGAAGCGGGGGCGAGGTTTTGCGGGTTGTTAAAAGGTGTTTTAAAGCAAGTTGAACGCGTTCAAATCACCCTGCATGGCTCATTAGCCTTGACCGGTAAAGGGCATTTGAGCGATGAGGCGGTTTTGATTGGCTTGCATGGTATTTACGCTAACGAGTTGGATACAACAACCAAAAAAGCCTTGTTGCATGAAGTATTTGAAAACAAGGTCTTAAAACTCGCTAACCAGCATCATATCCCTTTTGATTATTCTAAAGATTTGATTTTTGACAACAAGCCTTTAGCCAGACACCAAAACGCCCTTATTTTAAAAGCTTTTAACGCTAAAAATGAGGTTTTAAAAGAAGAGACCTACTATTCTGTTGGCGGAGGGTTTGTCTATACTGAAAAAGAATTAGACAACTTGGCCAAAGAGAATGAAAACGAAAGCGTTGCTTATGATTTTTCAAGCGCTAAAGAATTGCTAGAATTGTGCCAAAAACACCAAAAAACCATTGCTGAAATCGTGCGTTTGAGAGAAAACGCCCTCAAAAACCACCCTGATGCAACGATGACTAAAATTTATCATGCGATGCTTGAATGCTATTATAATGGGGCCAATTCTAAAGAAGTATATCTTCCTGGTTTTTTGAAAGTAACACGATTAGCCCCAAGCATTAAAACGCGCTTAGAAAAACACCCCAAAAAGGGGAATGACCCCTTAGCTTTGATTGATTACATTTCGCTTTACGCTCGCGCCATTGCTGAAGAAAACGCTAGTGGGGGTAAGGTGGTAACCGCCCCTACTAACGGGGCGTGCGCGGTGGTGCCAAGCGTGCTTTTATACGCTAAAGACCATTTGTTTGAAAATTTATCGCAAAAGTCTATCAATGATTTTTTGCTCATTAGCGCAGCGATTGGCTATCTTTATAAGAAAAACGCTTCCTTGAGTGGTGCAGAAGCGGGGTGTCAGGCTGAAATTGGCGTGGCAAGCTCTATGGCTGCAGGGGGGTTAGCCTATTTGTATCAAGCCACGATGAAACAGGTTTTAATGGCTAGTGAAATCGCTATGGAACACCACTTGGGATTGACATGCGATCCGGTGGGGGGCTTGGTGCAAATCCCTTGCATTGAACGCAATGTTTTAGGGGCGATTAAAGCGATCAGCGCTTCTAAATTAGCGTTAGAAGATGCATACAAGCCTAAAGTGAGCCTGGATGAAGTGATCGCTACGATGTATGCGACCGGGAAAGACATGAATGAAAAATACAAAGAGACTTCGTTAGGGGGATTAGCCAAAACGCTAGAATGTTGAGGGTTAAGACAACTTTAAATTTAGAGGCTTAAGTTTCTAAAGAAAAAAGGTTTGTTTTTATCAAAAATAAGCCTTATCCAATTTTGATATTCTTAAAAAATTTTTAAAAAATAGGGTTTTAAAACTTTATTCCATCGTTTTTAAATTCCATTTTATAGTAAAAATCATTTCCTTAAGTTGATTTAAAAGCTTATAAGGGGATAGGGGTATTTTGAAATGATTCCTCCACAACCCCTTTTTTTAAATCCCCCTAACCTCCAATTGCAAGAAATTATCGCTTGACTAGCGTCAAGATCTTTTATCTTTTAAATGTGAAAAATACTCAAAGGCATTTTTAAATTTTATAATCAATATCCAATGAAAACAGAGCCAAAAAAATTTATACGCTTTCATACAAACTAACCAATTGCAAGGAATTATCGCTTGATTATGCAAGCTATCTATTATTTAATCTTTAAAAAATACCTTTGAGCATTTTTGGATTTTGTTACCAATATTCCATTGAAATATTTTACACGCTTCCACACAAAATGCGTTGGAATGTCTTGAAATGCCCAACCGCTAAAAACGCTTGGGTTTTTTAGGCTGATGTTGCCCGTAGGGAGAGTTTCTTGCTCTGTGTTCCTAATAGTAGGGATTTTTAGTAGGGATTTTACAGAGTTTAAACTCCAACGCATTCCTCTTCACGCATCATATCTCCAAAGGCGTAATTTTGCATGCTTCTTAGATACGAATGGGGATATTACTATGAATTAGTAGCATTCATTCTTAACCGCTAAAGACGATTGGGGTTTCTGCTAAAAAATTTTAAAAGGAGATTATTTTTAATTTTATCAATCTTATATTCAAAGATTTTTGCACAACAAAACCTTAAGCTAATCGTTAGTGCCAAAAGAGCTAAAAAGCTTAAAATTTAAAAAAGTGGTGGTTTTAAAAAGATAGTCCTAAAAGTAGGACAGAGATTTTAACGATGAAAAGCGATTAAAAGCCTAGTAAAAGAAGCACCTAAGAGACTTATCTAGCCCCCTACTCAAAAAGGCAAGCTAATTATTTTTCAGGCTCGCTAGAGTTGCTAATTTGCTTTTCAAATTCTTGTTGCATGGCTTGTTGTTGCCTTTCTTTCTTTGAAAGGCGGCGTTTTTTCTTGGGCTTTTTTTGCTTTTTTGAAGAAGTCTCTAGCTCTTTTGAAGCGACCTCTTTAGACGCGCTAGCACCCTCTATAGGAGTTTGAGCCGTATCCGTGTTAGAAAGATCCGTTTTCTTAGAAGAGCTTATAAATTCAGGGCTATCGGTATGGCTTTCAAGCTCTCCACTGCTCCTCTTTTGAAAGGCTGCCTTAGTGTCTTTCTCAGCTTGTTCTTCCATTTTCTTAAGAACGACTGCATCCACTTTTTTAGCCTTTTCTTTTTGGCTTATCCTAACCATGCTGATCAAATATTTGATATACCCATCATACATGTCCCCAAACTGCTCATGCAAAGCCCCAAAATCTGAGCCTTTGTAAAGCCAGTTAAACAAAGGGAGTGAAAGCTCTGTCCCTAGGTCTTTAAGCACATGCTTATAAAATTTCTCTCTGTCATTCACCACAAAAGACACTTTGCCATCTTTATGCTCATAATAACAGACCTTTTGCTCCACACAACTTTCCAAACTCCCCTTAAAAAAAGCTCCAAAAGCCGACAAGTCGCCCTTACTCATCTTGGTTTCAGAATACTGGTTAAAATTCTTCACGCGCTCTTTTTCCAAATTAACCATACTCTTTAAAACCCTCTTGCGGTCTTTTTTCACATTCCCCGTAGAGCCTTCAGAAAACATCACATTGGGATCAACTGTAGTGTTAATAGTGGCAGAAGCCGTTTCTGCTCTCAACAAAAAAGTCGTAGCTACTAATAAAAATAAAATTCGCTTCACACCAAACTCCTAATATATATAATCGCAACAAAAATAAATACTGCTATTCATTAAAACCTCTTTTTTAAAAAATCCACTTAAAATTCAAGCCGTTTTGGTCATCTTAAAATACAGACTTTCAAAGGGTCTTTGCTGTTTGAGTATGATACTATAAATATTAAAAAAATACAAACACCCCAAAAACTTTAAGCCCTAATCAGTGCAAAAAACCAACAAACATTCAAGTCAGCACACCCTAAGCGTTAATGCTTATGATGGCTTGGTTTTTTCCCTTTTTTCCCCTTTTTTTCATGATCATGAAAAGGACCTTCACATGCACAATCATGCAAATCCAACCCCTCTTCACGATATTCTTTCATGGTCATTGTTTTCTTTTTGTTAGCAATCACTTCAAGGATCTCTTTTTTACGCTTGTTGCGATCTTCTTGGCTTAAAGAAGCTAAATTCTTATCCATCGCTTTTTTAAAATCCGCTTTATATTTTTGACGCTCTTCTTCTTTCATCGCTTCTAATCGCTTATTGACTTCTGCACGAAACTCAGGAACTTCGCTAGGAGCGACTTTCCCGGCTTGCTCTAATAGCTGCTTATTGTCCATGCTCTTAAAATCGCTCGCATTCAAAAAAGCCCCAAAAAAAGTCCCTGCAAACAATAAAGAAAACACTAATTTTTTCATCAAATACTCCCAATTCAAAAAATAATGAAATCGCAGAGATTTTACCATTTACTCAATTAAAAATAACTTATATTCCTTATTCTTATCAAATATTGATAGGCTTTATTAATATTCTTTATTTTTTTAAAAATGGGGTAAAAACTATCGCTTGATGGCAATCAAACTCTTTTGTTGTTTGATTTTAAAAATCTTTGCTGTTTGTTGATGAGACAAGTTGCTCGCAACGACTGATGCCATGCTTTTGTGATAATGTTTTAAATAACGGCTTTGGTGTAAAAAAAGAAAGTTACAAAAGGTTATAAAGAGCAAAAGCCCTTCTCTATACCCCCCATAAGATTAACCCTACAATATCCTAGAAGCTTACAATGTAACGCCAATAAAAGGCATAGGGGCGGTGAAAGGTGAATTTATAAGTAACCCCTTCAGGCACATTGTCCGCACTAGCGGTATAGTAATTGTTGCGAATGGTTTGGATTTTCAAGCCAATTTCAAAACCTTGGTGTTTAGTGCCTAAGCGAATCCCACCATTCACTAAGACTTGGAAATTTGACGGGTGGAAACTCCCTCTATACTCTTCAGCTAAGTCCTTAAAATAATAGTTTGTTGGGCCCCAAGAAGTGCCGCCAATCGCAACGCCAACGAAAAACCCAAAATGCAAGTTCTCACGATTGAAAATAGCTGGGTTAAACAACACATCTGTGCCTGCACCATAGCCAAACATGAAACTTTGAGAACCCTTGCGAGCGTCTCGCATGCCATAGTCATTATAAGTGTAATACTTATAATAAGAGCTTGCAAAATCAAAGAACCCGTAATAACGCATTCCAAATTGCGGGGATTTCTTAAAAAAATGCTTATACCCTACAACAAAACCAAAACCATTGATAGCGTATTGTTGGTTGCTTAAGCCCTTATACCCACGAGTCCCTAGAGCGCCATGGGTAAGCCCTCCTGTTGGATTGCTTGCTGTGGGCATGTTAGGCGTGTTAGAGCCATAAGCCCCACTTTGATTACCATTACAATTCCCATGGGAACAATTTTGAGCGGTCGTGCTAAGCATACCTAATTGGTAATCAATCCCTATAAAAGCAGCATTTCTTTCACCTTTTTTGGTAGGGCTAGTCTTAATAGCGCTTTCTTGCTTCTTGGGGGTCTCTGCTGACAATAAGCTTGTCATTGCTAGAGAGATAGCACCTACTATAACAGATTTCTTCATGTATTCCTTCCTTCTACATTTTCTCTATTTGAGTTTTAAATGCTACATTCTACTATAAAATTACTTTCTTTTTGATTAAAAATAGCGATTGAATAAGAATAAATTGAAATAAAAATCAATTTTAGGAACTTTTTAGTAAAAATTCCTAAATTCTCTCACCCTTTTTAGACTAAAACTCAAACCTAACAGAGCCAATAGAGATCAAAGATGCTCTTTCACGCTCTCTAACACGCTCTTAAAGGCTTGCATGTCATTCATGGCCATGTCCGCTAAAACCTTGCGATCCAGCTCAATGTTAGCCACTTTTAAAGCATGCATGAAGCGCGAATAACTCGTGTCATGCATTCTGCAAGCCGCATTGATCCTTACCACCCACAAACTCCTGAACTCTCTTTTCTTTTGTTTGCGGTCCCTAAAGGCGTAATACATGCTCCTTTCAAGCTGTTCTTTAGCCTTTCTAAAATGCTTTCTTCTACCACTATAAAACCCTCTAGCGAGTTTTAAGACCTTTTTATGGCGTCTTCTGCGTACAACGCCTGTTTTAACTCTCATTTCTTTACCTTTCTTTTTAAAATATTTTTAGGTGCGTTTTTTAAACGACTTTCCCTTAAATAAGGGGCTTAACTCCACTTCTAACCCACAATCCCTAAGCCCTGCAAAGCAACGACATGACAGAATGCGCGTTAGTGTGATGCACATGTTTTGGCGCGTTCAAATTGGCTTTACGCTTAGGGCTTTTTTTAGTCAAAATATGGCTTTTAAAAGCACTGCCACGCTTAATCAAATTCTTTTTAACTTTGAAACGCTTGGACGCGCCACGATTAGTCTTCATTTTTGGCATGATTTTCTCCTTTCATAAGGTTAATACGATTAAAAGGCGGGTTATTTTCTTTAGTTTTTTTTTCGTTTTTAGGGGCTTCTTTAGCCTTAGGCACAAACATCCACGAAACAAAACGGCCCTCAGTTTTTGGCTCTTTTTCAGGGTTAGCCAAGTCTTCCATCATCGTTTGGACTCTAAAAAGCACATCCAGCCCGGCTTTTGAGTTTTGGCTCTCCCTACCCTTTAAAACCACCTTGAATTTGACATGCTTGTTGGATTCAATAAATTCTCTCGCATGCTTGACTTTATAGTTAATATCATTTTGCGCAATTTGAGTGGAAAGCTTGATCTCTTTGATTTCAATTTGCTTTTGCTTTTTCTTGGCTTCCTTGATTTTCTTTTCATTTTGGTAGCGGAATTTATTGTAATCCATCACCTTGCACACAGGAGGTTTTGCACTCGCTGAAATCAAAACCAAATCCAAACCTAAATTTTGAGCGATATTTAGGGCTTCTTTAGAAGAAATGATCCCATACACTTCGCCATTATCGCCCACGCAACGCACTTCTTTAAAATTAATATCTCCGTTTAACAACACTTCGCTTCTACTCAAAAACTAACCTCTTGCATTTTAGATTCAACCATACTTAAAAACTCCTTTAAGGGCATTTTATATTGAGTTTGTTTTTCTCTGTCTCTAATGGATAACATTTCCGTCTCCACTTCCTCATTCCCTAAAACTAGAATCATAGGGATTTTTTGTTTTTCGGCTAAACGCACTTTTTTATTCAAGCTGTCATTTTTATCCAGCACTTCTACGAAAATATCGCGCTTTTTGAGTTCCTCTTTTAATTTCAAAGCAAAACCATGATGCTCTTCATTAATAGGAATGAGAGCGATTTGAGTGGGCGCGACAAAGAAAGGGAAATTCCCCCCAAAATGTTCGCTCAAAATCGCAATAAACCTTTCAAACGAGCCTAAAATCGCTCGGTGGATCATCACCGGCTGTTCAGCATTATTATGTTCATTCGTGAAAGCGAGCTTGAAGCGTTCAGGCAAATTCATATCCACTTGGATCGTGCCGCACTGCCATTTACGCCTTAAAGCGTCAGTGATTTTAATATCAATCTTAGGCCCATAAAAAGCCCCTCCCCCTTCATCAATCTTATAATTAATATGATGCTCTTTTAGGGCTTCTTTTAAAGCGTCGGTAGCCTTTTCCCACACTTTATCATCGCCTATGGATTTGGTTGGCCTTGTGGAAAGCTCCATTTCATAGCTAAAACCAAACGCTTTCATGATCTTATGCGTAAAATCTAAAATCGCGCTCACTTCGCTTTGGATCTGTTCAAAAGAGCAAAAAATATGCGCATCATCTTGGGTAAATTCCCTAACCCTTAAAAGCCCATGCAACACGCCGCTTTTTTCGTGCCGATGCACCACGCCGTATTCATAAAACCTCAAAGGCAAATCTCTGTAGCTGTGTAAAGCGCTTTGATAGACTTTAATATGCCCCACGCAATTCATGGGCTTTATGCCGTATTCTTGCTCATCAATCGTGGTGAAATACATGTTTTCTTTGTAATTGTCATAATGCCCACTGATTTTCCACACATCGCTTTTTAAAATCTCAGGGCCTTTGACCGGCTCATAGCCTCTTAAAAGTAACGCCTTACTCAATAAATCTTCTATGCGCTTCCTAAGCCTTGCCCCTTTAGGCAACCATAAAGGCAAGCCCGCTCCTATTTCATCATCAAAGCTAAAAAGCCCTAGTTCCACGCCTAGCTTTCTGTGATCTCGTTTTTTCGCTTCTTCTATTTGAAAAAGATAGTCTTTTAAGCCCTCTTTAGTGGCAAAAGCGATGCCATAAATCCTAATGAGCATTTCATTTTTTTCATCGCCACCCAAATAAGCCCCAGCCAATTTAGTGAGCTTGAAATGGTTTAAAAAACGAGTGTTTGGGAGGTGCGGCCCCTTACACAAATCCTCAAACTCGCCCTGTTGGTACACGCCAAACGCATCGCCACTGATTTTACTCATGACTGCATGCTTTAATTCATCGCCCTTAAAACGCTCCAAGGCTTGCTCTCTGGTTAAAATCTCTTTAGTGATAGCGAGCTTTGATTTTGCAAACTCTTTCATTTTCGCTTCAATTTTAGGCAAATCCTCTTCGCTGATTTTTGAAGCGGTTTTGAAATCGTAATAAAAGCCTTCTTCCACCACAGGGCCTACAAAAAATTTCGCGTCCGGATAAAGGGCTTTCAAGCTTTGTGCAAGCAAGTGCGCGCATGAATGCCTAATCACCTCTAAAGCCAAAGGCGAATCATCAAAATATATCGGCTCAGTCCCCTTTAACGCCTTAACCCCATCGCTCAGTCCTAAGACTTTCGCGCTCTCTAAATCTATTATTTGCTCGTCTTTATAAACGGCAATCAGTTCCGCACTCATTCTTTAAAACTTATGTTTCCTTTCTTTAAACCTTAAAATTTAACAATCTTTTGAGCCAAACCCGCATTGCACTTGCGAATCCACTTTCTCAGCTTTAGGGTCGCTCATAGGCTTTAAACACGCTTGTAAAAACACCATACAAAGCAAATTCAATAACAACCGCCTATACAAAACTACCCTTTCTATTCAAAAATACCTAGCTAACTGACTATTATACAACAAAATCATAAACCAAAAAAATACCCCCTATTAGAAAGCTTAAAATACAAACTAGCTAAAACTAAAGCTCTATCATGCTATCATTATCATATTTTTGTTTTAAAAGACTTAATGATAATTTTAAGGGAGTTTTGTGCGATATATCAAGTTTTTCAAAGAGTTGAACAATAAAAATGTGAATCTGGTTGGGGGCAAGAACGCTAGCATTGGCGAGATGTTTCAAGAATTAGTGCCTATTGGCATTAAAGTGCCTGATGGCTTTGCGATCACTAGCGAAGCGTATTGGTATCTTTTAGAGCAAGGGGGGGCTAAACAAAAAATCATAGAGCTTTTAGAAAATGTTGATGCCACGGAAATTGATGTGTTAAAAATCCGCTCCAAACAAATCAGAGAGCTTATTTTTGGCACGCCTTTTCCAAGCGATTTAAGGGATGAAATTTTCCAAGCTTATGAAATTTTGAGCCAGCAATACAGCATGAAAGAAGCCGATGTGGCCGTAAGAAGTTCCGCTACCGCCGAAGATTTACCGGACGCTTCTTTTGCTGGGCAGCAAGACACTTATTTAAACATTAAGGGCAAAACGGAGCTGATCCACTATATCAAGTCTTGTTTGGCGTCGCTTTTTACCGATAGAGCGATTAGTTACAGGGCGAGTCGTGGGTTTGATCATTTAAAAGTTGCGCTGAGTGTGGGGGTGCAAAAAATGGTGCGAGCGGATAAAGGCAGTGCGGGAGTGATGTTTTCTATTGACACTGAAACCGGCTTTAAAGATGCGGTGTTTATCACTTCAGCGTGGGGGTTAGGCGAAAATGTGGTGGGCGGCACGATAAACCCTGATGAATTTTATGTGTTTAAGCCCACTTTAGAGCAAAACAAACGCCCCATTATCAAACGACAGCTTGGCAATAAAACGCAAAAAATGGTCTATGCCCCAAGGGGTAGCGAACACCCTACTAGAAACATTAAAACCACTAAAAAAGAATGGCAATCCTTTTCATTGAGCGATGAAGACATGCTGATTTTAGCCAAATACGCTATTGAAATTGAAAAACATTACTCCAAAGAAGCCAAACAATACCGCCCCATGGATATAGAATGGGCTAAAGATGGCGATAGCGGGGAAATCTTTATCGTTCAAGCGCGCCCAGAAACCGTTCAAAGCCAAAAAAGTAAAGAAGAAAGTCAAGTCTTTGAAAAATTCAAATTCAAAAACCCTAACGAAAAAAAAGAAATTATCCTACAAGGCAGAGCCATTGGCAGTAAAATTGGCTCAGGAAAAGTGCGCATCATCAATGACTTGGAACATATGAATTCTTTTAAAGAGGGCGAAATTTTAGTTACGGACAATACCGACCCGGATTGGGAGCCTTGCATGAAAAAAGCGAGTGCGGTTATCACTAATCGTGGGGGGCGCACTTGCCATGCCGCTATTGTGGCTAGAGAAATTGGCGTGCCGGCGATTGTTGGCGTGAGCGGGGCAACGGATAGCCTTTATACCGGCATGGAAATCACGGTTTCTTGCGCAGAGGGTGAAGAAGGCTATGTGTATGCAGGCATTTATGAGCATGAGATTGAAAGAGTAGAGCTTTCTAACATGCAAGAAACCCAAACAAAAATTTATATTAATATTGGAAACCCTGAAAAAGCCTTTAGCTTTTCTCAGCTCCCTAATCATGGCGTGGGGCTAGCCAGGATGGAAATGATTATTTTAAATCAAATCAAAGCCCACCCTTTAGCTTTAGTGGATTTGCACCACAAAAAAAGCGTGAAAGAAAAAAATGAAATTGAAAACCTCATGGCAGGCTATGCTAACCCTAAAGATTTTTTTGTGAAAAAAATCGCTGAAGGCATTGGCATGATAAGCGCGGCGTTTTACCCTAAACCGGTCATTGTAAGGACTAGCGATTTCAAATCCAATGAATACATGCGCATGCTTGGCGGCTCTAGCTATGAGCCTAATGAAGAAAACCCCATGCTTGGTTATAGGGGGGCTAGTCGGTATTATTCAGAAAGCTATAACGAAGCGTTTTCGTGGGAGTGTGAGGCTTTAGCGTTAGTGAGGGAAGAAATGGGCTTAACGAATATGAAAGTGATGATCCCTTTTTTGCGCACCATTGAAGAGGGTAAAAAAGTCCTAGAAATTTTAAGAAAAAACAATTTAGAATCCGGTAAAAACGGGCTTGAAATTTATATCATGTGTGAATTACCGGTCAATGTTATTTTGGCTGATGATTTCTTAAGCTTGTTTGATGGCTTTTCTATTGGCTCAAACGATTTAACCCAACTCACTCTAGGCGTGGATAGAGACAGCGAATTAGTCAGCCATGTCTTTGATGAAAGGAATGAAGCGATGCTAAAAATGTTTAAAAAAGCGATTGAAGCTTGCAAAAGGCACAACAAATATTGCGGGATTTGTGGGCAAGCCCCAAGCGATTACCCCGAAGTGACAGAGTTTTTAGTCAAAGAGGGCATCACTTCCATTTCTTTAAACCCTGATAGCGTGATCCCCACTTGGAACGCTGTAGCTAAGTTAGAAAAAGAGCTAAAAACCATGACTTAATTGCGCTTTGATAATAAAATGGGCCAATCCAACTTGAGAGAGTTTTTGTATGAGTTTCCATGAGATAATTTTGATGGGTGGGATTGTTTTAAAAAAGGTTGGTGATGGAATCAATCAAAACAGAAAAAACAAATACAGCTGGTAAGAATACAGAGACAGCTAGCACAAAGGCAAATAAAGAGACTCATTTTAAACAAGTGGGTGCCATTACAAATATTCTCAATTGGTGGGTTTTTTACAAAGATTGTAAAGAGGGTTAGAGGGTTTGTAAAAAAACACCCCAAGAAAAGCAATGCGGCATTAGTAGTATTGACCCATGTTGCATGCAAGAGAGCAAAAGAATTAGACAACAAAGTCCAAGATAAGTCCAAACAGGCTGAAAAAGAGAATCAAATCAATTGGTGGAAATATTCAGGACTCACCATAGCGACAAATTTATTATTAGCCGCTTGTAGCGTTGGTGATATTGATAAACAAATAGAGCTAGAACAAGAACAACAGAAAACAGAACAAGAAAAACAAAAAGCAAATAGGAGTGGGATAGAGTTAGAACAAGAAAGACAAAAGACAAATAAGAGTGGGATAGAACTCGCTAATAGTCAAATAAAAGCAGAGCAAGAAAGACAGAAAACAGAACAAGAAAAACAAAAGACAAATAAGAGTGGGATAGAGTTAGAACAGCAAAAACAAAAGACAATTAATACACAAAGAGATTTAATTAAAGAGCAGAAAGATTTGGTTAAAAAAGCAGAACAAAATTGCCAAGAAAATCATGGCCAATTCTTTATTAAAAAAGGAGGAATTAAGGCTAGTACTACTATAGAAGTAGAAGCTGAATGCAAAACCCCTAAACCTACAAAAACCAATCAAACCCCTATCCAGCCAAAACACCTTCCAAACTCTAAACAACCCCACTCTCAAAGAGAATCAAAAACACAAGAGCTTATAGCTTATTTGCAAAAAGAATTAGAATCTCTACCCTATTCACAAAAAGCTATCGCTAAACGAGTGAATTTTTACAGGCCAAGTTCTATCGCTTATTTAGAACTAGACCCTAGAGATTTTCATGTTACAGAAGAATGGCAAAAAGCAAATCTAAAAATACGCTCTAAAGCTCAAGCTAAAATGCTTGAAATGAGAAACTTAAAATCACACCCACAAGCCCACCTTTCAACCTCTCAAAGCCTTTTGATCCTTCAAAAAGTATTTGCTGATGTTAATAAAGAAATAAAAGTAGCTGCTAATACCGAGAAAAAAGTAGAAAAAGCGGGTTATGGTTATAGTAAAAGGGTGTAGTGGTTAAAAACATTGCACCCAGTTTTTAATTGTCTGTCGGCTTTTGATTTTTTATGATATTACGGCGTTATTTGATAATAAAAGAAATTCTTTTTAAAAGCTTAAACTATCCCTAAAGTAAGGTAAAACTACGGATTGCAAATAAAGCCTAAAACGCACAATAAAACTCCAAAGAGCCGACTTTTTTAATCGTAATTTGCTGATGGTTTAATAAAGTTTCTAAATGCTTAAACGAATCAAGCTCTAAGATTAGGGGGGCTTCTTCCACGCTTAAAGGGCGTCTAGAGATTAAAGCGAGCAACCCGTCCCTATCGCAAGAAATCAGTTTCTCAATTTTAGGAGCGGTGCGTTTAGGCAAACTCACGCAAAGCCCTTCAAAAAATAAAGAGCATTTTAACAATTCATCTTCGCTTAATTTAGGGGCTTTAAAGCTTGAAGGCCTGTCTATGGTGCTTAAATCCACTCTAGCGATATGGATTTTTTTTAAAAATGCAGCGATGAGTTTTAAATTATTCTCGCTATCATTCACGCCCCTAATCAACAACACTTCAGCCACTAGTTGACCTTGATAAATTTGAGAAAAATTTGAAATGCCCTCTAAAATCTTGTTAATGTCTTTAGAATAAGGCTTATCCACCTTTTCAAAGGCTTTCAAATCAATAGCGTCTAAAGAAAATTTAACGATGTCAAATTCCTTTAAGGCTTGCTGGACTTTTGGCTCATAAAATAACGAGCCATTGCTTAAAATCAAAGTTTTAACGCCCTTTAAAAAAGGCTTGATTTTTTGGATAAGCTCTAATAAATGAGGGTATAGAGTGGGTTCGCCATTAGCGGTGATGGTTAAAACATCAATGGGGGTGGTGAGATTATTGAGAGCGTTTTGAATGGCGTCAATCAAAACCTCAACCTCTATGACTTCTTCCATGCGATTAATGGGTTTGGCTTTACCCAACTCGCAATAAATGCAATTGTAATTGCATTGTTTTTTAGAGGGCGATAAATCCACGCCCAAAGACTTCCCAAAACGCCTGGATAAAACAGGCCCAAAGATGATAGGCAGATTTTCTTTAGTCATTATCTTCTTCTAAAAACACGCGCTCTTTGCATTTAATGCATTCATGCGCCTTTTTTTTGCGATAGATCCTCTCGCTCATCAAATAATTGCATTTCTCGCAGCGCTTGTTGATGGGCTTATGGTTGGATAAAAAATTGCATTCAGGGTAATTGTTGCAACCATAAAACGAGCCTTTCCTACTTCTTTTTAAGGCAATATCCCCTCCGCATTCTGGGCATTTCACGCCCTCTATCATTTCTTTTGCGTTAGGGGTGTTTTTTAAGGATTTGGTGTTTTTGCATTCAGGGTAGTTGTTGCAAGCTAAAAACGCCCCGTTTCTGCTGAATTTTTGCACCATTTCCCCTCCGCATTTTTCGCACAATTCTTGTTTAGCCTCATCATTAGCGTTTCCAACTTGCTTGACATATTTGCATTTAGGGTAATTGTTGCAAGCGATAAACTCCCCATAACGGCTATTCTTTTTGACCAATTCCCCCCCACATTTAGGGCATGATTCGCCGGTTTTTTCATGCACTTTTTGAGAGATGATATTCTTTTTCCCGGCTTCAATTTTATCCATAAAAGGGTAGTAAAAATCCTTCAAAACCTGCTGGTAATCCGCCTTATTTTGAGCGATATTATCTAATTCTTCTTCTAAAGAAGCGCTAAATTTAGAATCCACGATTTCTTCAAAATGCTTTTCTAAAATCTCTATCACTTTAAAAGCGCTCTCTAAAGCGCTGATTTGCTTTTTTTCTACCTTGATGTAGTCTCTATTTTGTAGAAGCGCAATCGTTGGGGCGTAGGTGCTAGGCCTTCCTATGCCTAAACTTTCTAAAACTTTAATCAAGCTCGCTTCTGAATAACGCGCTGGAGGTTCTGTCACATGGGTGTTACTCTCTAATTTTTCTAATTTAATGGGGTCATTTTCTTTCAAATTAGGGAGTAATTTGTCCTTATCGTCATTGCCTAAAATCTTATAATAACCATCAAAAAGGAGCTTCCTGCCACTAGCCTTAAACTCGCCTTTTTCGCAAGCCACAACCACGCTTTGGCTTTCAAAAAGAGCGTCTTGCATTTGAGAAGCTAAAAAGCGTTTGTAAATTAAGGTATAGAGCTTCAATTCTTCAGGTTTAAGGTAGTCTTTTAAAGCGTTTGGCTCTAAAATAATAGAAGTGGGTCTAATGGCTTCATGGGCTTCTTGGGCGTTTTTGTTCTTGCTGGAATAGACTTTGGCTTTAGGGGGCAAGTAGTCTTTGCCATAGTCTTTTAAAATCTTACCTCTCGCTTCTTCTAAAGCCTCTTTAGCGATATTTAAGCTATCGGTCCTCATGTAGGTGATCACGCCCATAACGCCTTGCGGGGTGGCTACGCCTTCATATAATTTTTGAGCGATACTCATGGTTTTTGTGGGCGAAAAACCTAAAAGGCTAGAAGCGCTTTGCTGTAAGGTGGAAGTCATAAAAGGAGACGGTGTGGGGGATTTTTTAGACTTTTTAACGATACTGGAAATCATATAATTTTCTTTTTCTAATTCGTTTTTAATTTCGTGAGCTTTTTTTTCATCAATAAGCTCTTGGGCTTTGAGTTTATTACCCTTATAGCTAACGAGTTGCGCTTCTAAATTTGGCTCAAACAAAGCGTCTAGCGTGAAATAGGTTAAAGGCTTAAAGGCTTTAATTTCCCTTTCTTTATCAATCACAAGTTTTAATGCCGCGCTTTGTACTCGCCCAGCGCTCAAACCTTTAGTGATTTTTGATGCAATCAATGAGCTTAATTTAAAGCCTACGATCCGATCTAAAAAGCGTCTAGCTTGTTGGGCATTGACTTTGGACATGTCAATTTGTCGTGGGGTTTTTAGGGCATTTAAAATCGCATTTTGCGTGATCTCATGAAAGACAATCCTAGGATAGCTCTCCAATTTCCCCCCAATCAAACATGCCACATGGTAGCCTATCGCTTCGCCCTCTCTGTCTTCATCGGTAGCGATATAAGTGGTCGATGCCTTTTTGGAAAGCTCTATGATTTGCTTGACAAGCTCTTTATGGTCTTTATCCACGACATAATTAGGCGTGAAGCCTGTTTCATCAATCTTAATGCCTAAAGCGAATTTGGATAAATCCCTAACATGCCCTTTAGAGGCAATGACTTCGTAACTTTTATCCAAAAAATTTTTAATGGTTTTGGCTTTTGCTGGGGATTCTACGATAATAAGGTGCTTCATTGAACGCCTTTAATTAATGATTTTATACCTATTAATGAATGATTGTAGCATAGAATTTTGACTAAACGCTTTATTAAATCATAAAACTCTATAACGGCACAAAAAATCAAAGAGTTGGAACACCCTTTGCTTGACTAAAAACAAATATCTATGCAAAGGATGCAAACATGAGTTTTAGGATAAATACCAATATCGCCGCTTTAACTTCTCATGCGGTAGGGGTTCAAAACAACAGAGACCTTTCAAGCTCGCTTGAAAAGTTAAGTTCAGGGCTTAGGATCAATAAAGCCGCTGATGATTCTAGTGGGATGGCGATTGCAGATAGCTTAAGGAGTCAAAGCGCGAATTTGGGTCAAGCGATCCGCAACGCTAATGACGCTATTGGTATGGTTCAAACCGCAGATAAAGCGATGGATGAGCAAATCAAAATTTTAGACACCATTAAAACCAAAGCCGTTCAAGCCGCTCAAGACGGGCAAACTTTAGAGAGTAGAAGAGCGCTCCAGAGCGATATTCAAAGGCTGTTAGAAGAATTGGATAATATCGCTAACACCACAAGCTTTAACGGCCAGCAAATGCTTTCAGGAAGTTTTTCTAATAAAGAATTTCAAATCGGCGCGTATTCTAACACCACGGTTAAGGCGTCTATTGGCTCAACGAGTTCGGATAAAATCGGGCATGTGCGCATGGAAACTTCTTCATTTAGTGGTGCAGGCATGTTGGCTAGCGCAGCGGCGCAAAACTTGACTGAAGTGGGCTTGAATTTCAAACAAGTCAATGGCGTGAATGATTATAAGATTGAAACCGTGCGCATTTCTACAAGTGCTGGCACGGGGATCGGGGCGTTGAGCGAGATTATCAACCGCTTTTCTAACACTCTAGGCGTTAGAGCGTCTTATAATGTCATGGCCACTGGCGGCACTCCTGTGCAATCAGGAACTGTTAGGGAACTTACCATTAATGGCGTAGAAATTGGAACGGTGAACGATGTGCATAAAAACGATGCTGATGGGAGGCTAACTAATGCCATCAACTCTGTCAAAGATCGCACCGGCGTGGAAGCGAGCTTGGACATTCAAGGGCGCATTAATTTGCACTCCATTGACGGGCGTGCGATTTCTGTGCATGCAGCGAGCGCGAGCGGTCAAGTTTTTGGGGGAGGGAATTTTGCAGGGATTTCTGGGACACAGCATGCGGTTATTGGGCGCTTGACTTTGACTAGAACCGACGCTAGGGATATTATTGTGAGCGGTGTGAATTTTAGCCATGTGGGCTTTCATTCCGCTCAAGGGGTGGCAGAATACACCGTGAATTTGAGAGCGGTTAGGGGCATTTTTGATGCGAATGTGGCTTCAGCGGCTGGAGCGAACGCTAATGGCGCGCAAGCAGAAACCAACTCTCAAGGCATAGGGGCTGGGGTTACAAGCCTTAAAGGGGCGATGATTGTGATGGATATGGCGGATTCTGCACGCACGCAATTAGACAAGATCCGCTCAGATATGGGGTCGGTGCAAATGGAATTGGTTACCACCATTAATAACATTTCTGTTACCCAAGTGAATGTTAAAGCGGCTGAATCTCAAATCAGAGATGTGGATTTTGCTGAAGAGAGCGCGAACTTTTCTAAATACAATATTTTGGCGCAAAGCGGGAGTTTTGCTATGGCGCAAGCCAATGCGGTGCAACAAAATGTTTTAAGGCTTTTACAATAATAGCCCTTGAAATCCAAAGGGGGCGTTAGCCCTTTTATAAGTTAGAATAATGGACATTTATCAAAAAAACTTACAAGCCCTTTTTAAAAAAGACCCTCTCTTGTTCGCAAAGCTCAAAGCCATTAAAGAGAACAAAAAATACGAAGTGTTTTTAGGGAATGACAGCGCGAATTTCAACCTTTTAGACAAAGAAACAAACACCCCCCTATTTGAAAAAAGCCCGCTAGATTCAAGCTTGGAGCAATATAAAAATAGCGAAATTTGCATGCTTTATCCTTATTTGTATTATTTTGGCTTGGGTAATGGCGTGTTTTATCGCTTGCTTTTAGGCAATGGGAATTTAAAGCGCTTGGTGGTGGTTGAGCCTGAAATAGAGATCATTTTCATTGTGTTGAATCTTTTGGATTTTTCCACTGAGATTTTAGAAAACCGCTTGATTTTGTTGCATGCGGATTTTTGCAATTACAACATGATAGCTTCCTTGTTTGATATGGATAAAAAGTCTCGTTTATACGCAAGAATGTATGATTTAAAAATCTTTAATGCTTATTATGAACGCTATTCTAGTCAAATGATAGAAATCAACCAGCATTTCACGCGCGCTTTAGAGCATGGTGCAATTAGCGTGGGTAATGACGCTAAAGACGCACTGATAGGCATCAAACAGCATGTCGCTAATTTGCCTGAAGTCATTCAAAGCCCTAGTTTAGTGGATTTTGTGAACACTTTAAAAAACAGAGACACCGCCATTATTGTTTCAACCGGGCCTAGTTTGAACAAGCAACTCCCCCTTTTAAAAGAAATCGCTCCTTATGCGACGCTTTTTTGCATAGACGCTTCCTTCCCTATTTTAGCTAAAGCGGGTATCAAGCCTGATATTGTGCTGTCTTTAGAAAGGGTGGATTTAACGGCGAAATTTTATGAAGAAACGCCCCTAGATTTTCAAGAAGGCGTCATTTTTGCTTTAACCTCCATTGTGCATAAACGATTGATTAAAGCGATTAAAAAAGGGGTTAAGCAATTCAGTTTCCGCCCCTTTGGCTACACCAACCTTTTTGATTTGCACCAATATGGTTATGTGGGTATAGGCATGAGTGCAGCGAACATGGCGTATGAATTGGTGGTGCATTCTCGTTTTAAAAGATGCGTGTTTATTGGGCAGGATTTGAGCTTTTCACAAAGCGGTAACAGCCATGCCAGTGGGGCGATTTATGGCGATAGGGAGATCAAGCCTAAAAAGGATAAAGACAAGATTTTTATAGAAAAATATGGGGGTAATGGGGAAGTAGAAACCACTTTAGTGTGGAAACTTTTCTTAGAATTTTTTGAAAAAGATATTTTTAACACGCCCTATAAATTAGAAGTCATTAACGCTACTGAAGGGGGGGCTAGGATTAAAGGGACTAAAGAAATGCCTTTTAAAGAAGTGTGCGAAAAAATAGATAAATCTCAGCCAAAGCCCCCCATCAATCTAAACTATCCCACCCAATTAGAACAGGCTAAAAATCTAAAAACCGCTAAACAAAAATGCGAAGAAATGATCGCATACGCCAAAGAGAAAAAAACGCAAGTTGAAGAAGTGTTTTTAAAAGTGGCAGAGTTTTTAGAAAAAGTGGAAAAACTTCATGAAGAGAAAAAATTAGAAGAGCTGGATTTTAAAGAATTAGAACATTTGAGCGCTGCAATTGATAACATTAAAGAGCTTTTTGATGACAAGCGATTTAATGCGTATTTTATGGATGCAATACAATCTTATATTTTCCATCAAGAATTGCATATCGCTGAAATCGTGTGCAAGAAAACGGATAATGAAGACGAGTTAAGAGCCAAGCAATTAGAATACATTTATGCACACAAATATTGGCTTTTTAGTTTAGCGGGTGGGATGGATTGCGTGATAGAAGCGATTAAAATGGCTTTGAAAGAATGGTAAAACCCCTTATTTAAGCGTATGTGTCTAGTTTGGAATAAATTTCAGGGATACTTTCGCCCTCAACAAGATTTGTTTCAACTTGGGATCTGTCTTTGATGGTGCCATCGTTATTGATAGCGTTTAAAACCTGCAGTCGGTCAAAATCAGGGGCGTTTTGCGTGTTGTTTTCACTAAAACCATCTTGAATATTGCTTTGTTGCAAATCTTGTTCTACTTGATCCCTATCTTTTATCGTTGCGTCATTATTGATATTATTCAAGGTTTGGAGTTGCGTGAAGTTAGGGGTGTAATGGGTGTTGATGGTCATGTTTATCCTTTCAAGCTTTTTACACGCTCAATCGTGGATCATCATTATAACAAAAATCCATTAAATCGCCCAGTCGTAAAACCTTGCATGAGTTTTCAATCAAATCAAAGACTTCCATGAGTTTAGAAAGCTCTCTGTGGTAGGCAAAAATCCCGCACCCTTTAATGAAAACAAAATATTTTTTGCTCTCTTGCAACTGGCGTAAAATTTCCGTATCCGCTCTTTCTTGCCAGCTGTCATAATCTTTGGGGTTAAAAATCGTTACTTCTTCGCCCAAAGAACGATACCCTAAATAATCTCTGGGGAGCAATCGGTTATGGCGTAAAGAATACGCCAAACTATAGGGAGGGCGTGCATAAACGATGAATTTAGCGTCCAAAAACTCCTTATACACGCTCGCATGGATAGGCGAATCTAAGCTTGCTTCTTTCCAGCGGTAATCTATTTTGTCATGCAAAACTAGTAGGGTGTTTTCATTCAATTGATCAAAAACAGCGTTTCTTTTATTGATCACAAACTGGTTAGTGCCAATGCGTGCAGAAATGGAGCCTTGATAAAGCCCAAAAAAACCCTTTCTAAACATGGATAATGAAATGCTTTGGAGCGAACGAATCAGATCGCTGTCAATGCCTCTTGTGTGTGTGTTCATGCTTGCATGATAACAAGTTTTATCTAATATCAAGATATGATTGACCCAATAGATCCAAATTAAATCAACTCTATAAAAAATCCTAATTTAATCATAGTAATTAAATTTAGTGATACAGACTAAACTTTAAAGAAAAATCCTGTAATTTTTATCACTTGTTTTAAAAAAGTGACAGATTATTAACTTTTTGCGCTATAATGCGAAAGTCATTCCATTAAAAATGGCGATTGACGAGATGTTTTTAAAAAATGATGTTAAGAAGAATTGAAGTAGGTTCTGATTTGAATAAAAAAGAGAGTTTGTTAGATGCGTTTGTTAAAGCCTATCTGCAGACCTTAGAACCCATTAGTTCTAAACGCTTGAAAGAGCTGGCGGACTTGAAAGTGTCTTGCGCGACGATCAGGAATTATTTTCAAATCCTTTCCAAAGAGGGCATGCTCCATCAAGCCCATTCTAGCGGCGCTAGATTGCCCACTTTTAAGGCGTTTGAAAATTATTGGCGCAAGTCATTGAGCTTTGAAGTTTTAAGCGTGAATGAAAAACGCCTAAAAAGCGCTAGCGAGAATTTTGGGCTTTTTGTTTTGTTAAAAAAACCCAGTTTGGAGCGTTTAGAAAGAGTCATTGAGTGCGAAAAACGCTTCTTGATTTTGGATTTTTTAGCGTTTTCTTGTGCGATTGATTACAGCGTTAAAATGGAGAAGTTTTTATTAGAGCTTGTGGGTAAAAGCGTTAAAGAAGTGCGCTTGATTGCCGCTTCTGTCAATGCGTTGAGTTTGGCCAGACAATTAGAGCGTTTGGAGTATTCCAATGCGCAAATTGCACGCTTTAATCTCATGGGGTTAAAAACGCTTTTAAACAGCCCTTTATTTTTTGACATTTTAGGGGGTAAGATTTTGGAGCGTTTGAAAAAAGGGTTGCATTTTATAGAGCCTAATCGCATGTTAGTAACACGCCCTATAAAATTTCAAGACATGCAAGCGCAACTGCTTTGTGTGGGAAAGTTGGAATGCGATTATGAAGGGTTTTTTCAAACCATTAAGGAGGAACGATGAAAGATGAACACGAACATGATTTAAGCCAAAAAGAGCCAGAGTCTTGCGAAAAGGCTTGCGCTTGTGAAAGCAAAAAACAAGAAGCGAGCGAAAAAGAATGCGAGATTAAGGAAGATTTTGAGCTTAAATACCAAGAAATGCACGAAAAATATTTGAGGGTGCATGCGGATTTTGAAAACGTGAAAAAGCGCTTAGAAAGAGACAAGAGCATGGCGTTAGAGTATGCGTATGAAAAAATTGCGCTGGATTTATTGCCGGTGATTGATGCGCTTCTTGGGGCTCATAAGAGCGCTGTAGAAGTGGATAAAGAGAGCGCTTTAACGAAAGGCTTGGAGCTTACGATGGAAAAGTTGCATGAAGTTTTGGCAAGGCATGGCATTGAGGGGATTGAATGCTTAGAAGAATTTGATCCCAATTTCCACAATGCGATCATGCAAGTCAAAAGCGAAGAAAAAGAAAACGGAAAAATCGTGCAAGTTTTGCAACAGGGTTACAAGTATAAAGGTAGGGTTTTAAGGCCTGCAATGGTGAGCATTGCTAAAAACGATTGAATTTATTTTAAAAAGAAAGGATAACGCATGGGAAAAGTTATTGGAATTGATTTAGGGACAACCAACTCTGCAATGGCAGTGTATGAGGGTAATGAAGCAAAGATTATTGCTAACAAAGAGGGTAAAAACACCACTCCCTCTATTGTAGCTTTTACGGATAAGGGCGAGATTTTAGTGGGCGAGAGTGCGAAAAGACAAGCGGTTACTAACCCAGAAAAAACCATTTATTCCATTAAAAGAATCATGGGCTTGATGTTTAATGAAGAAAAGGCTAAAGAAGCTGAAAAACGCTTGCCTTATAAGATTGTGGATAGGAATGGGGCTTGCGCGATTGAAATTTCCGGTAAAATTTATACCCCTCAAGAAATTTCAGCCAAAATTTTAATGAAGCTCAAAGAAGACGCTGAAAGTTATTTGGGCGAGAGCGTTAGCGAAGCGGTGATCACGGTTCCAGCTTATTTTAACGACAGCCAAAGGAAAGCGACTAAAGAAGCCGGCACGATTGCAGGGCTTAATGTTTTAAGGATTATCAATGAGCCTACTAGCGCGGCGTTAGCTTATGGCTTGGATAAAAAAGAGAGTGAAAAAATCATGGTTTATGATTTGGGTGGGGGGACTTTTGATGTTACCGTTTTAGAAACAGGCGATAATGTCGTGGAAGTTTTAGCCACAGGGGGCGATGCGTTTTTAGGAGGCGATGATTTTGACAATCGTGTGATTGATTTTTTAGCGACTGAATTTAAAAGCGAAACAGGCATTGAAATCAAAAACGATGTGATGGCGTTGCAACGCTTAAAAGAAGCGGCTGAAAACGCTAAAAAAGAATTAAGCTCTGCGATGGAAACTGAAATCAACTTGCCCTTTATTACAGCGGACGCTACCGGGCCTAAACACTTGGTTAAAAAACTCACTAGGGCCAAATTTGAAAGCTTGACAGAGGATTTGATTGAAGAAACGATTTCTAAGATTGAAAGCGTGATTAAAGATGCAGGACTAACCAAAAATGAGATTTCAGAAGTGGTGATGGTGGGCGGATCTACTCGTATCCCTAAAGTTCAAGAAAGGGTGAAAGGGTTTATCAACAAAGAGTTGAATAAGAGTGTCAATCCTGATGAGGTCGTGGCGGTGGGCGCGAGCATTCAAGGGGGCGTGTTAAAAGGCGATGTGAAAGATGTGCTTTTATTAGATGTTACGCCTTTAAGCCTTGGGATTGAAACTTTAGGGGGCGTGATGACTAAAGTCATTGATAGAGGCACGACTATTCCTGCGAAAAAATCTCAAGTGTTCTCAACCGCTGAAGACAACCAGCCCGCTGTGTCTATTATGGTTTTACAAGGCGAAAGGGATTTAGCAAGGGATAATAAATCTTTGGGTAAATTTGATTTGCAAGGCATCGCTCCAGCTCCAAGGGGCGTGCCTCAAATTGAAGTAACCTTTGATATTGACGCTAATGGGATTTTAACCGTGTCAGCGCAAGATAAAAATACCGGTAAAAGCCAAGAAATTAAGATTTCTGGCTCTAGCGGGTTGTCTGATAGCGAGATTGAAAAAATGGTTAAAGACGCTGAGTTGCACAAAGAAGAGGACGCAAGGAAAAAAGAAGTGATTGAAGCGAGAAACCATGCCGATAGTTTGGCGCACCAAACCCAAAAGAGTCTTGATGAGCATAAAGCGAATTTGAATGAAAATGACGCTAATGAGATCCAAAACGCCATTAACGCCCTTAAAGATTGCATCAAAAACGATAACGCTACTAAAGCGGAGCTTGAAGACAAAACGAAATTATTAGCGCAAGCGGCTCAAAAACTAGGCGAAGCTATGGCGAATAAAAACAACGCTGAGCAACCCAAGAAAAAAGACGATGATGTGATTGATGCGGAAGTGGAATAAAAACGCATCAAACTTCTTTTAAGCGAGTGGGTTTGATAAAGATCCGCTTGCCTTTCTCACTTTCATCAATGGGATACTGATTTAAAAGGTTTTATTAAAAATCCCATTTTTTAAAAAATAAATATTAAAGTTAAATGAGATTTTTATTTTTTGCATAAGGGCTGTTTTAAGAACTTGTGCTAGATGGCTCTAATTCAAAATACGCAGTGGGGATTTGATTAAATGCATTAATAATGCATTAATAAGGTGTAAAAAATAGTCGGTAATGTCTTCAAGATCGGCTTCTAAATCGTCATAGAGCTTCTGATAGCATGCGTTTTCAATAACGATCTTATCATACGCTGGGCATTTTTGACACTCTTTTTCCCCATCTTTCTCTATGGATCGACCTATACAAAGATCAATTTTTTCTGCATCGTTGCACCAATAGTAAGCAAGCCAAATGTAAAAACCTTTTTTGGGGGTTGGTTTTTCACGATTGACAAATCCCTCCCCTAAAATATCCTGACGGCAAAAGGCCATTGATGGCTCATTGGATAAATTCCCAGAGCCAAGACTAATCTTGCACACATAACCCCATGGCGCTAAAACCTTGTTCAGCCCTCTTTGGCATGAACCATACTTTGGTATTTTTGGTTTTTTACATGTTTGTTTTTCCTCTTGCGCTTTAGCGTCTATTAACGCTACAAACTCTCTTAACAAATCTTGAAACGCTTTTCTTTGCTCCTTATCCCACTCTATCGTTTTCATGACAGCTCCTTGATTACTCTTAATAAGCCAACATTTTATCCTAAATTTACCTCCATTTAATGAGTTTAGGCATAATGATAAAAATTATTGCTACCCTTTATTTAGGAGGAATGATGATCATCACCGCAATGCAAGACGCCATTGGCCACACTCCCATTTTTAAATTCACGAGAAATTACCCTATCCCAAAAGATTCCGTTATTTACGCCAAACTAGAGCATCTAAACCCAGGAGGGAGTATCAAAGACCGCTTAGGCCAATATCTCATAGAAGAAGGGCTTAGAATGGGCAAAATTACTCCCCAAACGACCATCATTGAGCCTACTGCGGGCAATACCGGCATCGCTTTGGTGCTAGTTGCACTCAAACACCATCTCAAAACCATCTTTGTTGTCCCGGAAAAATTCAGCGTAGAAAAACAACAAATCATGAGAGCTTTGGGGGCTACAGTGATCAACACGCCTACTAGTGAGGGGATTTCTGGAGCCATTAAAAAAAGTAAAGAGTTAGCCAAAAGTATCCCTGATAGCTATTTGCCCTTGCAATTTGAAAACCCTAGTAATCCCGCCGCCTACTACCACACTTTAGCCCCTGAGATTTTCCAAAAATTAGGCGCAAAGCTTACGAGCTTTGTAGCCGGGATAGGTAGTGGTGGGACTTTTGCAGGCACGGCCCAATATTTAAAAGAACGCATTCCTTCTATTCGCTTGATTGGGGTGGAGCCGGAGGGTTCTATTTTGAATGGAGGGGAGCCTGGACCTCATGAGATTGAGGGCATTGGCGTGGAGTTTATCCCTCCGTTTTTTGCAAACTTGGATATTGATGGCTTTGAAACGATTTCAGATGAAGAGGGTTTTCATTACACTAGGGAGTTGGCTAAAAAAAACGGCTTGTTGGTGGGGAGCTCTAGTGGGGCGGCTTTTGCAGCAGCGTTGAGGGAAGTGCAACGCCTCCCCAATGGCAGCCAAGTTTTAACCATTTTCCCGGATGTTGCCGATCGTTATCTCTCAAAAGGTATTTATTCATAAAAATTCAATAAAAAAGGAAAAATCATGCGCATGCAAACCAAATTGATCCATGGAGGTATTAGTGAGGACGCCACAACAGGGGCGGTGAGCGTGCCTATTTATCAAACTTCCACCTACCGCCAAGACGCCATAGGCCGCCCAAAGGGCTATGAATACTCTCGCTCAGGCAACCCCACACGCTTTGCATTAGAAGAGCTTATCGCTGATCTAGAAGGGGGGGTTAAAGGGTTTGCTTTTGCCTCTGGTTTAGCCGGGATTCACGCTGTCTTTTCGCTCTTGCAATCAGGCGATCATGTGTTATTGGGCGATGATGTCTATGGGGGGACTTTCCGCTTGTTTGACAAGGTGCTTTCTAAAAACGGGCTTTCTTGCACCATTATAGACACTAGCGATATTTCTCAAATACAAAAAGCTATCAAGCCCAACACCAAAGCCCTTTATTTGGAATCCCCTAGTAACCCCTTGCTTAAAATCACAGATTTGAAGCAATGCGCTAGTCTTGCTAAAACGCATGGCCTGCTCACTATCGTGGATAACACCTTTGCCACGCCTTATTGCCAAAACCCGCTTCTTTTAGGAGCGGATATTGTAGTGCATAGCGGCACAAAATATTTAGGCGGGCATAGCGATGTGGTCGCCGGGCTTGTAACCACGAATAATGAAGCCCTAGCCCAAGAGATCGCTTTTTTCCAAAACGCTATCGGGGGGGTGCTAGGCCCTCAAGACAGCTGGTTGTTGCAAAGAGGGATTAAAACGCTAGCATTGCGCATGGAGGCTCATCAAAAAAACGCCCTTTGTGTGGCTGAGTTTTTAGAAAAACACCCTAAAGTGGAGAGGGTTTATTACCCAGGCTTGCCCACTCACCCTAATCATGATCTAGCCAAAACTCAGATGTGCGGTTTTAGCGGGATGCTTTCTTTCACCCTCAAAAACGACAACGAAGCGACTCTTTTTGTAGAAAGCCTTAAACTATTCATTTTAGGCGAGAGTTTGGGTGGGGTGGAAAGTCTGGTAGGCATTCCGGCGTTTATGACCCATGCGTGTATCCCTAAAATGCAACGAGAAGCCGCAGGGATTAGAGATGGTTTGGTGCGCTTGTCTGTGGGGATTGAGCATGAAAAGGATTTGTTAGAAGATCTAGAGCAAGCGTTCGCTAAAATAAGCTAGAATTTCATCACAATTGATGGATAAAGGAATTAAGAAAATGAAAACACCAAAAATGAATGTAGAAAGTTTTAACTTGGATCACACCAAAGTCAAAGCCCCTTATGTGCGTGTCGCTGATCGCAAAAAGGGCGTCAATGGGGATTTGATAGTCAAATACGATGTGCGCTTCAAACAACCCAACCAAGATCACATGGACATGGCAAGCTTGCATTCTTTGGAGCATCTAGTCGCTGAGATTATCCGCAACCATGCCAATTATGTTGTGGATTGGTCGCCTATGGGCTGCCAAACGGGATTTTATCTCACGGTGTTAAACCATGACAATTACACAGAGATTTTAGAAGTTTTGGAAAAAACGATGCAAGATGTGTTAAAGGCTACAGAAGTGCCTGCGAGCAATGAAAAGCAATGCGGTTGGGCGGCTAACCACACTTTAGAGGGTGCAAAGAATTTAGCAAGTGCTTTTTTATCCAAACGAGATGAGTGGGCTGAAGTAGGGATTTAAGGGGTGGTTAGGGGGAGAATTGTTTCAAAATATCCCCTATTGTCTTAATCCCCTTAATAAATGAGTTTCTTACTGCAAAGTGAAACCGCCCCTTTCTAAAGCAAGGGGCTTCCTAACTAAAGTGGCTCAACGGACACTAACCAACAGACACTAACATGAAAAGCTTTGTTTTTTAAAGTCCGCATGGATATTTCTCACCCCCAAAAAGACTAGAGAGATTTTGCTATCTTTTAGTTTAAATATAGCCTAACGGCTATACGCTTACTTGCCACTAAAGGATAGAGTTTTTCGTGCGGTTAGGATAAAATCTAAAACGACAAACAAAGTAACTAAAACCCCCATTTTTTAAAAGATAAAGAAATTAAAGTTAAATAATATTTTTTATTTTTATGATTTTATTTTTAAGCCCAACTTAAAAGAGAGTATCTTATAATTCTAGCTTGTTAGATTTTCACTTTTTCAGTGGCTTCAAACATTGGGTTTTAATTTAATTTTGCGCCTCTCATTTTTCGGGGGGGGGGGTTATTTAGAAGCTAAACTCTCAAATTAGGGTTTGACTTAAAAATGATATTACAGGAGATGAATGGTGTTTGCTTCAGTATTTTCTTCATTGGGGGTGCGTATCGTGCTAGTCGTGTTAGCCGCGCTTTTGGGTTTAGGAGGGTTGTCCATTAGTTTGGTAAAAGTCATGCAAAAAGATGCGCTAGAGCAACTCATGGGGCATTTAGAAACCGGACAATACAAAAAGCGTGAAAAAACGCTCGCTTACATGACAAGACTTCTTGAACAGGGCATTCATGAGTATTACAAAAATTTTGATAATACCACTGCAAGAAAAATGGCACTGGATTATTTCAAACGCATCAATGATGATAAGGGCATGATTTATATGGTGGTGGTGGATAAAAATGGGGTGGTATTGTTTGATCCGGTCAATCCCAAAACCATAGGCCAATCAGGGCTTAGTTTGCAAAGCGTTGATGGGGTGTATTATGTTAAGGGCTATTTGGAAGCGGCTAAAAAAGGGGGAGGCTACACTTATTATAAAATGCCCAAATACGATGGGGGCGTGCCGGAGAAAAAATTCGCTTACTCGCATTATGATGAAGTGTCTCAAATGGTGATCGCAGCGACTTCTTACTACACTGATATTAACGCTGAGAATCAAGCGATCAGACAAGGCGTGGAGAAGGTTTTCAATGAAAACACCGCAAAATTATTCCTTTGGATATTGATAGCGACGATAGCGTTAGCGGTTTTAACGCTGATATACGCCAAATTAAGGATCGTGAAACGCATTGATGATTTAGTCCTTAAAATCAACGCTTTTAGCCATGGGGATAAGGATTTGAGGGCCAAAATTGAAGTGGATGATCGCAACGATGAAATCTCGCAAGTGGGGCATGGGGTCAATTTGTTTGTAGAAAAGGCTCGCTTGATTATGGAAGAGATTAAGGGGATTTCCACCCTCAATAAGACTTCAATGGACAAATTAGTCCAAATCACAAAAGAAACCCAAGAGAGCATGAAAAATTCCTCAACCACCCTAAATTCCGTGAAAGATAAGGCCACTGATGTGGCTAGCGTGATGAATGCTTCTATAGAGCAATCTCAAGGGTTAAGGAAGCGTTTGATTGAAACGCAAGGGCTTGTCAAAGAGAGCAAGGATGCGATTGGGGATTTATTTTCTCAAATCATAGAGGGCGCACACACTGAAGAAGAGCTGTCTAATAAAGTGGAGCAACTAAGCCACAACGCTGATGATGTCAAATCCATTTTGGATATTATCAATGATATTGCCGATCAAACGAATCTATTGGCCCTAAACGCCGCTATTGAAGCCGCAAGGGCCGGCGAACATGGCAGAGGCTTTGCAGTGGTGGCTGATGAAGTTAGGAATTTAGCCGGGCGCACTCAAAAATCTTTAGCCGAAATCAACTCCACTATCATGGTGATTGTCCAAGAAATTAATGATGTGAGCTCGCAAATGAATCTCAATTCGCAAAAAATGGAGCGTTTGAGCGATATGAGTAAAAGCGTGCAAGAAACTTACGAAAAAATGAGCGCTAATTTGAGTTCAGTCGTTTTAGATAGCAATCAAAGCATGGACGATTACGCCAAATCCGGACACCAAATTGAAGCGATGGTAAGCGATTTTGTAGAAGTGGAAAAAGTGGCTTCTAAAACTTTAGCTGACTCTTCAGATATTTTAAAAATCGCTACGCATGTGAGTGAAACAACCAAAAATTTAGACAAACAAGTGAATTTATTTAAAACTTAGTTATACAATGGGGGAGTTTATTATAAAAGGGTTTAATTGCTAAAAGTTTCAGTGATCACGGCGTGTTTTAATAGCGAAAAAACCATTGAAGACACCATTCTTTCCGTGCTTAATCAAACTTATAAAAACATTGAATACATTATTATAGACGGATCTAGCGCGGATGGTACTTTAGAAATCATTCAAAAATATAAAGACAAAATCGCTTGCGTGGTGAGTGAAAAAGATAAGGGTATTTATGACGCCATGAATAAGGGCATAAGGCGCGCGAGCGGGGATATTATCGCTTTATTGAACAGCGATGATTTTTACAAAGATGAGTTCGTTTTAGAAAAAGTGGTGCACGAGTTTGAAAACAAAAATTGCGATAGCGTGTATGCGGATCTGGTTTTTGTCAAGCCTAATTGTTTAGAAAAAGTGGTGCGCTATTATGAAAGCGGGGAGTTTCACCCTAAAACCTTACTTTATGGTGTCGTGCCAGCGCACCCCACGCTCTTTGTTAAAAAAGAAATCTATGAACGCTATGGGCTATACAAAAGCGACTATAAGATTTCAGCGGATTTTGAGATGATCATCCGCTTGTTTGTGGTGCAAAAAATAAGCTTTTCTTATTTGAAAGAAGTGTTAGTAGTGATGCGCACCGGTGGGGCTAGCACGAAAGGGTTTAAAAGCCTTTTATTAAGGAATAAAGAAAACATAAGAGCTTGCAAAGAAAACGGCATTCAAACGAATGTTTTTTCCATGCTTTTAAAATACCCTAGGAAAGTCATGGGCTTATTCAAAAGGAAACGACTAAAGAGAAGTTAGCGTTAAATCGTGGTTTGAATCTTTCTTGATGGTTGTTGTAGGTGTAAAAAACATTCCTCACTAAGGGCATTTCAATCCCTAATTGCAAGGACAAATAGCCGATAAAATCCACGATAAAACCAAAGCGGAAAGGGGCTTGGAAAAAGGTTTTTTTGGTTCTTGGAATGATCGTTGTAATCGCACCCGGTTTAATCGTATCCACCAATAACACCCCTTGCTCTAAAGCGAGACCCAAATAACTCCTAAAACGATAAATATTTTTATCTACAAAAATCCAAGAAAAATCTAACCCGCCCCCATAATTTTGCACCATTAAGGTTTGAGGCTGAGAGAGAGAAACGGAATGGAAATAATTATAGGCACTAAAGATTCTAAAACCGATCTTAGGGTGGTTTCTTAAAAAATGCTCTAAACCAGTAGCGGTGTTAAACCCTATGCTATTAGCCACAAAAGTCAAGCTTTGATTAGAAGTTGAAAAAGTGGCTTGCGAATAGTTGTATCCAAAAATGAAAAAGAATTTAAGGCTTTTTTCTAAAGCTCTTTTTAAAATTTGCTGGTTTTTGTCTAAAACTCGCTGTTTTTCACTGCTTTTATTGATGGTTGGGGGTTCAGGTTTGTCGTCTTCATTCTTATTTTTAAAATTTTCTAAGAATTTAGACCAAGTGATTTCATTAGCTTCTAAAAAGAATGGGTTCAACGATAAAAAGAGATAAACAACAAACAGAGTTTTCAAATACGACCTTAATTTTTTAGTGCATTGTGCCTAATTATCTTAAATTAACTTTAAACTACTTGCATGTTTTGACTAAACATAACCGCCGTTTATACACAATACTATATTTTACAATATGATATATTGTTTTAGATTTTGTTCTCACCAAGTATAGATCACCAACTAACATTCTTTAATTTTAAACAACGGGGTTTTTAGGTTTTGTCTTAAACTCATTTTTGGAAATAAATTGAGGTATAAAAGCAACCACAGATTTAACTCTAGCTTGTGCAAAAATTTTAGACCCTAACACACTCCAAATGCTTGCGACAAGGAAAAACCTAAAAGTTATTATTTGCCTAATTGCAGTTTAAAACAAGCTAAAAAGCCATAGAATGAAGCGACTAAACCCCCAAGCTTACAGCAAATAAAACACCTTTTCTTCTTGAAACACGCTTTTGATTTCTACAAAAAGGGTTTTTTCTATGCATTCTTCTAGCACGATGATAGGGTTAAGGCTCTCGCTCCCACTCACTAACGCCCTTAAAAACAACTCTTCTTCATAACTTAAGGGGTTGAGGCTGAGATCTTTTAAATGATTGTAGCGTTTTTCCATGAGCGTATTAAGGCTTTCTAAAGTTAAAAACAGGGTTTCATCTCTTTGACTATAGCCCACCACCACTTTTAAGCGTTGGGAAAAAACCCATCTTAAATCATTGATTCTCACTTTAGCCTTACTTTTAGAGCGCGCTAGAATGTAGCAATTCAAAGGGTTTGAATTTTTAGAAAGCCACACGCCCCCATTCAATAAGCGGTAAGTTGCAATCGTTTTTTGGGCTAAAAAAGGCTTGTCATTATTTTTTTTAGCTGTTTCTAGCTCCCTAAAAACTTGCGTTCTTTCTTCAATGCTTGCGGGTAAAATCTGGCGTTTTAGGGGCGAGTAAAGTTCAAAGGGGCTTCTGTTTTGGGATTCTTTTTGGATTTTCAAAGCGAATTGACAACCGCAATAATTTTGCCTGTAAAGCTCGTTTTCTCTCGCTAAAGCTTGCAAGTTTAAATCCAACTCGCTTTTAAAATGTTCAAAATTATCGTTTTTAAACACGATAAATTCCAAATTGTGCCTTTGCGCAATGCTCTGCCCTTTAGCGATGAGCTGGTTAGGGTCTTTTTTGGGGCTTGTGAGTAAGGTGGTGGTGAATTTTTCTTCCCCCAATTCAAAGGCTTTTAAAGCGCTCGCTTCTAAGCGTAAATCAAAGCATTCAAAACAGCGCTCGCTTTTTTCCCCTAACAATTCCTTACCTTTAGCTTTATCTAAAAACTTTTCTAATTCATAATCGCCTTCAATCAGTTCAATTTCTAGCATTTCGCAAGTGCGCTTCACGTCTTCTAAACGCAACAAGTATTCGCTATAAGGGTGGATATTGGGGTTATAAAAAAATCCTATAATTTTTTCACCCGCAAAAGCCTCTTTGGCTTTTTTTAAAAAATAAAGGTTATCCACCGAGCAGCAAATATGAATGAGCATTAAAACTGCTTTTTATTCACATCTTCTAAAATATCGTTAGAGACTTTGTCAATTTCTTGACTGATTTCTAAAGAATCGCTAGCGATTTTTAGATTGCCCTCAGTAACCGATCTTAAGGCTTCAATAGAAGCGTTGATCTCTTCTACTTCTTTAACCTGGTTTTTAATGCTCTCGCTCGTGTCTGAAATGCTTTGGACAAGAATGTTAATGTTGGCTTCAATCTCACTGAGCGATTTTTGCGTCCTTTCAGCGAGTTTTCGCACCTCATCAGCCACCACCGCAAAACCTCTGCCATGCTCGCCGGCTCTTGCGGCTTCAATAGCAGCGTTTAGGGCTAATAAATTCGTTTGATCGGCAATGTCTCTAATGATTTCTACAATGCTTTTAATGTCTTGCCCTTGCTCAATCATAGCCTCACTTTGAGAGCTCACGCCTTGAATGGAAGTGGTAATATTTTCTATCGTTTTGGAAGTTTCCATCAAGCTTTTGTGTTGGGAATTTGAAGCCTTTTCTAAATTCTGCACGCATTCTTTCAAATTCGCGCTGTCATTCGCTAGATCTTTTGCAAAATTAGACGAAGTTTCTAGCATTTTTTGGATTTCTTGCCCCAAAGCGTTAGTAACCAATTCCACCCTACCCGAAGCGTTTTGGATCCGCCCTCTAAAATCCAAACCAGAATAGCTTTCAAAGATTTTAAAAATGCTTGGCATGTGAGTCCCTACGCTTTCTTGCAAATAATCCATGATCCCGTTTAAAGCGTCCCTTAGTTCTTTTAAATCAGGGCTTGCGGGTTCAGCGTTGATACGTACTGCAAAATTCCCTGCTTTCACGTCTGAAACCACTTTAATGGTGTCTTGGACGGCTTGCCTGTCTTCTTGCATGATTTTTTGGGTTTGCAAGATATTTTTATTGATCGCTGTTTGCATGCGCCCTAGTTCATCATTGGACTTGGCTTCAACCAATTTAATATCGCTAGAATGGGCTTGATTGTTCAACAATTTAAAGAAATGAGACAAGGTGCTAGAAACGATTTCTAAACGATTGCTGACAATCGCTCGCATTAAGAGGGTGATCGCTACGATTAAAGCTAACACCATGATCGCGCTCGCTATCACCACCACAAAACGCACCGATCCCACTTGCTCATAGACCTTGTCTTTTTCAATGATTAAAGCCACCATCCAATTCAAATTGTCTTTACTTTCTGTTTTGCCTAGCATCCTAAAGGTTTCAACGGCTAAATAATTGTCTTTATGAGTAAAAGGATCCAGGTATTCTAAAGTCGCTTTAGAGCCATTTTCTAAAATCGCCATCACTTCGTTAGTGGCTTTAGGCACGCTTTTATAAATTTCGGTGATGGATTTGTCTTGCAAACTCTTATTCGCACTCAAAAGCACTTTACCCTTGATGCCAATTAAAAACAAATCGCTCCTGTTTTTAGTGATTTCATTACTGAAGCTGTCAATAGAAAGGAAAACCATCAAAGCCCCCACCACTTCTTGAGTGTTTTCATTTAATAAAGGTGAAAGAATATCAACCCCATAAACTTCCTTGCCATCAGGCATTTTCCTATAATAAGGCAAGCTTTTAGCGATTTCTTTAGTTTTCATCACTTTTTGCACTAAAGGGTTATTCCCTAATGTTTGATTTTCCACTAGCTTGATCGCATCATTGTCCCGTAAAAGCGTCCATCTCAAATCTTCTCTGTCTTTAAAAAATATGCCCACCCCAGCGACATGCGAATTAGCCAAAACAAAGTTTTTTAACAATTTGATTTTGATTTCTTTCTTGGTGTCTTGAGGGAGCATGTTTTTGACAACGCCTAGGCTCGTATAAATATTTTCAAGAACCGATTGGACTTCTTTAACCTTAAAATGCAAACCCTCTTGCATGGAATGCAAAGCGTTTTCTTTTAAAATCTCTTTCACCCTGCTATTCAAGGACACCCCTAAAATACCCACGCACACGATCACAATCAACGCCACCCACACTATGATTTTATTACTGATACTCAAACCTTTAGACAAAACACAACCCCATTATGATGAAATATCTCTTTGCCAATATCTTTTTGACAAAAATTTAGGCTCAATTATAGTCTTATAATAATAAATTAAAAATTAAACCGATCAAAGAGATCACCAATCATTCCCCTTAAAAAACCATTTTAAGCTTGCATTCGTTCTTTTAGGGTATGCTATGGCTAAAAATTATGAAGGAAGAATAATGCCTTTTGTCCCTACGCGCTCTTTGAAAGAAAGAAAGATTGATTTTATTGAAGCGATACTAAACCCTAACGCTCCCAAAAGCGGGCTTTACACTTTAGAGCGTTTTGAAACATTAGAATGGCAAGATTGTTTGAATCTGAGCTATAACGAGCTAGTAGAATGCGTGTTTGAGCGATTGGGTTTAGAGATTTCTAAAGGTTTATTGACAGACGCTTTAAAACGCTATGAAAATTTTGATAACCCTAAAAATCCAGCCCCTATTTTTGCACTCAATGAAAGGCTTTTTGTCCAAGAGCTCTACCATGGGCCTAGCCTAGCGTTTAAAGACATGGCATTGCAGCCTTTAGCGAGCTTGTTTTCCAATCTAGCGGTAGGAAAAAATGAAAAGTATTTGATGCTCGTTTCTACAAGCGGGGATACCGGCCCTGCGACTTTGGAAGGTTTAGCGAACATGCCCAATGTTTTTGTGGTGTGTTTATACCCCAAAGACGGCACAAGTTTAGTCCAAAAACTCCAAATGGTTACCCAAAACGCTAGTAACTTAAAAGTGTTTGGGATCAGCGGGGATTTTGATGATGCGCAAAACGCGCTCAAAAACCTTTTAAAAGACGATGATTTTAACGAAGCCCTAAAGATGCACCAATTAAAATTGAGCGTGGCTAATTCCGTGAATTTTGGGCGCATCGCTTTTCAAGTTGTCTATCACATTTGGGGCTTTTTAGAATTGTATAAAAAAGGCGCGATCAATTCTAAAGAAAAAATCACCCTAGCCATACCGAGCGGTAATTTTGGGAATGCATTAGGGGCGTTTTATGCTAAAAAAATGGGCTTAAATATCGCTAAAATCAAGGTGGTAACCAATAGCAATGATGTTTTAAGGGAGTTTATAGAAACAGGCCGTTACGATTTAACCAAGCGCTCATTGAAACAAACTTTCTCCCCGGCTATGGATATTTTAAAAAGCTCCAATGTGGAAAGGGTGCTTTTTGATCTTTTTGGGTTTGAACGCACGCTGGAATTGATGCAAGCTTTAGAAGAAGAGAAATTTTATGAATTAAAACCTAAGGAATTAGCCCTTTTACAAGAGCATTTTTCTTGCGCGAGCTGTTTAGATGGAGATTGTTTGAAAACCATTCAAGAAGTTTATGCAGAACACCAATACCTGATTGACCCCCACACCGCCACCGCCTTAAATGCAAGCTTAAAAACCCATGAAAAAACCCTCGTTTCTGCCACCGCTTCTTATGAAAAATTCCCTAGCACCACCCTTTTAGCCCTAAACGAGCAAAAAAAAGACGATAAAACCGCCCTAGAAGCGCTAAAAAACAACTACAACACTCCGGATAGCAAACGCCTTGATGATTTGTTTGAAAGAGAGATCAAACACCAAGAAGTTTTAAAGCTCAATGAGATCAAATCTTCTATCCTTTTGTGGTTAGAAAGCATTCATTAATCTTTTTTAAGCCATTATGCCTAATAAAGTGTCAATTTTAAGTCAAACTACACTATAATTGGATAAAAAATTAAAGGGAGTTTGATGAGAAAAATCGTTTTAGTAGCGGTAGCCTTACTGATGAGCGCTTGCGCGAGCTATAAGATCACGCCTGAACATGTTACATCCTATAATAATGGGATTCAAGTGATGACTTCCACGCAAGCCAAGTCTAAAGTCCAACTAGAAATCGCTCAAAGCAAGTTAAAAGGCTTGAACGAATCCCCCTTAGTGCTGTATGTAGCGGCACAAGTTTTAGAGGGAAATCCTGTGGTGTTTAGCCGTAAAGCCATTTCGGTGTCTATCAACCAAACGAATTTACCGGTCTTAAGCCTAAGACAGGTGATGAAATCCAGTTTTGATTTTGAGGGCATTTTACAAAGTTTTAATATTGCCGTGCCGACCACCCCTATTGATAATGTTAACATGATCACTCCGCCCATGTTTTATTACGGGCAAGGGGGATTTTTAGCGTATAACGGCATGATGTATGGGGGAATGGGCATGTATGGGCCAGGCTTTGGCATGATGATGATGGATGATGTGGAAGAGCAAGAAGTCATGCAAGAAAGCCGCCAAGCTTTGAAAATCCTAGCGATCAACTACCTTAAAAACAATACCCTTAATGTTGAAAATAAGGCTAAAGGAGGGTTTGTGGTGGTGGATACCAAAAACCTTAAAACCCCGGGCGTGGTGGTGATTAAAGTCTTTTTAGAAGATGAAATCCACACCTTTAAAATTGACATTTCTAAGGCTTGATCGCTCTTTTTTAAGCGTTTGGGTAACTTTCCCAAAGGCTTTTTACTAGCATTAACGATATTTAGTAGTTTTTAAACTCACTTTATTGTTGCATAGCTACACCCCCAAAACCCCACCAAAAAAACCCAAAAAAAATCGCTTGATAAAAATTACCGCTCGTTTTTAAAAACACCCAAAAAACATTAAGCACTAATAAAAGAAAACCCCAACGCTCAACCCCCCCATTTTTTGCGTTTATTTTTGAGAAGTTAAAAAATCCTGGATATTTTCTTTGGTTTTTTCTATCAAGGTTTTCAAACTATCGCTATACGCCCATGCAATATGGGGGGTTAAAAGCAATTTACTTTGGATCTTTGGGTTTAAAAAAACATGATCTTTTTCAAAAGGCTCTTTAACAAACACATCGCTTGCGTAATACAAATCTTTGGTTTCTAAAATCTCAGCCAAATCCTTTTCATTCACAATGCCCCCACGCCCCACATTGATTAAAATCGCCCCTTCTTTTAGACTTTGCAATTCTTTTAGAGCGATCAAATTGCGCGTGCTTTCATTTAAAGGGGCATGAATGCTCACAATATCGCTTGTTTTAAGCAATTCCTCCAAACTCAAGCGCTCATACTCTTCTTTTTTATCTTTAGGGGAATAATACACCACCTTTGATCCGAAAGCTTGAGCGAGTTCGGCGACCCTTTTACCAATTGCACCCAAACCAATAACCCCCCATTGACCCCCCTTAATAAGCCCCATTTTAATATTGCTAATGTGCGTAAAAATATCGCTTTGGCTGTATTCCCCGCTTTTGCAATAACGATCGTAATCATTGATCCTTCCCAACAAAGACAGAGCGCACGCTAAAGTGTGCTGGGCTACGGACTCGGTAGAATAAGCGCTCACATTTTTGACCTCTATACCCAAATCTTTCGCGCTTTTCACATCCACATTATCCATGCCTGTGGCGGTGATGCAAATGAGCTTGAGCTTGGGTAATTGCGTTAAAATTTCTTGAGTGATCATTACTTTATTAAGCACCATGATTTCAGCATCAATGCATCGTTCAACGATTTGATTGGACGAAGTAATCTCGTAAAAATGAAAATCCGCCACCTCTTTTAAAACCTCTAGCGCTTTTAACCCCACGCTTTTAGCGTCTAGCACCACGCCTTTTTTGAATGTTTTCATGCCTTTACTCCTAGATTTAATTTTAAAGTTATATAATTAAACCACAAAATCCCTTTTTTAAAGAAACTAAACATGCCAAAACCTAAGAAAAACACCCTCCCCTGTAGCCTTTCTGTCAAAATGTCCTATTTCATGCGGCTTCTCATTAAATGGCGTACGCGCTCTTTAAGCCATAAAATGATGACGCTGGTTCAAATTTTAAGCATTTTAGCTTTAGCGAGCAAGGCCAGTGAAGATTTAGAAGAGCAGCTCAAAAAAATCAAAGATTACATTTATAGAACCCTAAACGCTAAAATCGCATCAGATGTGTATAACCGGGTGCTTATTTTGGTGAATGAATATTGCGCTAATGAAGAATTGTTTGACAAAGAGAGCGTTAAAATCTCAGATTTACTCATTCAAGACATTCAGCTTTACGCTTTGGTAGATGAAATGCTTAAAGAAGATAAATACCAGGTCCAGCACACCATTTTAAAAGGCATCATCAAGCGCAAATACGATGAAGCCTATTCGCTCAATAGCGAAGATAAAATCCTTTTAGAATACCAAGAACGCTTGCTAGAACCTGTGCGTGCATCTTTTTCCAATAAAAAATTCAAATGACTTGGAAGCGTCGCTTACCCCTTTTTAGGCTTTTATTGAAAAATGGCTTTAAAATTGGCTAAAATAGGCGTTTCATTTTGAGAAAACAAAGGGATTGAATGGCTTTTAAGGTGGTGCAAATTTGTGGGGGACTTGGGAATCAAATGTTCCAATACGCTTTTGCAAAAAGCTTGCAAAAACACCTTAAAATCCCTGTATTATTAGATGTTACTTCTTTTGATTCTAGTAACCGCAAACTGCAATTAGAGCTTTTCCCTATTGATTTGCCCTATGCGAGCGCTAAAGAAATCGCTATAGCTAAAATGCAACACCTCCCCAAGCTAATAAGAGATGCGCTCAAATGCATGGGATTTGATAGGGTGAGCCAAGAAATCGTGTTTGAATACGAGCCTAAATTGCTAAAGCCAAACCGCTTGACTTATATCCATGGCTATTTCCAAGATCCACGATATTTTGATGCTATATCCCCTTTGATCAAGCAAACCTTCACCCTACCCCCCCCCCCCCCGAAAATGGAAATAAAAAAAAAGAGGAAGAACACCAACGCAAGCTTTCTTTGATTTTAGCCGCTAAAAATAGCGTGTTTGTGCATATAAGGAGAGGGGATTATGTGGGGATTGGCTGCCAGCTTGGTATTGATTATCAAAAAAAGGCTGTTGAGTATATGGCAAAGCGCGTGCCGAACATGGAGCTTTTTGTGTTTTGTGAAGACTTGGAATTCACGCAAAACCTTGATCTTGGCTACCCTTTTATGGACATGACCACTAGGGATAAAGAAGAAGAGGCGTATTGGGATATGATGCTCATGCAATCATGCAAGCATGGCATCATCGCCAATAGCACTTATAGCTGGTGGGCGGCTTATTTGATAAACAATCCAGAAAAAATCATCATTGGCCCCAAACACTGGCTTTTTGGGCATGAAAATATCCTTTGTGAGGATTGGGTGAAAATAGAATCCCATTTTGAAATAAAATCCGAAAAGTATAACGCTTAAGCCCACTCAAAAAGGGTCTATTAAATTCAAATCTTTGATTTTGGATCGGTTTTCTTTATAGCGAGCGTCTAATTCCAGCTTTCTATTCATGGATATTTTAATAAATTCGCTTTCTTTTTCTATACCGATGAATTTCCTCTTCAAAAGATTGGCCGCAATGCCTGTGGTGGAACTCCCGCTAAAAGGATCGCCAATGAGAGAATTTTCATCGCTCGCCATTAAAAGCAAGCGCACCAGTAATGCAAGCGGTTTTTGAGTGGGGTGCTTGCCGTTTGTTTTTTCCCAAGGCGCGATCGCTGGGAAGCTCCACACATCACGCATTTGTTTGCCGCTATTGATCTTTTTTAAAACTTCATAGTTAAAAACATGCTTGTGTTTATAGCTTTTCCTCGCCCAAATGATTTGCTCGGTTGAATGCGTCAAATAACGGCAGCTGAAATTAGGGGGAGGGTTGGTTTTTTGCCAAGTGATGAGGTTTAAAATCTTAAAATCCAGTTTTTGCAAAATGCGCCCCAAAGAAAAAAGATTGTGATAAGTCCCGCTGATCAAAAGGCTTCCTGTGTTTTTTAAAGCTTTTTTGGCGTTGTTGATCCACTGGTGATTAAACTCATCAATACCATTAACGCCCTCTTCTTTATCCCAATCGCCTTTATTGACGCTCACAATTTTACCGCTCTGTATGCTCAAGCCATCATTAGAGAGGAAATAAGGCGGATCGGCAAAAATCAAATCAAAAGCGTTTTCAAATAAAGGCAAAACCTCATTGCAATCTTCTTGATAAAGGGTGAAAAGCTCGTCTGCGCTTTCAAAAATGGGGCGTGGGGGTTGATTAGAATAAGGCAAATGGCTTTTTACTCCCCCCACTCTGCTTTAATGCCTTTATCTTTAATGTGTTTTTGCATTTTTTCATCATCTAGCACTAGATCTAAATCGGCGAATTTGACATGTGTATCAAATCCTGCTTTAATTTGTTTGTTAATGTCCTCGATAAAAGGCTTAAAATTCTCCGGACTTTGTTCTATAAGCATGTTAAGCGTTTGTATATCAATCTCTCTTTCTTTAGCTGGCAACAAGATTTTGGAGTTTGAAACCTCAGATTCTAGCTTGATAACCCCTATACCAAAGCTTTGGTTGAGCCGCCTTAATTCATTTAAAACCTCATCATCAATATCAAAAACCACCAAATACCCCTCATTAGCCCAACTGGAATTGCTCACCGCTTGGAAATAGCTCGCTTTTAGATTGGAAAAACTAATCCTAGCTTTAAGCTCAAAGGAAAAAAGCTTGTGTCTTTTTTGACCAGTATGGTGTAAAAATTTCAAAGTTTCTTCTTCATATTCATTGTAGGGAAAATATTTATTATAGGGAAAATACACGCCCACGATGTCAGGATAATTCCACTTATTTTTGCCCCCTTTGCCTTCTTTGCCTTCTTTACAATTTTTTTCATGGTGGATGGTTCTGCATAGGAGTTTGAAATCTGGATTTTCATAGAGGAATTTCACAAGCAATGGGTGCAAATCCTCTTCCTTAAAAGAGGTTTTTTGGTTTTCGGCTGTGTCTGAACACTCGCTCTGTTCATCATCTTCTTCTTTGGCATCTAGGGTTTTTTGTGGGGGAAATTCTCTTTCACGAGATTTGAGCCAATAACGAAAGGGGCTTTCTTCTTCATTTATAACATAAAATTGTTTCTTGTCTCCACGAATTGCTGTTCTAATACTAGCCTCAGGTGTTTTTCCTGTGCCGTTGCATTCTTTATCCAATCCCATTTCACAAGCTCTCTCAAAAATTTCTTTAGCGCTCAAAGGCCTTTCTGCTTGTTCTAAAACTTTTTTACCTATTTCTTTGTTAGTCATGTTCTTTTCTTTTTTATGATTGTAGTGGAAACAATTATACTCAAAATGTTTGAAAATACCGCAGTGGATAAGTGGATATAGGGTTTAGGCTGGGTGTCTCTCTTCACCCAACCTAATATTGTATTTGTAAAATCTGTAAAAGGAGTGTCGTAAAAGGAATGCTTAGAAACTATAATGTCTCATCAATACATTCTAAACAAAAAGTTTTTAAAGGCAAAAAGGCTGGCGGACAGGGAGGGATTCGAACCCTCGGTAACCTTGACGGCTACGCATCCTTAGCAGGGATGTGGTTTCAGCCAACTCACCCACCTGTCCTTGTAAAAATTAGAATTATAGTAAAAATAAGTTAAAATAAACCTTAAACTTTAATGGTTTCTAAACAAAACTAAGGGCTTTTATACTACAATTTTAATCTACAAACTAAAATAAATTTTTAAGGATACGCATGCAATACGCGCTATTATTTCCAGGGCAAGGCTCGCAATGCATAGGAATGGGGAAATCATTCTATGAAAGCCACACCCTAGCTAAAGAATTGTTTGAAAGGGCTTCTAACGCGCTTAAAGTGGATATGAAAAAAACGCTTTTTGAAGAAAACGAACTTTTAAAAGAGAGCGCTTACACCCAGCCTGCCATTTATTTAGTGAGCTATATCGCTTATCAATTGCTTAACAAACAAGTAAATGGAGGGTTAAAACCCGTTTTTGCTTTAGGGCATTCGCTCGGTGAAGTGAGCGCGGTGTCTTTGAGCGGGGCGTTAGATTTTGAAAAAGCCCTGAAACTCACGCACCAAAGAGGCAAAATGATGCAAGAAGCGTGCGCGAACAAAGATGCATCCATGATGGTCGTTTTAGGCGTTTCTGAAGAAAGCCTTTTGAGTCTGTGTCAAAAAACTAAAAATGTGTGGTGCGCGAATTTCAATGGCGGTCTGCAAGTGGTTTTAGCCGGGATTAAAGACGATTTGAAAGCCCTAGAGCCGACTTTAAAGGAAATGGGGGCTAAAAGAGTGGTCTTTTTAGAAATGAGCGTGGCGAGCCATTGCCCCTTTTTAGAGCCTATGGTTTTTAAATTCCAGGAATTGCTAGAAAAAAGCTTGAAAGATAAATTTAATTTTGAAATCATCTCCAATGCGATTAACGAAGCGTATTATAATAAAGCAAAAGCCGTTGAATTGTTGAGCTTGCAACTCACTCAGCCCGTGCGTTATCAAGACTGCGTGAAGTCCAATAACGATAGGGTGGATGCGTTTTTTGAATTAGGCTGTGGGAGTGTGCTAAAGGGGCTTAACAAACGCTTGAGCAACAAGCCCACTATAAGCGTAGGGGACAATAAAGGGCTTGATGAAGCCATTGAGTTTTTAGAAGAATACGTGTGATCAGGAGAGAGTGGTGCAAAAAATTGGCATTTTAGGGGCGATGAGAGAAGAAATAACCCCTATTTTGGAATTGTTTGGTGTGGATTTTAAAGAGGTTTCTTTAGGGGGGAATGTTTTCCATAAAGGCATTTATAATGATAAAGAAATCGTTGTCGCTTATAGCAAAATTGGCAAGGTGCATTCCACTTTAACCACGACGAGCATGATTTTAGCGTTTGGCGTTCAAAAGGTGCTTTTTAGCGGGGTGGCTGGGAGTTTGGTTAAAGACTTAAAAATCAATGATTTGTTGGTGGCTCAAAAATTAGTCCAGCATGATGTGGATTTGAGCGCGTTTGATCACCCTTTAGGGTTTATCCCAGAAAGCGCGATTTTTATTGAAACGAGCGAAAGTTTAAACGCCCTAGCTAAAAAAATCGCTAGCGAGCAAAATATCACGCTCAAAGAAGGCATTATTGCATCAGGCGATCAGTTTGTCCATAGCAAGGAAAGGAAAGAGTTTTTAACTAGCGAGTTTAAGGCGAGCGCGGTGGAAATGGAGGGGGCGAGCGTGGCGTTTGTGTGCCAAAAATTTGGCGTGCCATGTTGTGTTTTAAGGAGCATTAGCGATAACGCTGATGAAAAAGCTGGCATGAGCTTTGATGCATTTTTAGAAAAAAGCGCTCAAACTTCAGCGAAATTCTTAAAAAGCATGGTAGATGGGCTTTAGGGGTGGTTCTTTTCAAGCATAAATACTCAAAGCTTTTTAATTTTTTTAAAAATAGGGATTTTTAATTTTATTTTTATAACAAAACTCATTCCCTTAAGGGGATAGGGGGTATTTTGCGATAATACCCCCTTAACCCCCTTAAGAAACCCCCTAACCCCCAAGACCGCTTTTTTTAAGAGGTTATCGCTTGATTAAAATCAAGCTCTTTACTATGTATTTTTTGTTTAATAAAATAAAGTAAAAATTTTTGGCTATTTGCATGTTGATGAGAGCAAAACCAAATTCGTATAATTAGAATTTAAGCTATTTTTTAGTAAAATAACAAAGGAATAGGTGTATCTTATCTTATAACCTAGCTTGTTAAAAGCATGGGTTTTATTTTATGGAGTGTCCAATGAAAAAGAAAGCCAACGAAGAAAAAGCCCCCAGAAGAGCCAAACAGGAAGTCAAAATAGAAGCCAAAGAAAACAAAGGAAACAGCAAAGCTAAAGAAACTAAAATTAAAGAAGCCAAAGTTAAAGAGAACAAAGAAGCTAAAATTAAAGAGGGAAAAGCCAAAGAGACTAAAATTAAAGAAACTAATCCCACTAAAAAACTTAGTTTTAATGAAGCGTTAGAAGAATTGTTCGCTAATTCCTTGAGCGATTGCGTTTCTTACGAGTCTATCATTCAAATCAGCGCGAAAGTCCCCACTTTAGCCCAAATCAAAAAAATCAAAGAATTGTGCCAAAAATACCAAAAGAAATTAGTCAGCTCTTCAGAATACGCTAAAAAACTCAATGCGATCGATAAGATCAAAAACACCGAAGAAAAGCAAAAGGTTTTAGATGAAGAATTAGAAGATGGCTATGATTTTTTGAAAGAAAAGGATTTTTTAGAATGGAGCAGAAGCGATAGCCCGGTGCGCATGTATTTGCGTGAAATGGGGGATATAAAGCTTTTAAGCAAAGACGAAGAGATTGAATTGAGCAAGCAAATCCGCTTGGGTGAAGACATTATTTTAGATGCGATCTGCTCGGTGCCGTATTTGATTGATTTTATCTATGCGTATAAAGACGCTTTAATCAATCGTGAAAGAAGAGTCAAGGAGCTTTTCAGGAGCTTTGATGATGACGATGAAAATAGCGTGAGCGATTCTAAAAAAGATGATGACAGCGAAGAAGATGAAGAAAACGAAGAAAGGAAAAAAGTCGTCTCTGAAAAAGACAAAAAGCGCGTAGAAAAGGTTCAAGAGAGTTTTAAAGCCCTAGACAAGGCCAAAAAAGAATGGCTTAAAGCCCTTGAAGCCCCTGTTGATGAAAAAGAAGACGAGTTGGTGCGTTTATTGACTTTAGCCTACAAACGCCAAACGCTTAAAGACAGACTCTATGATTTAGAGCCTACCAGCAAGCTCATTAATGAATTAGTCAAAACGATGGAAACCACTTTAAAAAGCGGCGATGGGTTTGAAAAAGAGTTGAAACGCTTGGAATACAAACTGCCTTTATTCAATGACGCTTTGATCGCAAACCATAAAAAAATCCTTTCTAATATCACCAACATGACTAAAGAAGACATCATCGCTCAAGTGCCAGAAGCGACTATGGTGAGCGTGTATATGGATCTCAAAAAACTCTTTTTGACTAAAGAAGCGAGCGAAGAAGGCTTTGATTTAGACCCTAACAAGCTTAAAGAGATTTTAGAGCAAATCAAAAGAGGGAAATTGATTTCTGATCGCGCTAAAAACAAAATGGCTAAGTCTAATCTAAGGTTAGTGGTGAGCATCGCTAAACGATTCACGAGCAGAGGCTTACCCTTCTTGGATTTGATTCAAGAGGGCAATATTGGCTTGATGAAAGCGGTGGATAAATTTGAGCATGAAAAGGGCTTTAAGTTTTCTACCTATGCGACTTGGTGGATCAAGCAAGCTATCAGCAGAGCCATAGCCGATCAAGCCCGCACTATCCGCATTCCTATTCACATGATTGACACGATCAATCGCATCAATAAAGTCATGCGCAAATACATGCAAGAAAACGGCAAAGAGCCTGATTTGGAATTGGTGGCGGAAGAAGTGGGGCTTTCGTTAGATAAAGTGAAAAATGTGATCAAGGTTACTAAAGAGCCTATCAGCTTAGAAACCCCGGTCGGTAATGATGACGATGGCAAATTTGGGGATTTTGTAGAAGATAAAAATATTGTAAGCTCCATTGATCACATCATGCGAGAGGATTTAAAAGCCCAAATTGATGGCGTTTTGGATCAATTGAATGAGCGAGAAAAAGCGGTGATCCGCATGCGTTTTGGGCTTTTAGACGATGAGAGCGATCGGACTTTAGAAGAAATTGGCAAAGAATTGAATGTTACCCGAGAAAGAGTGCGCCAAATTGAAAGCTCTGCAATTAAAAAATTGAGAAGCCCGCAATACGGGCGCATTTTAAGAAACTATTTGCGTATTTGAGTTTCTCTAAAGCATGCGTTATTTTATTTTGGCTTTCTTGTTTTTGTTTGTGGGTTGCGTTAAAAAAGATCTTGCACTCAAAGATTTGTCTTTACCCCAAGAGGCTTCAAGCTATCTTGCAAGCCCCCAAAATGGTGGTAATAATGGTAATAGCGCTAATCGCATTGACCCCCAAGCACTAAGAGAAAGCCTAAAAGAGAGCTATCTTAAGGCGTGGTATTCCCCATGGCTAGATGCGAAAGTCAAAAGCAATAAAAAAGAAGTGTTTTGGATCCTTAAAGAGATGAATAAATCCACCGGTTATGGCGAAGATCTAAAACCCAACGCAAAGGCTTTCAATGATGAGCTTATTAAAAGCATGGATATTGAACATTACCCGAGCGCTAAAATTAAAGCCGTTGTAGTGCGAGATAGCGATGTGCGGGCTGTGCCTACTAACAAACCCTATTACCTCTCTCAAAAAGGTTACCCCTTTGACAGGTATCAAAATTCCTTGATTTTTCAAGGTACGCCGGTTTTGATCACGCATTTTAACACGGATAAAACTTACGCCCACATTCAAAGCAGTTTTGTTTATGGCTGGATTAAAGTTGGCGATCTAGCTTACATGCACGATAAAGACATAGAGCTTTTAACACAACTTAAAGATTATGTCATGCCCATAAAAGATAAAATCCCCCTTTATACAGACTATGGGGATTTTTACACCCAAGCGAGAGTGGGCGAATTATTCGCTCTCATTCCTAAAGATCTTGCTAAAAACCACAAAAAAGACGAATCTCTAAAAGCCTATGGTTTTTTGAAAGACTCTAAAGGCTATGCAACCTTACAAAGTATAACCTTGAATGAAAAAGATTTTTTTGTTTTCCCTAAAGCGTTTAATAGCGAAAACATGGCTTATTTTATAGACACCATGCTAGGGCAAAAATACGGCTGGGGTGGGCTATTAGGCAATAGGGATTGTTCGGCTTTCACCAGGGATAGTTTTGCTAATTTTGGTATTTTGCTCCCTAGAAATTCCTATGCGCAAAGCCGCTATGCGAACAATTACATGGATTTAAGCTCCATGAAAGCCAAAGAAAAAGAAGAATACATCCTTAAAAACGCCACGCCTTTTGGCACGCTCATCTATTTAAAAGGGCATATCATGCTCTATTTAGGTGCATACAACCATCAAGTCATTGTCGCTCACAGCATTTGGTCGGTGCAAACCCAAAAGCATTTCAAAACCTTGAGGCATAAAATAGGAGGCGTGGTGATCACTTCATTATGGTTGGCTGAAGAGCATAATGGGGCGTTTTCTAAAAAGAAATTATTGATTGATAGGGTGCTTGGAATGAGCGATTTGAAAGATTTTATCAATAAAACTTCAAGCCCTTTGAGTGCTAATTGATTTTCTTATATTATGATTGCAATTTATTAATTTAAAACATTTGGAGAAAGACAATGAATATGGAATTTGATGCCGTTATTATTGGTGGTGGGGTTTCAGGGTGCGCGACCTTTTACACTTTGAGCGAATACAGCTCCCTAAAGCGCGTGGCTATTGTGGAAAAATGCTCTAAATTAGCTCAAATCAGCTCCAGCGCTAAGGCTAATTCACAAACCATTCATGATGGCTCTATTGAAACGAACTACACTCCAGAAAAAGCTAAAAAAGTGCGTTTGAGCGCTTATAAAACCAGACAATACGCTTTGAATAAAGGCTTGCAAAATGAAGTGATTTTTGAAACCCAAAAAATGGCTATAGGCGTGGGCGATGAAGAATGCGAGTTCATGAAAAAACGCTACGAATCTTTTAAAGAAATTTTTGTGGGGTTAGAGGAATTTGACAAACAAACGATTAAAGAGTTAGAGCCTAATGTGATTTTAGGGGCTAATGGAATAGACAGGCATGAAAACATCATCGGTCATGGGTATAGGAAAGACTGGAGCACGATGAATTTTGCGAAATTGAGCGAAAATTTCGTGGAAGAAGCCTTAAAATTAAAGCCCAACAACCAGGTGTTTTTGAATTTCAAAGTGAAAAAGATTGAAAAGCGAGATGACACTTACGCGCTCATTTCAGAAGACGCTGAAGAAGTGTATGCTAAATTCGTGTTAGTCAATGCCGGCTCTTACGCTCTGCCTTTGGCTCAAAGCATGGGCTACGGATTGGATCTAGGGTGCTTGCCTGTGGCGGGCAGCTTTTATTTTGTGCCTAATTTATTAAAGGGTAAGGTTTATACCGTTCAAAACCCCAAACTCCCTTTTGCAGCCGTGCATGGCGACCCTGATGCAGTCATTAAAGGTAAAACACGAATCGGGCCTACCGCTTTAACCATGCCCAAACTAGAGCGCAACAAATGCTGGCTCAAGGGCATTAGTTTGGACTTGTTAAAAATGGATTTGAATCAAGATGTGTTTAAGATTGCATTTGATTTGATGAGCGATAAAGAAATCCGTAATTATGTGTTTAAAAACATGGTCTTTGAATTGCCCATTATCGGCAAAAGAAAATTTTTAAAAGACGCTCAAAAAATTATCCCCTCTCTTAGCCTAGAAGATTTAGAATACGCTCATGGTTTTGGCGAAGTGCGCCCGCAAGTTTTAGACAGAACCAAGCGAAAACTGGAATTAGGCGAGAAAAAGATTTGCACCCATAAAGGCATCACTTTTAACATGACTCCCTCTCCAGGTGCGACAAGTTGCTTGCAAAACGCCCTTGTGGATTCCCAAGAAATCGCTGCGTATTTAGGGGAAAGCTTTGAATTGGAACGATTCTATAAAGATTTATCCCCAGAAGAGTTGGAAAGTTAAAATGCAAGAAGAAAAACAAGCCCAAGAAATCGCTAAAAAAGCCATTCAAATCGTCTTTTTTTTAGGGATTGTAGTGGTGCTTTTGATGATGATAAACCTTTACATGCTCATCAATCAAATCAATGCGAGCGCTCAAATGAGCCAAAAAATCAAAAAAATAGAAGAAAGACTCAACCAAGGGCAAAAATAAGGGCTTTGGCTAAGTATGGGTAACGAAATTGCAAAATGTTCAAAGGCATTTTTTAAACTAAATACAGAGCTTGCAAAAAGCAAGCGATAGCTTTTTAAAGCGGTATTCTTGGGTTAGGGGGATTTAGTTGGGGGTTAAGGGGGAGAGTTATTCCAAAATACCCCCCTATCCCCTTAAAAAATGAGTTTTACTTAAGAAATGAGTTTTACAATAAAATCAAAAGCAATGAAACAAATTTTAAAACTTATATTTAAACTTTAAACTTTCCTTAAATTCAGCAATATTTAAGTTTATTTTCTTATAATAGTCGCTTTAATTTTATCAAAGGATTCTTATGACAAAGACCGCTAAAGTCAATGACATCGTTCGTGATTGGGTCGTTTTGGACGCTAAAGACAAAGTTTTTGGTCGCTTGATCACGGAAATCGCCGTGCTTTTGAGAGGGAAACACCGCCCTTTTTACACCCCCAATGTGGATTGTGGGGATTTTGTAGTCGTTATCAATGCCAATAAGGTTAAATTTTCAGGCATGAAATTAGAAGATAAAGAGTATTTCACCCATTCAGGCTATTTTGGCAGCACCAAGAGTAAAACCCTTCAAGAAATGCTAGAAAAAACCCCTGAAAAGCTCTACCATTTAGCCGTTAGAGGCATGCTCCCTAAAACGAAATTAGGGAAAGCGATGATTAAAAAACTCAAAGTTTATCGTGATGATAAACACCCTCACACCGCACAAACTAGCAAAAAGGACGCTAAATGAGAAAAATCTATGCTACCGGTAAAAGAAAAACCGCTATCGCTAAAGTGTGGCTCACTCCGGGTAAAGGCGAATTGAGTATCAATGAGCAAAGCCTAAACCAATGGTTAGGCGGGCATGAAGCCATTAAAATGAAAGTCATGCAACCCTTACTTTTAACCAAACAAGAGCAATCTGTGGATATTAAAGCGGTGGTTTTTGGTGGGGGCTATTCTGCGCAAGCGGAAGCCTTAAGGCATGGCATTTCTAAAGCCTTGAACGCTTATGATATTGCTTTTAGAGCCATTTTGAAACCTAAGGGCTTGCTCACTAGGGATTCAAGGGTGGTTGAGCGCAAAAAATATGGTAAAAGAAAGGCCAGAAGAAGCCCGCAATTCTCTAAAAGATAATTTCTTTTACTCCCCCTTTTTGGGGCTTTGGGAGGGCTTTGGCCATCTTTTAATTTTCTTTTTTCTCTTTTTCTCGTTTTATTAAAGCTTCAAAATAATGTATAATAATCGTTCGCTATTAAATTAGTTTTAAAAGGCAAGGGCGATGGGATCTACAAAAATTGGTTTTAAAATTGTCATCATGGTGTGCGCAGTTGTTATTGCGATTAGCGCTATTATGGGTATTATTATCAACTACAAGGTTGAAAGCGTGTTGCAACACCAGGCCACGGAATTGTTGCAAAAAGAAGCCCGACTGACTAGTTTTAAAATTCAAGGCATAATGAAGCGCATTTTTATTGGCGTTAATACCCTTGAAAAATTTCTAAGCGATGAAAACGGCTCTGTTAATGACGCTTTAAAAAGACGCATGCTCTCTGAGTTTTTACTCGCAAACCCTCATGTGTTATTGATTAATGCGATTTATACGAATAGCAATGAGCGGGCCATCACTGCGATGAATACCCGTTCAAAAATCCTTTACCCTAGCATTGCGCTCAATGAAAACATGGTCAATCAAGCCAAATCGCTCAAAGAAGCAACCCACTCAGATCCCTACTATAAAGAAATCAACGGCGATAAAATCTATGGCATGGATATTACCCTCCCCCTAATAGATAAAAATCAAAATGCTATGGGCGCGTTAAATTTCTTTTTAAACATTGACGCTTTTTATACCGATGTAGTAGGCCAAAATAAGAGTAATACCTTTTTAATGGGGAAAGACGGCAGGCTTTTGATCAACCCCAATCATGAGATCCAAGATAAAATTTTGAGCGCTATCAATCCGGATAAACGAGTCGCTAAAGCTGTGGAATATTATGACAAAAATGAAGCCGGCACTTTGAGCTACCATTCATTGAGCGGGAATACAGAAACCTTTTTAGCCATACAACCCTTTGATTTTTTTGAAGACAAAGGGGATAATAGCCATCATTGGCGTTGGGCGATTGGGAAATATGTTAACAAATCTTTAGTCTTTCAAGAAGCGACAAACACCAGATACATTATTATCACTACTTTGATTTTGGGCGTGCTGGTGTTAGCTTTTTTAGTCTTTGTCATTATCTCTAATCTTGTAACCAAACGCATTAGCAGGGTCAATAACACCCTAAATGATTTTTTCAACCTGCTCAACAACCCTAAAAATAACCATGCCATACACCTAACACCCCCAAACGCCTATGATGAAATTGGGCAAATGCAAGCTTCTATTAATGCAAATATCCTTAAAACCCAAGAAAGCATTCAAGCCGATAGCAAAGCCATTCAAAACAGCATTGAAGTGGCTAATTTTGTGGAGAGTGGGGATTTCACCCAAGAAATCGCATGCATGCCTAAAAACAAAGACTTGCAAGCCTTAAGGAACACGATTAATAGCATTATCCAGTATTTTCGCAACCAAATTGGTGCCAACATAGAAGCCCTAAACAACGCCCTAGAGCATTATAAAAATTTAGATTTCACCCACCACATCCAAGACCCTAAAGCCAACATGGAAAAAGCGCTCAATACTTTAGGGCAAGAAATTTCTAGCATGCTTAAAGCTTCTTTAGGGTTTGCGAACACGCTCAATCATGAATCCAAAGATTTAAAAACTTGCGTGGATAATTTGACCAAAACCGCCCACAAGCAAGAAAGAAGTCTGAAAAACACCACCCAATCCTTAGAAGAAATCACTAATATCATTACAACGATTGATTCTAAAAGCCAGGAGATGATCTCTCAAGGCGAAGACATTAAAAGCGTGGTGGATATGATTAGAGACATTGCCGATCAAACGAATTTATTAGCCCTAAACGCCGCTATTGAAGCTGCAAGAGCCGGCGAGCATGGGAGAGGCTTTGCAGTGGTGGCTGATGAGGTGCGAAAGCTCGCTGAAAGGACGCAAAAATCGCTCAGTGAGATTGAAGCCAACATTAATATTTTAGTTCAAAGCATCGCTGATAACGCTGAATCCATTAAAATGCAAAATAAGGGCGTGGAAAATATCCACCGCTCCATTAACGCCTTGCAACAAGATGTGCAGGATAATTTGACTATCGCTAACCATTCTTTACAAGTCAGCGATAAAATTGATGGGATCTCCCAAGATATTTTAGAAGATGTGGGTAAAAAGAAGTTTTAATTCCAAAAATGGGGGTTAAGCTTTATTTTATTGTTTTAGATTTTATTATTAAAAAATATTGTTTTAGATTTATTTTATGATCAAAATCACAAGAGAATAAAGGGCGTTTTAACAATTCTCCCCCTACAAGCCCTTTTGTAATATCCCCCTAACTCCAAAAACCGCTTTAAAAAGAAATTATCGCTTGATTATTGCAAGCCCTTTTATAAGATTAAAAAAAACGCCTTTTTTGAGCGTTTTTAAGTTTGGTGATCAATTCCCCATATCGCCCATATCGCCCATGTCTCCCATATCATCGCCACCCCCCATATCATCGTTCATGTCGCCCATATCGCCCATGTCGTCGTTGCCATTACCCATATCATCGTTCATGTCGTTCGCATTGTTCATGTCATCGCCCATGTCGTTGCTATTGCCCATGTCGTCGTTGCTGTTACCCATATCAGTATTACCGGTGTCAGTGTTATTCATATCATTGTTACCGGTGTCGGTGTTATTCATATCGCCGGTATTATCCATATTGCCAGCGTCTTTATCGTCAGTGGTATCAGTGGTGGTGTCGTTTGCATTACCGGTATCAGTGGTGTTAGCGTCCATGTGATCGTCGTTGTGATCGTCGTTGGTGGGGTTGTTAGGGTTTATGAACGCGTTACCCCCTTGATCTTTACTATCATCGGCATGGGTGTTATTCATGTTGTTGTTAATAGGCGCTTGTTGCATAGGGTTATTGATCGCATCGTTCAAATCGTCTCTGTCATCGCCATCAATTTTCAAACTCCCATCTAAATAATTCCCTACCACATCGCTGCTATGGCTCAATTGTTGCACGCTGTCTAGCGCTTTATCCACTTGAGCTTGTTGCTCGCTTGAAAGCCCTTTTTGATCTTTTAAGTCGTTGTCTAATTGGTTGAGGTTATTATCCAACTTATCCCTAACTTCCATAGCTTTATCAACAACTGAATCAATCTTGCTAGGACTCGCCCCATCTTGCTTCATTTCTTTGATTTCCCCCACTAAATGGTTAAGCTCTTTAGCTTGAGAAGTGATCGCATCTACGCTTTTAGTGGGCATGGCTTTAGTGTGGAAGAGCGAATTGTCTTTGAGCATGTGGCTGTTGTCCAAATTGACTAAGGCGCTATTCAAGCGGTTGGTTTGAATGTCTTTATTGAATTTAGGATCACGATAAAAACTCATGAGATTTGCTTGTTGCAAGGATTTATCGTCCTTATCGTCCCTATCATCATCAGTGGGCGTATCAAGCTGGTCAGTGGAAGCGTCATGGTCTAAAATCTCTTCTTGATCGAGTGCATACATGTAATTTTCTAACATCAGGTAATCTTGAATTTGCATCATGAAAAACATGTTAGGGTAGAATCCATACATGCCATCATAAAAGTCATAAAAATCATACATTCCCATGCCATACATTCCATACATGCCCATTCCCATGCCATACATGCCATAATAAGGGCTATAGTAAGAGTTGTAATAATTGTTGCTCCTGTAATAAGGGCTTTGAGCTTTTTGGCTCTCTTGTTGCTTTTTGAGATACGCCCCTACCACGCTCAAATCAGCGAGCATTTTTTGAGCCGTTTTTTGATCTTTTAAAGAAATGCCTAAAGGGATATAAATACCGGTGCGGTAGCTATAAAAAGAATCTCTAGCGATGATTTTAAGGCAATATTTCAAATTCTTTTGCAATTTTAAAGCTTGCCTTAAACGCGCATGCGCTCTAAAATTCCCCAATATACCAGAATTAAAACGCAATTTTTCCACTAACGCGCTGAATTTTTTCGCATCGCCATTAGCCGCATTAATGTAATTTAAAGCGGTAGCCCCCCACTCACTAGTGTTGCTTTTATAACCCCCAAAATTCACGATTTTTGGCGTTAACTCCCCTTTTAATTGCGAATCTTTTAAGTCAAACAACGCCCTATTCACGCTAATAGCGTTCAAGCTGAGTGTCATCATAAAAAATATTTTTACAATTTTCATTCATAACCTTAAAAAGTATCTCTTGCGAGCATTATAGACTATTTTTAGAAATCAAAATGATTTTTGAAAACAAGCCAAAGTAAAAAATCAAATCTCAAAACAAAAGGTCTTATTTTAGGCGTTTCTTTTGTTAAAAACTCTTTTAAAAACTCTTTTTAAACAAAAACCTAAAATCCCCACACAAAAGAAAAAAGAAAGAAACCAGCAGAGAGGAAACTCCCTACTGAAAGAAGGAAAGGCTTAGAAGTTGATCATGTAGTTAAAGTAGATGGAGAAGTTCCTTTTATAGAACACATCTACTGATTCACTCGCGCCCCTTTCCTTATAGAATTGGTTGGTGAATAAAGGCAACTTAAAGCCCACTTCAATCCCGCTGTGTTTAGAAAAATTGCTCCTAAAACCAAATTCAACAGGCATTTGGAAATAGCTCGTGTTCATGCTCGCTGAACAGCCTACGGTGTTATTGCAAATGTGCATTTGAGATTTTAAGTAGCTCTCTCCTTGAATAATGAATGAATCTCCCCCTAACCCAAAGCCCAAGAATAACCCTGCGGTGTTATAGCCCTCTTTGCTTTCATAGAAGTTATAAAGCGCATCAAAGCCCACGCCATAAGTGAAGTTATTCACTTGAGACGCTCCTTCCATGATTCCAAGCTTGCTCCCTACAAAGCTCAAATTAGCGTGGTTATAGCTATAGTATCCATAAGACCTAAAGCCAAAGCGTTTGGTTTTACCAAAGAACCACTTATACCCCGCCATCGCATCTACCCCATACATTTGCCCGTAATTATTGGTGTTGGTTACGCTCGGCGTGTAGGTCGCTTGAGCTTGAGCGACAGCGGTTTTAATGTTTTGATTCACATTCATGAAAGCAGATTTTTGATCCGCTAGATTGGTTTTTAGCGCGTTTAAGAAATTGATCGCATCGGTAGTGGCGCTATTACCGGTAGTTGCAAGCACAACGGCTTGCGTTTTTTGCGTGTCAGTCGTAACAAGATTAGCTAGAGCCATATCCACTTCATTAATAGCCTTATCTAACGCGCCCACAACCGCATTAGAGCCGTTTGTCAATTGTCCGATCGTCGCGCTAGAAGAATCCAAATAGCCTTTTAAAGTGCTTTGAGCGCTCGCTAGGGTGCTAAACGCATCGCTTAATCCTTGAGAATTTGAAATCACACTGCCTAAATCAGTGCTACTACTCAAAAGGTTGCTGATCGTTGCGGTTTGCTGAGACATTTGCGTTACCCCACTTAAAGTGGTGTTCATAGAATTTACGCTAACCTTACTAAACCCATCAACCGTAGCGGTGTCTTTGGTTAGCTGGCTTGCCACAGCGCTTCCGCTAGAACTTGGAGTTCCACTTGTTTCATCTTTTTTAGTTGGCGATTGGGTTAATGGCGGTGTTGTTTTTTGATCTTGCAAATCTGTGCTTAAAGTATTTTGATCTTCAGTGAGTTGATCTTCAGCGTTTTGTAAAGCTGTTTGAGCACTTTGTTCTGCTTTTTGATCGGCTTGAAAAGTTGTTTCATCAAAATCTTTAGCCTTAGCGTCGTTTTCAACTTTGGTTACAGCGTTTTGTAAATCTGTTTGAGCGCTTTGAACGGCTGTATTATCGGTTTCTACTTTTTTGGCCGCACCAGCTACAGTGGTGTCGGTGCTATTTTCATAAGCTTTATCAGTTGTAGCAGTTGCGTTGTCAGTAGAAGCAGTATTTTCAAGGGTTGTTGCTTCTTGGCTGTCGCTTGTAGCGGTTTTTTGAGCTTCTTGTTGTGGGGTTGGTGAAGCGCTTAGCGATTCACTATCTTTACCTTTATCGTCTTTTGTAGCATAATTACCAAAAACATGCGATGGTTTTTGTAAGGCTGCGTAAATTTCTAAATCGCTAGCGTTCATGCTCCCTAAAAGCACGCTACTTGCCGCTAAAGAGACAAAGCCTAATTTTTTGAATGACTTTTTCATGATTTCCTCCCTTATTTTTTCATCCAACTTGCACTTGGAACTTTAGTGTCCGGTTTAGAAGCGCTCTGCACTTGAGGGGCTGGGGCTGTTTGATTGCTGCCAAACATTGAAGTGTCTATTGGGGTGTTGTTGTTAGCGCCTGAAGTGCGGGTGGTGTTTTGGTTTTCTAAATTAGAATATTGAAACCCTCCTCCTAAAAACGCGCCGCTTTTTTCTGCCACAGACACACTAAAGGCTAACGCCACACCTAAAAAAACTTTTTTCATTTAAAACTCCTTAATGTGAGAAATCCTAAAGATTTCTTTTTTCATTGTATCCATGCAAGCCACAAAATATAGGGGGTCATCAAAGGTTAAGAATTGTCCTAATACATTCGCTTTTACACAATACAATGCCGCTTTTTAAAATTTAAGCTCTAAAGTTATATCACAAAAAGGTGATTTTTTTGTTAAGAATATGTTAAATAAAATTTTTTATTGTAAAAATGTATTAATATATATAGAATTTAAAATTTATTTATAACTAAATTTTATGGGTTAAAGAGGAGGTTTTTTATTTTATTTATCTTTTAGGGTGGTTTAAATTATAACCACACCAGCGCAACAATGATTTTAGGCTGTTTTATGGCTGGTTGGTGTGGCTAAAATTTGGAGCTTTGGGGTTTGGGATAATAGCTACCCCAAAAAGGAAACCACCAACCATGAAATCCATGAAATGATTGTTAAAATCATGGCTTAATCATTCTTGCAACGCCCTATTTACTAAGATTTTGGCTTGAGTTAAAGTTAAATGATAAAAATGCTTTTAACCTTTTTATCGCTTTATTGGATTGTTGTAGTGGGGGTTTTATTCAAACTGGCTTTGAGCGTGAGCGATTAAAGGGTTGATCACCTCATCTAAATTCCCTGAAAGCATGATTTCTTCTAAACTATATAGAGTTAAATTGATTCTATGCTCGCTCAAGCGGTTTTGCGGGTAATTGTAGGTGCGGATCCTCTCACTCCTGTCCCCACTGCCGACTTGCTCTTTTCGGTCTTTAGCGTTAGCAAGCTGTTGTTCTTCAATTTGTTTTTCATAAAGGCGCGCTTTTAAGATTTTTAGGGCCTTGTCCTTATTTTTATGCTGGGATTTTTCATCTTGCATGCTCACGCTGATATTAGTGGGGAGGTGCGTGATGCGAACGGCGGAGTCTGTGGTGTTGACGCATTGCCCTCCATGCCCACCGGCACGAAACACTTCAATCTTTAAATCGCTAGGGTTGATAGAAATCTCCACATCATCTACTTCAGGCATGATCGCTACTGTGATAGCGGAAGTGTGGATACGCCCTTGAGATTCTGTTTCAGGGACTCTTTGGACTCTGTGCGTGCCTGCTTCAAACTTGAGCCTTGAATACACGCCCTTACCCTTAATCAAAGCGATGATTTCTTTATAACCCCCTACACTGTTCTCGCTAGAGCTTACAATCTCTACTTTCCACTTTTTCAAATCCGCATAACGGCAATACGCTTTAAACAAATCCCCTACAAAAATGCCCGCTTCATCGCCCCCTGTGCCGGCTCTTAATTCTAAATAGATGTTTTTATCATCATTGGGGTCTTTGGGGATAAGCAGTTGCTTGATGGTAGCTTCTAGCTCGCTTTTTTTAATTTCTAACGCTTTTAATTCTTCTTTGGCCAGCTCGCTCAATTCTTTGTCTTCTAAAAGCTCTTTATTTTCTTTGATATTCTCTAAAACGCTCAAATATTCTTTACTCGCTACTGAGATTTCTTCAATGGAACTTTGTTCTTTGCTCAATTCGGTGAGTTTTTTAATATCATTAATGACTTCAGCGCTAGAGAGTAAGGCTGTGAGTTCGTCGTATCGTTTGAGAATGGAAGAAAGCTTTTCGGCTAAAATAGACATGCGAGATTACCTATAAATAAATTTAAAAAAAGATGCAACAATTTAAAAACGCTAAAACTTAAAAAGAATCTCAATAATAAAATTTCATTATGAGCTAAAGAAGTTAAACCGCTCTTAAAACTAAGCGAGAGCGATTTTTTTCACTGAAGCGTTAAGCCTTGAAACTTTCCTAGAAGCGGTGTTTTTCTTTAAAATCCCCTTGCTGACAAATTTATGCAACTCTTTGTTAGCGATTTTCAAACGCTCTTGAGCTTTTTCTACATCATTGACAGCGACCGCTTCACGCACGGCTTTGATGATATTTTTAATTTTGGTTTTATAGAACCTATTTCTTTCGGTTCTTTTAATGGTCTGTCTGATTCGCTTTTCTGCGGACTTATGATTTGCCATAGCCTTGTTTTAATCCCCTTGTAATGTAAAATTTGGCATAATCCTATCTAAAAATTGATTAAAAATAGTTTAAAAGGTCTTTAATAACGATGAAAATTTTTGGAACTGATGGCGTGAGAGGTAAGGCAGGGGTGAAACTCACCCCCATGTTTGTGATGCGTTTAGGGATTGCTGCGGGATTGTATTTTAAAAAACATTCTAAAACCAATAAAATTTTAATTGGTAAAGACACTAGAAAAAGCGGCTACATGGTAGAAAACGCTTTAGTGAGTGCTCTCACTTCCATAGGCTATAATGTGATCCAAATAGGGCCTATGCCTACCCCTGCGATTGCGTTTTTAACCGAAGACATGCGCTGTGATGCAGGCATTATGATAAGCGCGAGCCACAACCCTTTTGAAGACAATGGGATTAAATTTTTCAATTCTTATGGTTACAAGCTTAAAGAAGAAGAAGAAAGAGCGATTGAAGAAATCTTTCACAATGAAGGATTGTTGCATTCTAGTTATAAAGTGGGCGAGAGCGTTGGCAGCGCTAAAAGGATAGACGATGTCATAGGGCGCTATATCGTGCATTTAAAACACTCTTTCCCCAAACATTTAAACTTACAGAGTTTAAGGATCGTGTTAGATACCGCTAATGGTGCAGCTTATAAGGTGGCTCCGGTCGTTTTTAGCGAGCTTGGGGCTGATGTGTTAGTGATCAATGATGAGCCTAATGGGTGCAATATCAATGAGCAATGCGGGGCTTTACACCCTAACCAATTGAGCCAAGAAGTGAAAAAATACCGCGCGGATCTAGGCTTTGCTTTTGATGGCGATGCCGATAGGCTAGTGGTGGTGGATAATTTAGGGAATATCGTGCATGGGGATAAGCTTTTAGGGGTGTTAGGGGTTTATCAAAAATCTAAAAACGCCCTTTCTTCTCAAGCGATTGTCGCTACAAGCATGAGTAACTTAGCCCTTAAAGAATATTTAAAATCCCAAGATTTAGAATTAAAACATTGCGCGATTGGGGATAAATTCGTGAGTGAATGCATGCAATTGAATAAGGCTAATTTTGGAGGCGAACAAAGCGGGCATATTATTTTTAGCGATTACGCTAAAACCGGCGATGGCTTGGTGTGCGCGTTGCAAGTGAGCGCTTTAGTGTTAGAAAGCAAGCTTGTAAGCTCTATTGCTCTAAACCCCTTTGAATTATACCCCCAAAGCCTGGTGAATTTGGATATTCAAAAAAAGCTTCCTTTAGAAAGCTTGAAAGGTTATAGCGCTCTTTTAAAAGAATTAGACAAGCTAGAAATCCGCCATTTGATCCGTTATAGCGGCACTGAAAACAAACTGCGAATCCTTTTAGAAGCCAAAGATGAAAAATTGCTAGAATTGAAAATGCAAGAATTGAAAGAGTTTTTTGAAGGGCATTTGTGCTAAAAACCACTCAAAAAAGCTTGTTGGTTTTTATAGGGGTTTTTCTCCTTATTTTTGGCGTGGATCAAGCGATCAAATACGCTGTTTTAGAGGGGTTTCGCTATGAAAGTTTGGTTATAGATATTGTTTTAGTGTTCAATAAGGGCGTGGCGTTTTCGTTGCTTAGTTTTTTAGAGGGGGGTTTAAAATACCTGCAAATCCTTTTAATTTTAGGGCTTTTTATCTTTTTAATGCGCCAAAAAGAACTTTTTAAAGCCCATGCGATAGAGTTTGGCATGGTGTTTGGCGCTGGGGTTTCTAATATCTTGGACCGGTTTGTGCATGGGGGCGTTGTGGATTATGTGTATTATCATTATGGATTTGATTTTGCTATTTTTAATTTCGCCGATGCGATGATAGATGCGGGCGTGGGCGTTTTGTTATTAAGACAATTCTTTTTTAAGCAAAAACAAAACAAAATTAAGGCATAATCACCCTTTTTAATAGAGGTCGCGTAGCTCAGTTGGTAGAGCACTACCTTGACATGGTAGTGGCCGCTGGTTCAAGTCCAGTCGTGGCCACCATTATTACTCCAATTCTAATTCTCATTAATTCTTACTTTGTGGGTTTTTGATTTTGATAAAATTTTTATAAAATCATTCTAAAGGGTATTGAACGCGCTCCAATAACGCTTTAATAGTGGTTCAAAAACTATAATACTAATTCATTTTAAATAATAATTAGTTAATAGACGCTTCTGTTAATCTTAGTAAATCAAAACATTGCTACAATTACTCCAACCTTGATTTCGTTATGTCTTCAAGGAAAAACACTTTAAGAATAGGAGAATGAGATGAAACTCACCCCAAAAGAGTTAGATAAGTTGATGCTCCACTACGCTGGAGAATTAGCTAGGAAACGCAAAGAAAAAGGCATTAAGCTTAACTATGTAGAAGCCGTAGCTTTGATTAGTGCCCATATTATGGAGGAAGCGAGAGCTGGTAAAAAAAGTGCGGCTGAATTGATGCAAGAAGGGCGCACTCTTTTAAAACCGGATGATGTGATGGACGGCGTAGCAAGCATGATCCATGAAGTGGGTATTGAAGCGATGTTCCCTGATGGAACCAAACTCGTAACCGTGCATACCCCTATTGAGGCTAATGGTAAATTAGTGCCTGGTGAGTTGTTCTTAAAAAATGAAGACATCACTATCAACGAAGGCAAAAAAGCTGTCAGCGTGAAAGTTAAAAATGTGGGCGACAGACCCGTTCAAATCGGCTCACACTTCCATTTCTTTGAAGTGAATAGATGCTTAGACTTTGACAGAGAAAAAACTTTCGGTAAACGCTTAGATATTGCGAGTGGGACAGCGGTAAGGTTTGAACCTGGCGAAGAAAAATCTGTAGAATTGATTGACATTGGTGGCAACAGAAGAATCTTTGGATTTAACGCGTTGGTTGATAGGCAAGCAGACAACGAAAGCAAAAAAATTGCTTTACACAGAGCGAAAGAGCGTGGTTTTCATGGCGCTAAAAGCGATGACAACTATGTAAAAACAATTAAGGAGTAAGAAATGAAAAAGATTAGCAGAAAAGAATATGTATCTATGTATGGTCCTACTACAGGCGATAAAGTGAGATTGGGTGATACAGACTTGATTGCTGAAGTAGAACATGACTACACCATTTATGGCGAAGAACTTAAATTCGGTGGCGGTAAAACTTTAAGAGAAGGCATGAGCCAATCTAACAACCCTAGCAAGGAAGAATTAGATTTAATCATCACTAACGCTTTAATCGTGGATTACACCGGTATTTATAAAGCGGATATTGGTATTAAAGACGGCAAAATCGCTGGTATTGGCAAAGGCGGTAACAAAGACATGCAAGATGGCGTTAAAAACAATCTTAGCGTGGGTCCTGCTACTGAAGCGCTAGCCGGTGAAGGCTTGATCGTAACGGCTGGTGGGATTGACACACACATCCACTTCATTTCACCCCAACAAATCCCTACAGCTTTTGCAAGCGGTGTAACAACCATGATTGGTGGCGGAACCGGGCCTGCTGATGGCACTAACGCAACCACTATCACTCCAGGTAGAAGAAATTTAAAATGGATGCTCAGAGCGGCTGAAGAATATTCTATGAACTTAGGTTTCTTAGGCAAAGGTAACGCTTCTAATGATGCAAGCTTAGCCGATCAAATTGAAGCCGGTGCAATTGGCTTTAAAATCCACGAAGACTGGGGTACCACTCCCTCTGCAATCAACCATGCGTTAGATGTTGCGGACAAATACGATGTGCAAGTCGCTATCCACACAGACACTTTGAATGAAGCCGGTTGTGTAGAAGACACTATGGCAGCGATTGCTGGGCGCACTATGCACACTTTCCACACTGAAGGCGCTGGCGGCGGACACGCTCCTGATATTATTAAAGTAGCCGGTGAACACAACATTCTACCCGCTTCAACTAACCCTACTATCCCTTTCACCGTGAATACAGAAGCCGAACACATGGACATGCTTATGGTATGCCACCACTTGGATAAAAGCATTAAAGAAGATGTTCAGTTCGCTGATTCAAGGATTCGCCCTCAAACCATTGCAGCTGAAGACACTTTGCATGACATGGGGATTTTCTCTATCACTAGTTCTGACTCTCAAGCGATGGGTCGTGTGGGTGAAGTTATCACTAGAACTTGGCAAACTGCTGACAAAAACAAAAAAGAATTTGGCCGCTTGAAAGAAGAAAAAGGCGACAACGACAACTTCAGAATCAAACGCTACTTGTCTAAATACACCATTAACCCAGCAATCGCTCATGGGATTAGCGAGTATGTAGGCTCTGTGGAAGTGGGCAAAGTGGCTGACTTGGTATTATGGAGTCCAGCATTCTTTGGTGTGAAACCTAACATGATCATCAAAGGCGGATTCATTGCGTTAAGCCAAATGGGTGATGCGAACGCTTCTATCCCTACCCCACAACCGGTTTATTACAGAGAAATGTTTGCCCACCATGGTAAAGCTAAATACGATGCAAATATCACTTTTGTGTCTCAAGCGGCTTATGAAAAAGGCATTAAAGAAGAGTTAGGGCTTGAAAGACAAGTATTACCGGTTAAAAATTGCAGAAACATCACTAAAAAAGACATGCAATTCAACGACACTACCGCTCACATTGAAGTCAATCCTGAAACCTACCATGTATTCGTGGATGGTAAAGAAGTAACTTCTAAACCGGCTAATAAAGTGAGCTTGGCGCAACTCTTTAGCATTTTCTAGGATTTTTGGGAGTGTTTCTCCCTAAATCTTAGTTTGTAGCTCCCTAATTTTTTGATTATCAAAGGATTGGGGGCTTTTTTTGTTTTTATTTTTGATCAATTTACTATTTTTCTTTATGATTAGCTCAAGCAACAAAAGTTATTCGTAAGGTGCGTTTGTTGTAAAAATTTTTGTTTGGAAGGAAAAGGCAATGCTAGGACTTGTATTGTTATATGTTGGGATTGTTTTGATCAGCAACGGGATTTGTGGTTTGACTAAAGTTGACCCCAAAAGCACTGCGGTGATGAACTTTTTTGTGGGTGGGCTTTCCATTGTATGTAATGTGGTGGTCATCACTTATTCCGCACTCCACCCTACAGCCCCTGTAGAAGGTGCAGAAGATATTGCTCAAGTATCGCACCATTTGACTAGTTTCTATGGGCCAGCTACTGGGTTATTGTTTGGTTTTACCTACTTGTATGCAGCTATCAACCACACTTTTGGTTTGGATTGGAGGCCTTACTCTTGGTATAGCTTGTTCGTAGCGATCAACACTGTTCCTGCTGCGATTTTATCTCACTATAGCGATATGCTAGATGACCATAAAGTATTAGGCATCACTGAAGGCGATTGGTGGGCTATCATTTGGTTGGCTTGGGGTGTTTTGTGGCTTACTGCTTTTATTGAAAACATCTTGAAAATTCCTTTAGGGAAATTCACTCCATGGCTTGCCATCATTGAAGGTATTTTAACCGCTTGGATTCCTGCTTGGTTGCTCTTTATCCAACACTGGGTGTGAGATGATCATAGAGCGTTTGATGGGCAATTTAAGGGATTTAAACCCCTTAGATTTCAAGGTGGATTATGTGGATTTAGAATGGTTTGAAACGAGAAAAAAAATCGCTCGCTTTAAAACTAGGCAAAATAAAGACATAGCCATACGCCTTAAAGACGCTCCCAAGCTGGGTCTCTCTCAAGGGGATATTTTATTTAAAGAAGAGAAGGAAATTATCGCCATCAATATCTTGGATTCTGAAGTGATTCACATTCAAGCTAAAAGCGTGGCCGAAGTAGCCAAAATATGCTATGAAATAGGAAACCGCCATGCAGCCTTATACTATGGCGAGTCTCAATTTGAATTTAAAACACCATTTGAAAAACCCACGCTAGCCTTATTGGAAAAGTTAGGGGTGCAAAATCGTGTTTTAAGTTCAAAACTGGATTCAAAAGAACGCTTGACCGTGAGCATGCCCCATAACGAGCCTAGTTTTAAGGTCTCACTGGCGAGCGATTTTAAAGTGGTAATGAAATAAAAAGTAGGATAAAGGAAAAAGCGTGAAAAGCACTAAAAAAGACACGAGCGTGCCGCAGAAAACCCCTACTCCAAAAGCGGGTAATCATGTGGATAATGAATTTTTAATTTTGCAAGTCAATGATGCAGTGTTCCCTATTGGCTCTTACACGCATTCTTTTGGGTTAGAAACTTACATCCAGCAAAAAAAGGTTACCAACAAAGAAAGCGCTTTAGAGTATTTAAAAGCCAATCTCTCTAGCCAATTCCTTTACACTGAAATGTTGAGCTTGAAACTCACCTATGAAAGCACCCTTCAAAACGATTTGAACAAAATCTTAGAAATTGAAGAGATTATCGCATTATCCACAAGCCCCATGGAATTAAGATTAGCCAATCAAAAACTAGGCAATCGCTTCATTAAAACCTTGCAAGCCATGAACGAATTAGACATGGGTGCGTTTTTTAACACTTACGCTCAAAAAACCAAAGACCCAACCCATGCCACTAGTTATGGCGTTTTTGCGGCGAGTTTGAAGATTGAATTAACAAAAGCCTTAAGGCATTATCTTTATGCGCAAACTTCTAACATGGTGATCAACTGCGTTAAAAGCGTCCCTTTGTCCCAAAATGACGGGCAAAAAATCTTATTGAGCTTGCAAAGCCCTTTTAACCAGCTCATAGAAAAAACCCTAGAATTAGACGAAAGCCACCTGTGCGCGGCAAGCATTCAAAACGACATTAAGGCGATGCAGCATGAGAGTTTATACTCGCGCCTTTATATGTCTTAAATTTTAACCTCAACATTGAAAGGAAATTTTATGGTAAAAATTGGAGTTTGTGGTCCTGTAGGAAGCGGTAAAACCGCCTTGATTGAAGCGTTAACGCGCCACATGTCAAAAGACTATGACATGGCGGTTATCACTAATGATATTTACACTAAAGAAGACGCCGAGTTTATGTGTAAAAATTCGGTGATGCCACGAGAGAGGATTATTGGCGTAGAAACAGGAGGCTGTCCTCACACCGCCATTAGAGAAGACGCTTCCATGAATTTAGAAGCGGTAGAAGAAATGCATGGCCGTTTCCCTAATTTGGAATTGCTTTTGATTGAAAGCGGAGGCGATAACCTTTCGGCGACTTTTAACCCAGAGTTAGCGGACTTTACGATTTTTGTGATTGATGTGGCTGAAGGCGATAAAATCCCCAGGAAAGGTGGCCCAGGAATCACGCGCTCAGACTTGCTTGTCATCAATAAAATTGATTTAGCCCCCTATGTGGGAGCGGACTTGAAAGTCATGGAAAGGGATTCTAAAAAGATGCGCGGCGAAAAGCCCTTCATTTTTACAAATATCCGCTCTAAAGAAGGTCTAGATGATGTGATCGCTTGGATTAAGCGCAACGCTTTATTGGAAGATTGATGACTACTTACGCTCAAGATTCCAAGCTCAGGCTAAAAACCAAAATAGGGGCTGACGGGCGGTGCGTGATTGAAGACAATTTCTTCACGCCCCCCTTTAAACTCATGGCGCCTTTTTACCCTAAAGACGATTTAGCTGAAATCATGCTTTTAGCGGTAAGCCCTGGCTTAATGAAAGGCGATGCGCAAGACATGCAATTGAACATCGGTCAACATTGCAAGTTAAGGATCACTTCGCAATCCTTTGAGAAAATCCACAACACCGAAGACGGGTTTGCTAGCAGAGACATGCATATTGTTGTGGGAGAAAACGCTTTTTTAGACTTCGCACCTTTTCCCTTGATCCCTTTTGAAAACGCGCATTTTAAGGGCAATACCACGATTTCTTTGCATTCTAGCTCCCAGTTGCTTTATAGTGAAATCATTGTCGCTGGGCGAGTGGCACGGAATGAATTGTTCCAATTCAACCGCTTGCACACTAAAATCTCTATTTCACAAGATGAGAAACCCATCTATTACGACAACACGATTTTAGATCCAAAAACCACCGACATGACCAACATGTGCATGTTTGATGGCTATACGCATTATTTGAATCTGGTGCTTATCAATTGCCCTTTAGAGCTGTCTGGTGCGCGAGAATGGATTGAAGAAGCCGAAGTGGATGGGGCAGTGAGCGAGATCGCTAGTTCTCATTTATGCTTAAAAGCTTTAGCGAAAGGCTCAGAACCCTTATTGGCTTTAAGAGAAAAAATCGCTCGTTTAGTCACGCAAAAAATTTAAAGCTAAAAATCTAAAAAGACTAAACCCTTTAGTCTTTTTGACCCCTTTTTTTTAAAAACCTTATTCAGCGATTGGATTGAATACTGCTAATTCATGGGATATATCCCCATTCGTATCTAAGAAGCGTGCAAAGTTACGCTTTGGAAATATGATGCGTGAAAGAGAATGCGTTAGAATTCAAACTCTGTAAAATCCCTACTATAGGGACACAGAGTGAGAAACTCTTCCCATGGGCAACATCAACCTAAAAAGCCCAAGCGTTTTTAGCGGTTGGGCGCTTCACTCTGTAAAAGGCCTGAATTCCGTAACGCTGTCTTTAGAAGCGTCTATGAAGAGCGCGTTGTGTTTGGTTTTTAATGATAAATCGTTTTCCCTAGCGTGCAAGCTTTTGATGGCCCTTAAGCTTTCATCATTGCACCCAAAAGCTAGGCATTGCTTGAAGTGGCTTTTCAACAAATCTTTCAAACTACCACCAGGATTGTAATTTGAAGAAATTTGCTTGAGATCATGTGCAAAAATGACGCAATACTGCTCGTTGTCGGTGGCTTTTTCTAAAAACGATTTTAATTTCTCCAACCCTGCTTTATCATGCAATTCCTTCGCTTCGTTTAAATTGTCTATCATTAACACGCTATTAGGGATTGCAACGCTATCCAAAGCGTTTAAAGCGTTTTCTCTAGGTGCAATGCCGTATTCTTTTGTGTCAAAATACCTCATAAGGCGTTTTTCTGCATTGCAAAAAATCCATTCTTTATCTGCGCTTTTGATGTTTTGGGCTAAAAGCTTCATTAAAATTGCACGAGATTCTATGTTGTTGCTCACCACCAACAAATGCGATTCGTTGTTTTCAAACCCAATCATAAAGTCCTTTTGTTCGTAATCCACCCCTTTTCCTAGATGCAAGCGCATTGCATTAGCTTTAAGAATATTAGGTATTTTTAAACGCTCTTCACCATTATAGATTTTATGCTCTATGGGGTCAAGACCTCTTTGGTTAAATTCAGTATGGATTTTTTGGATAAAGGCTTTGAAATCATCAGGGGCTTTAGGGATACTCATCTTGGTGTGGTATTTTTTATGCCCTCCGTTGTTGTTAAAAATGCCTTCTGGCATGACAAGCTCACAAGCCGCATCATCGCCCAAAACGCTATCGCTATCTTCTGCATCCATAGGTAAAGCGATGCGGTTAGCGATTTGAGCCTTAAGGCTGCTACTGATATTAGTGCCGCGCATGGTTTGAGTGGCTAAGATTAAATGAATCCCATAGCTACGGCCCTTTTTAAGCAGAGTGTTTAAAGATCGTTCCACGCTCTCTTTCCCTTTAGTGGAGTTATTGCTAAAAAGCACCTGAAATTCATCAATCACGACAATCAGTCTGGGCATTTCCTCATGCTTTCTATAATCTTGTAAATCTTTCACCCCAAATTGCTTGAACAGACTGGCTCTTTTTTCCATTTCTTTACAAAGCCAGCTTAAAAAACTAATGCCAAAACCTACCGAACTTTCCACGCTCACCAACCTCGCATGCTCTAAAGGATTCGGATTGGTATAGGCGTTAAATTCCACCCCCTCTTTATAGTCTAATAAAAAGAGTTGGACTTCATTGGGCGCGTAGTAGAAAGCTAAATTTTGAATCAACACATGCAAGAAATTGGATTTCCCGCTCCCGCTACGCCCGCAAATGAGCGTGTGGTTTTGCGCTTTACCGATTTCAAAACGCACTTCTTTATGGTTAATATCCCACCCCACCGGCACAACCACTTCATCCTGGGAGCTTTTCGTCCAAAATTCACCCTCTCTTTGCAGGTCTTTCAACTCCCTTTTAACTTCTTTTTTTTGCTCGTAATACGCTTTGATTTTATCAGCGAATTCTTTCATGTGTTGGGATTGGATACCTTGATCGTTGATGACTTCTACATTAAGATATTTTAAGCGTTCAAAACTTGTCCTATCCCTAAAAAACTCCGCATGTTTTTTCAAATCTTCTGCGGATTTATTGTTTTTTTCGCTCTCCAAATTGACAAAGCTCAAAACCCCATTTTGAGAACCAAAACGCATGATCTTTTCCAAATAATAAAGCGCGTCTTTATTCAAAGCGTCTATCCCGCTTAAAAAAAGCGCTTTTAAAGGCAAAGGGTCTGTAGCGTTTTCATTATAATGTGCAAAATCTTTATAACCGGCTAATTTTTCTTGCAAATTAACCTTTAAATATTCATACAAATGTTTTAAAGCTTCTTCTATTTCCTTGCTTTCAGTTAAAATCCTTTGTTGGTAAATAAAGTCATTGTCTCTACTTAAAAGCCTTCTGGCCAGATTGAAAATGCCCCCCAAACTCAGTGCATCAACTAAGATCACTTCCAGTTGCACTAAAGGCGCACTAGAGAGTAAGCGCATGAGCATTTCCCTCAAAAACTGCCCGTCTCTTTCGCTCTCTATACACAAACTTTTAGGGGGGAAAGGATAAACTCTGGGCAAATAAAAGGGTTCAAAAACCTGATTGGCGCCATTCTTGCCTTTAACCTCCAACAAGCCGCAACTCAAAAATCTGGGGTAAGAACTCGTCTCATTAAAATAAAGCGTCTCTCCAAATTGCGCTTGAACTTGTCTGATACTCTTTTGGTATTCTTGAATTTGATTGAAGAGCGGGTTAAGAAAACTCTCTGGCTCTTTTTTAGCGCTCACTTTTTCTAGGTCATCGTCTAATTTTTGCAATAAAGCATTCACATCAATCATCTTTACCCTTAGATTTTAAATATTTATCGGATTTTAAATATTCATCATAGCGTTTATTGGCTTCTCTTTCATGCTCTTTGGCTTCACGCATAAGCTTATCGATCTCGCTTTGTGAATGGAAATTCGTATCAATTTGCCTCACCAAACGCTTGGCTTCTTCAATATGATCGTTGATTTTTCTTCTTTCGTGTTGGGTTTCTTGCTCTAAAATTTCTAAATCATGCACGCATTTAAGCATCTCCTCTAGCACTTCATTTCTAAGTTTCTGCCCTAAATCATCTTGCATGGCGTTTTCTGTGAAATCATCGCAAATCTTTCTTAATTTAAGGGTGCAACCCTCCCAAAAAACTTTATGAGAAAACATTTTAACCCCTTGATTCTAATTTTTTTAAAAACATTTTAAGATGCAACAATACATGCTTTGAACCATCATCAGTGTCTAAAAACAGCACCACATCAGTGCTCGTATTCAAAAGATAATACCCTCCATACCCGTCATTAGCGAAGATGATTTCTTCAGGCTCTAAAAATTCTTTCAAGCTCTGCATAAGAATAACCAATAAACTCTCGCCCTCTAAATTGAAATTCAAAACATGTTTGAACGCATAAGTCTCATTGCCCACCATGAAAGAACGCCATTGGCTAAAACCATGATTTGATCGCTTGATAAAGTCCTTAAACGCATCGCTCAAAGCCACTTTGAATCGATCTTCTACCCCTTTAAGGGCATTTTCATTGAGCGGCTCTACAAATTCCCAATTCAGTTCTGAGTTTGCAGGAATTGTTTCCATAGTGAATATCCTTTCGTGTGTTTCACCCCTAATAATAACTCTTCTCTCACTAACGCCACATTCCCTAAAATATTTGCATCAAAATGCCACAAATACCCCCTAGGAATGAACCCTTTTGCGATTTGCTCCAACTCTATTGCATCAAAGCCCAAATCCTTATCCGTGGCTTGTAAAGCCTTTAAGGCATGATGAGTGCATGCGGTTTTACTTAAATTTTCTAAAGGCACAATCACGCTAAAAACGCTATCAAACTCCGCTAAACGCAACTCATTGAATTTGACCTCATCAGGGTAGGGGTTTTGCTCATCTGCAATAAAGCCCTCTTTTTTGCTTTCTAAAAACTCGCCATAGTCCAACGCTCGTTGCTTGTAATTTTCATAAAGCTCTAAAACGGGTGCTATTTTTTGGCTCAAATTTTCTGTAAACCCCTCTAACTCTGTTTCTAACTGATCAAAGGCTTCATTGAGAGCGTTCAAATCGTTAGGGGATTCTTTGACTTTTTCCATAAAACTTTCTAAAGCTTTTTTGCAGTTTTTAATGCAATGCTTTTTGGCTAAAGTCAAGCTTTCATTATAAGCATGCACGCTTAAATCGCTTGGCATCAAATCTTCTAAATTCTTTTCAAATTCTCGCTCTTTAGAGGCTATCATGCGTTCTAAATCATCGTTAGATAAAGCGCTAGTTTTATCTTTCAAGCTCAAGCCTCCATCAAAAGAGTCCATCAAATTCTTTTCAATTTCTCGCTCTTTAGAGGCTATCATGCGTTCCAATTCATCGCCAGATAAAGCGTTTTGATGGATTTTGTCTTTCAATTCAGCGTATAAAGCATGCAAAGAAGCGCTAAGATTTTCCCTCAAGCCCTTCAAGCGTTCATCATCTGCAACTCTTTCTAACTCTGTTTTTAAACGATTAAAGGCTTCATTCATGGCGTTCAAATCGTTGGGGGATTTTTTGACTTTTTCCGTAAAATCTTGTAAAGCTTCCTTAATGTTTTTAGCGCAATGTTTTTTGGCTAAAGTCAAGCTTTCAATACCAACGCTCATCAAATCCAATCCATGCTCTTTAGGGGTTGTGGCGCAATCTCTATGAGAAGAAGCGCTGATCTTGTCTTTCAACTCAGCGTATAAAGAAAAGCTGAAATCTTCCCTCAAATCTTTCAAACGCTCATCACAAACCTTTTTGTTAGCGCTATTAAAGATCGTGGGGCTTTCAAAATCGCGCTCTTTCAAACTTTCTGGAGGTGCAATATCGTATCTTTCATCTATCGCCGCACTCGCATAATTCAAACGCTTGATAAATTCCTGATGCCTATCCGTATAAAACCCTAACCTGCTTTTAACGCCCTCCCAAGATCCCTCCACAAGATCCCTACTCGCTCTAGCTTGATTGGAATAGATTTCAAGCGCTCGCTCTAATAGATCCACATTCCTTTTGCATTTTTCTGTGTCTTCTTTCATAAATTTCAAAATCATTTCAGCGATTGTAATGGCTGCTGCAGCGGCCACTCTAGCAGGAGGCCAAATAAACGAGAGGACAGAAGCGGTTTGCAAGCCTTTTAAAACAAATCCAGCGTCATCTTCATTCCTTTTGGCTCTTCTTAATTCTTCTCTAGCGCCTTGCAATTGCATTTCAATTTTTCTGCGTTCTATTTGGATTTCTCGCGCGTAACGATCAAGATCTTTGATAAAACCACCACACTTTTCTTCTTGCAAGGATTTTTTAAAATCCCTGCAAGCTTTAACGATTTTTTTGACTTCTTCTGTGTCCGTTTTCCATTCAGCCATAAACCACCCTTTAATAATCTTCTTCTAAAACCCTAATCCTCTCTTTAAGCCATGCGATTTGCTCTTGCGCGGCTCCATCAAATTCATTGAAAGTGCTTCTCAAGTTGTCTATCACCTCGCTAAAATTATCCCTTTTAGCGTCTTGCCATGATCCTAAATTATGGAAATGGCTGCTCAAGCTGTTCACTTCCTCATTCATCAATTCCTTAAAGCGTTCTAAATGCCCTACAAATTCCCTAACCTCTTCGGTATCCATTTGCACTTTACTCATGCGTTTTCCTTTCTTTTAAAAATTTTCTTCATTAGAATCAGGCTTTTTATCGCCGCTGATTCTAATGCTTCCACCCCCATAATTAGAGGGTGGCGTGGGGCGAATCTCTAATACTTCGCCTCTTTCTCTTTTATATTTTTCTTGCTGGCTTTGGTGGTATGTTTTCATGTTTTCTATCGCAATTGTTTTATGATTGCTCCCTAAATCAGCGTTGGTGAGCAATTTTTTAGCGCCATTACCCAAGCTATTCAAATGCCCATCTTCTATCTTAAGGGACAGATTCAAACCCTTAAAATTCTCTAAAGCCTCCACCAGCTCTACCACAAGCTTTCTGTCCCAAATGGAATTTTTCAAGTCTTTGCATAGGGAAAAAACCTCGCTTAAAGATTTATGGTCATACAAAAACAAAAGGTCTAAATTTTCTAAAAATTCCAAGTTGCAACGCTCTTTAAAACCTTTTAAAAAGCCCTCTTTTAACGGCACAAAACCTTCCGTGATATTAATTAGCCCCTTATCTTTGGTGTGTTTAAACACCATGATGCTTTTTTCAATCACGACAAATGCATACGCTGGCTTGTTCATGATAGTTTCTCCACTGCGCTTTCATAGATTAGCTGGTTGTCTTTAAACAGCCCCACTTTAATGCTTTGTGAATCCACGCAACACACCTTCACATCCACATCTTCGCATTCTTCTAGCACTATGCGAATAATTTGCGCATCTTGAACGGGCAAGGTGTTGGTGTTTGCTAGGGCTTTATCGCTGTATCGTATCTCTAAAGTGTCATAGCCTCCCCATTCCTCTTTAGCTTGAAAGAGTTGGTATTCATTGGGTTTTAAAGAATCCCGATGGATTTTAGCGTGAAACTTCCCTTCCATTTCAATACCCAAATCGTATTTAAACACAGGATTAGCGCTTATAGAGGGCATTTCAATCCCTTTAGGCCTAGGCCTGCTTTCTAAAAGCCCGAAAACAACCCCCGTTTTGCAAGTAGGCTTTAAGTAAGCAGCCGTTTTAGAAACATCTTCTCCTGTAAGCGCTAAAATCTGTTTGTCTGATTTTTCTGTGCCTAATGGCTCATAAAGAATGAATTTAAAATCATTTTTAGAAACCTTTTGCTGGTAATCTTTAAGCTCGCTTTCTATCGCCTCTTCAAACGCTTGTTTGACCAGCACCGACTGGCTTGCATTCCCTCCTAAGAAAATATGAAACGCTTTGCATTGATCGTCAATGTTTTCAGCCATCACTTTAGAAAATCCTGCAAAGAAGTTTAAAACGCCTTTATTGATCTTGTCTTTTAAGAGGTTTAAAAGCTCTTTGCAATCTATTAGAAGTTCGCAATCCTTTCCTACCCCATTCTTATCAAGCAGCATGATTTTAAAACTCTCTTCAAAATCTTTTATCTTTACTTCTTCATTTTCTTCTATCGCTTCTAAAGCATGGTCGTCTAAATTCTCTAAAAAAGGGCGTAATTTAGAAGCAATCGTTTGCAAATTCAAGCGCGCTTCTCTGGAATTTTGCATCAAAGATCCAAAGCGTTGCGTATCAACCCCGTCATAGTTGGGTTTAGCGATAACCACCTCTTTTTCTTTTAGCGTTTGAAAATTTTGAGCATACACTTCCCAAGCCAACAATTCCAATAGGTTTTCACCGCCTAAAAATTTATCCCCTCCATTGCTAAAATGCGTCATCTTGTAAGCGAATTTAGGGTTGGCGCTTTTTTCCCATTTGCCAAAGTCAAAATCCGTCGTCCCACCCCCAAAATCAAACACCCCGTAATAAACCGGTTCCTCTAAGTTTTCTAACTTAAAAAACCCATAGCTTTTTAAAGCGCTAATAGCATACGCAAAAGGCTCGCTCGCTCTTAGTTCCACTTTGAAATTTTTAGCCGTTTTTTCATCGTCAAAAACATGCCTGGGTAAGGATTTTTTCAAACCTTTTTCAAAACTTTCTCTGATTTTTTCAGCCTGATGTTTTTCATACTTGATGGGATAGGATAAAAAGTATTTCAAAAACACGCCATTATGCATGTTGTTGATGCAACGGCCGATGCAGTAAGCATAGATTTCTATGGGGTTAAAATCCTTGCAATCAGCAAAGCTTTCTAAAGAAAAATCCTCATTCAAATCCCTAAAATTCTGTTTTTCATCCGATCCAGCCCATTGTTTTAATTTAGAAAAAAACCGATACAAATCATTGCCTTTAACGCCTGCAGTATTCTTTTGGGCTTCATGCGCCACTTCTATATCGTTTCTTTCTGTGAAAGGGCGGTGCTTTAGCGCATCGTATTCTGTAATAAATTTTTTTCTGTGCCTAAACTCTACGATCGTGGGGTTTTCAAATTTTTTAGCACTTTCATCATCAGTATTCCCAATAGAAAGCAAGCGGTATCGCCCGTCCTTATCCATATAGCTTGCAGTCGTGCTTTTAGTCCCAAAGTCAATAGCGACAATATCCGTTTTCAAATCGTCTTTATGCAAACTGGAGCGCGCATAAAACTTACCTTCTAAATGATCAAATCTAAACGACACGCTTTCTTTACTAGCGCAAGGCACCTCCAAATCCCAATGCCCTCCATTCAAATCCTCTAACCTGGTTTGGCTGTATGGTTCAATGCCTACCGCTACAGAATCCACTTCAAGCATCATCTTTTTAAAGGTTTCAAAATCCACATACACATTATTGTTAGAAACAAAATCTAAAGCTTGTTCTACAAGCTCATTACTGATCGTTTTAGCCGCGCTTAAATTTTCTAGGATTTTTTGATCTCCATCAGAAAGATACCTTGAAGAAGCGCTATGATTGACAATGGCATGCATCACTTCTATCGCTTTTTTAAACTTGGTTTGATCTTCTGTTGACACTTCTTTTTTGAAATTTAGCGGAATGTTCTCGCTCTCAATGATCTTGCTCTCACCTGCTAAAGACCAATAGCACAAAGTCTCTACTAAGGGGTGACCAAGAGGCAGTGTTAAACTCTCTAGGGGTTTTACCATGATATTTCCTTTATTGTTATTTTAAATCGTGTTGCGTTCTTTCTGCATTAGCGTTCAAACGCTCTAATTCATCGTTTTGTTGTTGCAATTGTGAGTGCCGCTCTTTCACATCTTCAACCTCCTTTTTGAGCTTTATGTTCTCTTCTTCTAATTTTCTCTTTTGGGATTTTAAATCCCTATTCTCGCTCGCAAGACGCTTGTTGTGCAAGTCCAACTCGCTTTTGGCTTCCATAGCCTCTAATCCCTTTAAGCGCGCCATTTCTCGCTCCAACTCTGTTTTTTCTTCGGCTATTTTTTCTTTAGCTTGCCGTAATTGGTTGTTAGCGTTCTCTAAATTTTTTTGAGCGCTTTCTAATTTTTTGAGTTTGTCAGTTAGCTGTTGGTTGTCTTTTTCTAAATTAGCGCATGTTTCTTCTAAAAACCCACACGCACCTTGCAATTGCGTTCGCTCTTGTTTGAGGCTGCCCTGCTCTTTATTGAGCGCGATAACTTGGTGGTTGAGCCTGTCATTTTCAGTTTTCAGCGCAGTGTTTTTGCTGGCTAGCTCGGTGTTTTCTCTAGTGAGCTTTTCTTTTTCTGTGAATAACTCATTTTTTTCTGCAATTAGCTTGCCTTTTTCTTTAAATAGCTTGGCTTTTTCGCTTTCCAAAAGATTGATGCGCATTACTAGTTTTTCCTTTGTTGAAGACAAATAAAACATTTCACCCTCCCATATCCACGATACTAGGCTTAATTGCGTCATTGTATGAATAGCCCCTTAAAACCACTCTTTGGATGTTTCCTGTGCTGCTTTGCTCTGGGTATAATGTTATGCATGCAGAGTTATAAGAGCTTGGCACTTCCAGACGCTTAAATTTCTTATCCTTGATGCACTCAAAAAGCAAATCAAACAATGCGACGAATTTTTCACCTTTATCGCTATTTTTATTCCTCAGCTCTTGTTGGGTTTTTTTATAAAACTCTTCCACATAGTATTTGCTGTCGCTAAGAACATACCCGATCAAATCCATTGCACTATGAGTGTCTTTGACAAACTCAAAACTCAAGCACTCTTTAACTTCCAAAAAGACTTCATAGAGTTTTTCTAATTTGTCGTATGGAGCGTGTTTTTGCTCTAGCTTGTCATTTTCTGTGGATAACCCGGCGATTTTGTTATTCAGATCTGTTTTATCTTTGATTAGATTTTCTTTTTCTGTTTTCATCTCGGCGTTTGCTTTAGTTAGATTTTCTTTTTCTGTCGTAAAGCTTCAAGATCACGGCTATTACTTTGTTTAAGTTTTCTTAATTCTTCCTCTGCATTTTCTAAATTCTTTTTTAAAGATGCATTTTCTTCTTGGAGTTGTTTAAACGCTTCCTCTTTTGGAGTGTCTTTTGAATTTTCTTGGGTGTCGTTAGAGGCATTTCCAAAAAAGAAGCCTATTAAACGAGAGAATTTCCTAAGGGGTTCAAGGTTTTTATATGATTCTTTTAATTCTTTAACTTGAGTTTCAAGCTCTTTAATTCGTTTTAAAAGCTCTTCATTTGTGGGGGGGGGGGGGTGGAAGCAGTCGTATTTTCTACAATATGAACGCCACTCATAAGAATATTTCCTTTTATGTTATATCAATGTTAAAAAGATTGTTATTATAATTTGAGAAAACTTAAAATGAGCTTTATTATCAGCACCCAAAAGCCAAGCGTTGCCACTAAAAAGTGCTCGCAACAAACACCTAATGCATGGCGTTTCATTAAGATAAGTTAAAAAGCGTTTTTAAAGCGGATTTAAAAATGGGTTTAGAAAAAAGAAAACCCCCTAGGATCTAGGGTTAAAGGCTAGTATCCCAGTGGTTTAGATTAGAAGAATAAGGGTCAAAAAGACCTGAAGGCATGTTGGTAGTGGTTTGTCTTTCTGTGTGGTGGGCTTCTTTTTTCATCGCCTTACCATCAACGCAAGCCAAACCTTGAGACTTAAAGCTAGAGCAACCACTCAATAACAACGCACCAAGCGCGCTAACCATCAAACCGTTTCTAATTGTTTTCATTTTATATCCTTTTGTTTTTAAATTTTTTCGTTTAATTCAAAATTGCTTTTAAAGCTTTTAAATTATACGGCGAGAATGATAAAATTTATTTTTAAACGAAAAGTAAATGAACTTTTTAAAAGATCAAAAATTCCTCCTATTTTGACGCTCAATCGGTAAATAATTACCACATTTAAATAAAACAATTTTAATAATTAAATTCATTTAGTATAAAAACAATCAAAAATTGAAAATCATTATTAAAAAACGCCCGTTTAAAACATGTTATAATCAAGCCAAATTCTTAAAAAAAGGTAAGCTCATGCAAAAAATCATTGACGATTCATTAGAATTAGCCAAAAAACTGCAAAATAATATCAGCCAACATTTGAGCGAGCAAGAAAAGGCGTTCCATTCTAAAATGCAAAAACTTTTAAACAACCCTGAAAATAAAGTCATGCTCATAGAGCTTATGGACAGGAGTTTCAGGTGCTTGGACAATAAAGCCCGCTTTGAAATGATTGAGCATGTTTTAGACAAATACAAAAGCCGTGAGATTTTTTCTTCATTTGAAAAGTTGCTTTTAATGGGGTTTTTAAGCTTTGGGAAAATGCTGCCCAATATGAGCGTGCCTTTCTTTGTCAATAAGATCAGAAGCGACACGAAAGCGATGGTTTTAGAGCAAGAAGAGGGCCAATTAAAAGAGCGGATTTTAAAAAGAAAAAATGAAAACATCATTTTGAATGTGAATTTTATCGGCGAAGAGGTTTTAGGCGAAGAAGAAGCGGCTGCGCGTTTTGAAAAATACTCCCAAGCCCTAAAATCCAACTACATCCAATACATTTCCATTAAAATCACCACGATTTTTTCTCAAATCAATATCCTTGATTTTGAATACTCTAAAAAAGAGATTGTCAAACGCTTAGACGCCCTCTATGCTTTAGCTTTAGAAGAAGAAAAAAAGCAGGGTATCCCTAAATTTATCAATTTAGACATGGAAGAATTTAGAGATTTAGAGCTAACAGTGGAGTCTTTTATGGAGTCCATTGCTAAATTTGACTTGAACGCTGGTATTGTGTTGCAAGCTTATATCCCTGATTCTTATGAATATTTGAAAAAATTGCACGCTTTTTCTAAAGAAAGGGTTTTAAAAGGGTTGAAACCCATTAAAATCCGCTTTGTTAAGGGAGCGAACATGGAAAGCGAAGAGACCATCGCTTCTATGAAAGACTGGGCGTTACCCACATTCTCTAGCAAGCAAGACACCGATTCTAACTACAATAAAATGCTGGATTTTGTTTTAGAGGGCGATAATTACAAATACATTCATATTGGCGCAGCAAGCCATAATATTTTTGAAATCGCCTATGTCTATACGCGCATCCATGCCCTTAATGACCCTGTTGTGTTGGAGCATTTTAGCTTTGAAATGCTAGAGGGCATGAGCTTGCAAGCGAGCCAGGAATTAAAAGAGATGCACAAACTCATTCTTTATGCGCCGGTGTGCGATGAAGCGCATTTCAACAATGCGATCGCTTATTTAGTGAGGAGGTTAGATGAAAACACCTCAAGCGATAATTTCATGAAAGCCTTCTTCAACCTCAAAGTAGGCACGAGCGAATGGAAAGACCAAGAGCAACGCTTTTTAAACAGCCTTAAAGGGATCGCTACTTTAGACAATGCCACCCACAGGACTCAAAATAGGAACGCCAAGCAAAGCGGGCACACCACTTACCCGAACAACTCTTTTAAAAACGAAAGCGATACCGATTTTATTTTAAAAGCCAACCGAGAGTGGGCTAAAAAAGTGCGCGAGAAAATGCATAACGCTCCTATTTTAGAGCTTTACCCAGAAATAGATGGGAGGTTTGAAGACCCTAATTTAACCCCTTTAGAAGTCTTTGATAAAATCCATCATAAAAAGATCGCTAGCGTGCATTTAGCCGATAAAGAAGCGATTTTAAAAGCCCTAGAAGTCGCTAAAAGCGATAAAAGCCGTTTCAGTCAAAAAAGCTTTGCAGAAATCCATGCCTTAATGAGCCAAGCCGCCCAGCTTTTTAGAGAAAGAAGAGGCGATTTAATAGGGATTTCGGCTTTAGAAGTGGGTAAGACTTTCGCTGAAACGGACGCTGAAGTGAGCGAAGCCATTGACTTTTTAGAATTTTACCCTTATAGCTTAAGGGTGTTGCAAGAGCAAAACCAAAAAACCCAATTCGCCCCTAAAGGTTTCGGCGTAGTCATTGCCCCGTGGAATTTCCCTGTGGGCATTTCCGCAGGCACTATCGCTGCCCCCCTAGCCGCTGGCAATCGGGTGATTTACAAGCCTTCAAGTTTGTCTAGCGTAACCGGGTATAAACTTTGTGAGTGTTTTTGGGATGCCGGCGTGCCTAGAGACGCACTCATTTACTTGCCCTCTAAAGGGAGCGACATTAGCGAACATCTTTTAAAAGATGAAAGTATTAAGTTTGCTATTTTAACCGGGGGCGAAGACACCGCTTACAAAATGCTTAAAGCCAACCCCACTTTAGCCTTGAGTGCAGAAACAGGCGGTAAAAACGCCACCATTGTGAGCAAAATGGCAGACAGGGATCAAGCGATTAAAAATGTCATCCATTCAGCTTTTAGCAATTCAGGGCAAAAATGCTCTGCAACTTCGCTTTTAGTGTTAGAACAAGAAGTCTATGAAGATGAGAATTTTAAAAAGACTTTAACGGACGCTACTTTAAGCCTTAGCGTGGGCGATCCTTTTGATTTTAAAAACAAAATCGGCGCTCTAGCGGACAAACCCAATGAAAAAGTCATTCAAGCGATGGAGGAATTGAAAGGCTATGAAAATTACGAGATCCCGGTAAGCTTTGTGAATGATAACCCCTATTTGATGAAACCAAGCATCAAATACGGCACTAAAAAGGGCGATTTCACGCACCAAACCGAGCTTTTTACCCCTATTTTATCCGTGATAAAAGCGCAAGATTTAGATGAAGCGATAGAAATAGTCAATTCTACCGGCTATGGGCTTACGAGCGCGTTAGAGTCTTTAGATGAAAGGGAGTGGGAATATTATTTAGAACGCATTGAAGCCGGTAACATTTATATCAATAAACCCACCACAGGGGCTATTGTTTTAAGACAGCCTTTTGGGGGGATCAAAAAATCCGCCGTGGGGTTTGGGAGGAAGGTAGGCATTTTTAACTATATCACGCAATTTGTGGATATTCACCAAGAAGAAGAGGATGATCACGCTTTAACCAACCCTTTAAGTGAAGCTTTAGAAAGACTAACTCAAAAAGGCTATGATGAGCATACGCATGAGTTGAAGCGCACGATTTTTATGGCAAAGAGCTACGCTTATCATTACAAGCATGAATTTAGCCAGACTAAAGATTATGTCAAAATCAGGGGCGAAGACAACCTTTTTTCCTACACTAAAGTTAAAAGCGTGGGTTATCGCATCACCGAAAAGGACACCTTAAGCGATATGTTGGGCGTTACTTTAGCGTGTTTAACCTCTCAAATCCCTTTAACAATCAGTGCAGAAAACGAGCATGCCAATAAAGATTTAGCCTTTTTCCTAGAATGCTTGAAAACGCTCCAAGCAAATGCCCCTATTGTTTATGAAAGCTTGCAAAAATTTAGCGAGAAATTGAACGCTTTCAATCGCATCCGCTATTTAAAAAGCGATCTAGATTTATTGCATGAGCGAGCGAGCGCTTTAGGGATGGTTTTAGCCACCGCTAAACCATGCTTGAATGGGCGTTTTGAATTGTTGTATTACCACTTAGAACGATCGGTTAGCATCTCTTATCATCGTTACGGGAATTTAGGATCAAGGGTTTTAAAGCAACCCACTTGCCACAAGTCATGTTGCACTGAAAAATAAAGATTGCAAAAAAGGAGATCAAAATGGGACATGTTGTTTTAAGCACCCCTATTGTTACGATGTTTATCGTTTATTCGCTGTTAATGCTCTACATTGGTTTTTATTTTTACAAACAAAATGAAACAACCGAAGACTATTTCTTAGGCGATCGCTCCATGGGTCCTGTGATTAGCGCTTTGAGCGCTGGGGCGAGTGATATGAGCGGGTGGCTTTTAATGGGGTTACCGGGCGCTTTGTATGTGGGAGGGCTTATCAACTCACACATCGCCATAGGATTGAGTTTGGGGGCACTCATTAACTGGGTTTTTGTGGCCAAACGCTTGCGCATTTATACGAGCGTGATCGCTAATTCCATCACCATTTCAGATTATTTTGAAACCCGCTTTAGCGATGACAAACACATTTTGCGCTTGATTTCAGCCTTTGTGATTTTAATCTTTTTTATTTTCTATATTTCTTCAGGGCTTGTGAGCGGGGCCAAACTCTTTGAAGCGACTTTTGGGATCCAATACACCTACGCTTTAAGTATCGGCACGCTGATTATTGTTTCTTACACCTTTTTAGGAGGGTATAAGGCGGTGTGCTGGACGGATTTGATTCAAGGGCTTTTGATGATGGGCGCTTTAATCGTGGTGCCGGTTGTGATGATCATCCATCTTGGGGGGATTGGAGAGGGCATTAAAATCATTAGAGAAATCAAGCCTGAAAACCTTTCTTTTTTGCAAGGCTCTAGCATAGTCGCTATTATTTCAAGCCTTGCTTGGGGGTTAGGCTATTTTGGACAACCCCATATTTTAGTGCGCTTCATGTCTATCCGCTCCATTAAAGATGTCCCTAAAGCGACCACTATTGGCATTTCTTGGATGGTCATTTCTTTGATTGGGGCATGCGTTATGGGGCTTTTGGGCGTTGCATATGTGCATAAATTTGATTTGAGCTTGCAAGACCCTGAAAAGATTTTCATTGTGATGAGTCAATTGCTCTTTAACCCTTGGATCACAGGCATTTTATTGAGCGCGATTTTAGCGGCGGTGATGAGCACGGCCAGTTCACAACTGCTTGTAAGCTCTTCTACCATTGCTGAAGATTTCTATGCGACGATTTTTAACAAAAACGCCCCCCAAAAGTTGGTGATGATCATTTCTAGGCTTTCGGTTTTAGGGGTGGCTTGCATCGCTTTTTTCATTTCAACGGATAAAAACGCTAGCATTCTTAGCATTGTGAGTTACGCATGGGCTGGCTTTGGCGCAAGTTTTGGCTCGGTGATTTTGTTTTCGCTTTTTTGGTCAAGAATGACACGAATCGGAGCGATTGCTGGCATGCTCTCTGGGGCTAGCACGGTGATTTTATACGACAAATTTGGCAAGAGCTTTTTGGATATTTATGAAATCGTCCCGGGCTTTATTGCAGCGAGTATAGCTATTGTGGTGTTTAGTTTGTTTTCTAGCGTGCGAGCAGGCACTAAAGAAGCTTTTGAAACCATGCTTAAAGAAATTGAAAGCTTGAAGCATTGAGATGAATGGATATTATTTAGTCTTTTAACGCCCCTATGCTTTTGGATAAAACTTTAACCTATATTTCTTTGTTTTCTGGGGCTAGAGCAAAAATTGAGTGGCGATTATATGCTTTATGATGAGCCAATCAATTCTAAACCCTTTAAACAAAAACTAATGGGCGTTATTTTATAATCCTTTTAAAAAATGAAAGGTTATTTTATTGCCCTCTGTGCTTGTTTCTCGCTTCTTAAACGCTATTGATCCCTTTAATTTAGGGGTGTTGTTGAGCCGTTTTCAAATCAAAATAGTAAGTTCTAAAAACTTATTTTTCAATCAAAAACACTTCTTAGCTTGAAATTATTTTTAGAAAATTAAGCAATATTTTTGTTACAATCTATGCAGTGAAACTATTTTCAAAAAGGTTAAATTGGTGAATTATTGGACAAAGCTAAGCATAGAATACGCCAATCAACGCTCCTATTTAGATGACTTGTTTCAAGTGTATCCTACAATTCCAGAAGGTTTGAGAGAAATTGATTCAAAAATTTGGTCTAATATTGAATATCATTTTAAACAAAAAGACAATTTAGCTTTAATAACTGAATTGCTTAATTTAGATTTATTTCCCATTAAAGATAGTTATATTGCCTATTTAAAACGAGATAAAAGCGCTTTAGAACGCAATCCAAGAACAATCAATCGCATTTGTGGGAGATTGTATGAAATGGGACTTAATAAAATTTTTGAAAAATGCAGTGAGCCAAAAGAAACAAACCGCCAAATCGGTCCTATGTTTAAAGATTGGCTCAATAATAAATCTTTAGGTGTTGAACCTGTAGATTTAAATGATTTTATAGCGAATGAAAACGATGCCATTTTAAGAGCAAGCGATAATATCATGGCAGAATTTGCCAAATCTCATTTAAATTATCACCATCATAAAGGGCTAGACTTCGTGGCAAGATTTAACAAAAAATATATTATTGGCGAAGCCAAATTTTTAACTGATTTTGGAGGACACCAAAACGCTCAATTTAACGACGCTATTAGCACAATTGAAACACCCAATATCAAAGCAATTAAAGTGGCTATTTTAGATGGCGTGTTATATATTGAAAGCAATAATAAAATGCGTAAATTGCTAGATACTATTTATAAAAACTATAATATTATGAGTGCATTAGTGTTACGAGAATTTTTATATCAAATTTGAATGAGAGAAATGCAAAACTTATTAATACAAGCAGAAAATTCAATCGCTCTACTTTTTTTGTTAAATGATAAAAACCTAAAAGGAAGAATAGATTTAATATATATTGACCCTCCATTTGCTACAAACAATCATTTTACTATCACAAATGGTAGAGCAACCACAATCAGTAATTCCAAGAATGGCGATATTGCTTATAGCGACAAAGTAGTGGGTATGGATTTTATAGAATTTTTAAAGCAGCGCTTGGTATTGCTTAAAGAATTGCTTTCAGAACAAGGCTCTATCTATGTGCATACAGATTATAAGATAGGACATTATGTTAAGGTAATGTTAGATGAAATATTTGGCATACAAAACTTTAGAAATGAAATCACACGCATAAAATGCAATCCTAAAAATTTTAAAAGAATAGGCTATGGTAACATAAAAGATATGATTTTATTTTACTCTAAAGGAAAAAATCCCATTTTTAACGAACCCAAGATCCCTTATACGCCACAAGATTTAGAAAAACGATTCCCTAAAATTGACAAAGATAAAAGGCGTTACACTACCGTTCCAATACATGCTCCAGGAGAAGTGGAAAATGGCGAATGTTCTAAGGCATTTAAAGGCATGCTACCTCCAAAAGGGCGGCATTGGCGCACTGATATTGCCACGCTTGAGCGTTGGGACAAAGAAGGTTTGATTGAATATTCTCATAATAATAACCCTAGAAAAAAAATTTATGCCTTAGAGCAAGTTGGCAGAAGAGTCCAAGACATTTGGGAATTTAAAGACCCACAATATCCAAGTTACCCCACAGAAAAAAACGCTCAATTATTAGATTTGATCATTAAAACCTCTTCTAATAAGGATAGTATTGTTTTAGATTGCTTTTGTGGTTCTGGAACAACCTTAAAATCTGCGTTTTTATTGCAACGAAAATTTATAGGTATTGATAATTCCGATTTGGCTATCCAAGCTTGCAAAAATAAGCTTGAAACAATAACAAAAGACTTGTTTGTTTCTCAAAATTTTTATGATTTCCTTGTTTTTTAAAGATTGTATTGGGTCAAATAACTTAAGCGGATTTTTCATATCCATTCCAATAAAGCTTGATACGAGTTGTCTTTATAGCCAAACTAATATAGCTCACTAGCTCAAGCATTTTAGCTATTTTGAAAAGTCAACGCTATTTCTCTCAAATTTTGTCCTAAGAAATCCAATTATGCACTTATTCAATATCGTAAGTCTTTTAACTTAAAGTTCTTTTTTTTAGAGAGTTTACCTTGGTCTTTCTTAAAACACACCTTATTAACAATATCCTAAACCCTTTAAACAAAAACTAATGGGCGTTATTTTATAATCCTTTTAAAAAATGAAAGGTTATTTTATCGCTCTATATGCTTGTTTCTCGCTTTTTAAACGCCATTGACCCCTTTAATTTGGGGGTGTTGTTGAGCCGTTTTCAAATCAAAAATGGTTGTATTTATGGGGTGTGTTCTTACAAGGCTTCAAAATTTATCGTTGGTTATGAAGAAAGTAAGCCAGAAGTTTTAAACGCTCTTAATATTTTAAGCGTGCATCCAATTTGGCAATCCAATAGCGAGAGCGTTACAAACATTAAAGGAACTTTTATTTTTGTTTTAGAAAACGACTTAAATTTAGATGAAAACTCTTTTTACAAGAAACTTTTAAACTCGCTCATAGACAACGACTTTTTTAGCCGCTCTCATTCAATGACGCCCGATCAAAAACTCTTTTTAAGCGGCTTTTTTGAAAGCAGGGGCAGTATTGATACGCAGCGAAATTTTTTAACTTTAGATTACTTCTTTCATAGCCCTTTAGAGTTTAAAAAATTCCATTATTTGATCGATCTTTTCCATATCCCTAGCGAAGTATTGAATTTTAATTTCAGGGAATTACAACCTGAACATGTGCAAGGCATTCACCAACGAAACGCTCAATTCAGGATTGATTTGGATTGGTATTTATACCATATCGGTTTGTTTAACCCCTATAAAAAGAAAATCGCTGATCGTATTTTTAACACGCCTCTTATTTATGATAATGGGTATTACAAATTAAGTTACCCGCCAAGAACAGAATATCGTGGTAATGGTTTTATAGAACGCGTTCATTTTTATTTTAAAAATATCTATCAGCAAGATTTGGACGACAAAAGCATTGAAAAATTAAGGGAGCAGCTAGGGTTTATTCAAAAAAGTGAGGAGTTTAGGCGAGATAGCCAAATCATCAATTTTTATCGCATTCCAACGCCTAATGTTTGCAGTGCATGTTATGATGACTACCCTATTAAAGAAAGAAGTTTTATTTCTTGGCCTTTATATAAAATCACTCAAAATCCTGATTCCTACTACACCGAAATACACCATGCGATTTCTTTGGGCAAAAACCAAGAATTAGATGTTTTAGAAAACCTCGCTAAGCTCTGCCCCACTTGTCATAGGGCTTTAAAAAAGGGGCTAGCGAAGAGGAATTTCAAAAAGAATTGATTGGAAAGATTTTAAAACGCAATAAAGACAATTTAGAGTTTGTTGCGTTTTGAAACCGATGATTTTTTAACGCTTATTAACAGAGTTTATGAAAACTTAAAATGAATTATAAAATCTTAGATTTGTTTTGTGGGGCTGGAGGTTTTAGCGCTGGGTTAGAGCGCTTAAAAGAGTTTAGCACTTTAATAGGGCTAGATTGCGATAAACAAGCCCTAAATACTTTTGAAAACAACCATAAAAACGCTGTGGGTATTTGTGGGGACATCACTCAAGCTGACATTAAAGAAAAAGTTATAGAGCTGGCTAAAAAGCTAGAAATCAACATGATCATTGGCGGGCCTCCCTGTCAAGGCTTTTCTAATAAAGGGAAAAATTTAGGGCTAAAAGACCCTAGAAATTTCTTATTCCTAGAATATATAGAAATAGTGAAAGCCATAAAACCAGAAATTTTTATCATTGAAAACGTGAAAAACCTAATCTCATGCGCTAAAGGCTATTTTTTAGAAGAAATTAAAGAAAGGTTGAACGCTTTAGGGTATCAATTAAGCTATCAAATCCTAAACGCTAAAGATTATGGCGTGCCTCAAAGTAGGGAGAGGGCTTTTATTGTTGGGGCTACTCATTTTAGTTTTGATTTTGATCTTTTAGAGCCTTCTCAAAGCGTGAGCGTTCAAGAGGCGATAAGCGATTTAGCTTATCTTCATTCTAATGAGGGGGCGTTTGAAAGCGATTATTTAAACCCTATCCAATCCAATTATCAAGCTTTAATGCGAAAAGATAGCCCTAAATTATACAACCATCAAGCCACCAACCACTCGCAAAGCGCTTTAGAAAAATTAAAGCTCATTGATAAAGAGCAAGGCAAAGAATGCTTGCCTAAAAATTTGCATGGCAAACAACAATTTAAAAGCACATGGGGGCGTTTGAGTTGGAATAAAATCAGCCCTACCATAGACACACGCTTTGACACTCCAAGCAATGGCACCAACTCCCACCCTGAATTGCACCGCTCTATCACGCCCAGAGAAGCCGCTAGGATACAAAGTTTTAGCGATGACTATATTTTTTATGGCAATAAAACAAGCGTTTGCAAGCAAATCGGTAACGCTGTGCCTCCTCTTTTAGCCCTAGCTTTAGGCAAAGCGATCTTAAAAAGCTTAAGAAAATGATACAAATTTATCACGCTAACGCTTTTGAAATCATCAAGGATTTTTACCAACAAAATTTAAAAGTGGATGCGATCATCACTGACCCTCCTTACAATATTTCGGTTAAAAATAATTTTTCTACCCTAAAGAGCGCTAAAAGACAGGGTATAGATTTTGGGGAATGGGATAAAAATTTCAAGCTTTTAGAATGGATCACACGCTATGCCCCCTTAGTCAATCCAAACGGCTGCATGGTTATTTTTTGCTCTTACAGGTTTATGAGCTATATCGCTGATTTTTTAGAAGAAAACGGCTTTGTAGTTAAAGACTTTATCCAGTGGGTTAAAACCAATCCCATGCCAAGAAACCTTAACCGGCGTTATGTCCAAGACACGGAATTTGCCCTATGGGCGGTTAAAAAGAAAGCTAAATGGGTGTTTAACAAACCCAACAATGAAAAATATTTACGCCCCCTGATTTTAAAAAGCCCCGTAGTGAGCGGAACTGAAAGAGTCAAACACCCCACGCAAAAAAGCCTGGCCTTAATGGAAAAAATCATTTCCATCCACACAAACCCCAATCATCTCGTGCTAGATCCTTTTATGGGGAGCGGCACCACCGGCTTAGCATGCAAGAATTTAAAGCGAAATTTTATCGGCATAGAATTAGAAAAAGAATATTTTCAAATCGCACAAAAGCGTTTGAATTTGTTTTAAAAACGCTATTTGAATGAGATTGTGTTATAGTTGCTTGCAATGATACCTTATTAGGATTTTTAATGAAAAGAATGTTAGCGGAGTTTGAAAAAATCCAAGCGGTTCTCATGGCGTTTCCCCATGAGTTTGGCGATTGGGCGTATTGCATTAAAGAAGCCAGAGAGAGCTTTTTAAACATCATTCAAACCATAGCCAAACATGCTAAAGTGTTAGTGTGCGTCCATACGAGCGATACTATCGGTTATGAGACGCTTAAAAACTTGCCCGGCGTGGAAATCGTAAGAATTGACACTAACGACACATGGGCTAGGGATTTTGGAGCGATCAGCATTGAAAATCATGGCGTTTTAGAATGCTTGAATTTTGGTTTTAATGGCTGGGGGTTGAAATACCCGTCTAATTTGGACAATTTGGTGAATTTCAAACTCAAAAGTTTAGGGCTTTTAAAACACCCTTTAAAAACGATGCCCTATGTTTTAGAGGGCGGGAGCATAGAGAGCGATGGGGCTGGGAGTATTTTAACCAACACCCAATGTTTGTTAGAAAAAAATCGTAACCCCCATTTGAATCAACATGCAATAGAAGAAATGCTTAAAAAGGAATTAGGGGCTAAACAAGTGTTATGGTATTCTCATGGCTATTTAAAAGGCGATGATACCGATAGCCACACCGACACGCTCGCTCGCTTTTTGGATAAAGACACCATTGTTTATAGCGCATGCGAGGACAAAAATGATGAACATTACAATGCTTTAAAAAAAATGCAAGAAGAATTAAAAACCTTTAAAAAACTTGATGGCACGCCTTATAAACTCATCCCCCTAGAAATCCCCAAAGCCATTTTTGATGAAAACCACCAACGCCTACCAGCAACTTACGTGAATTTTTTATTGTGCAATAACGCTCTCATCGTTCCCACTTACAACGACCCTAATGACGCGCTCATTTTAGAAACTTTCAAACAACACACGCCCCTAGAAGTAATAGGGATTGATTGCAACACCCTAATCAAACAGCATGGAAGCTTGCATTGTGTAACGATGCAACTTTATTGAATAAAATCACGCTTTTTGGCGTGGTTCAAGGCGTGGGCATGCGCCCTTTTATCTATACCCTAGCTCAAAAATTAGAGCTTGTAGGCTTTGTGCGTAACACTCAAGCGGCTTTAGAAATCGTCTTGCCCACTCAAAAAACAGAATCTTTTTTAAACGCTCTCAAAAAAGAGTTGCCCCCTTTAGCGTTGGTTGAAAAAATCATTATCAGCCCCTATGATAAGGCGTTAAATTTTAATGATTTTAGGATTTTAGAAAGCAAGAACCACCCTTTAAATTTGCTCAGTCAAATCCCTAAAGATTTAGGCGTGTGCGATGATTGCTTGCGTGAGATTAGAGACAAAAATTCCCCCTATTTTCATTACGCTTTCAATTCTTGCGCGAAATGCGGGGCAAGATACAGCCTTTTAAACGCCTTACCCTATGACAGAGAAAACTCTGCCTTAAAACCTTTCAAGCTCTGTGAATTTTGTGCATTTGTCTATAAAGACGCCACTAACAAACGATTCCATATCCAAGGCATAAGCTGCAAAAAGTGCGGCATTACGCTTAACTATAAGCAATTAAACGATGATGATGCGCTTTTAGAATGCGCTAAAGACATTCAAAAGGGTAAAATCATCGCTCTTAAAGGTTTGGGAGGCTTTGCTTTGGTGTGCGATGCGAGAAACTTTCAAACCATAGAAAGATTACGGCTTTTAAAAAACCGCCCCTTAAAGCCTTTTGCACTCATGTTTAAAGATTTAAACACAGCCAAACAGCATGCATTTTTGAATGAACTAGAATGCGAAAGCTTAAGATCCGCTAACGCCCCCATCCTTTTAGCGCACAAAAAACCTAATGCACAATTAGCCCCTAATATCGCCAAAAACTCCCCCTTTTATGGCATCATCTTGCCATATACCCCTTTGCATGCTTTATTATTGGATTTATTAAATTTCCCTATTGTATTCACGAGCGCGAATTGCAACTCCCTCCCTTTAGCGAGCGATGAAAAAGAGTTGGATCGTTTTCATTTTATTTTTGATTTTAAGCTCACGCACAATCGTGCCATCATTCACAGGATTGATGATAGTATCGCGCAATGCGTGGACAATACCATTCGCCCCATGCGTTTGGCTAGAGGGTTTGCCCCCCTTTACCTCACTCTCCCTAAACGCTCTCATAACGCGCCAACAAAGATTTTAGCGCTTGGAGCGGAGCAAAAAGGGCATTTTAGTTTGTTGGATAGCGAAACTTCCGTTCTTTTACTCTCGCCTTTTTGTGGGGATTTGAGCGTTTTAGAAAATGAAAAACATTTTAAAGAAACCCTAAATTTTTTCTTAAACGCTTACGATTTTAAACCCACGCTCTTAGCGTGCGATGAGCATAAAAACTACACCACCACTAAAATGGCTTGTGAATTTAATGCGCCTTTATTGCAAGTCCAGCACCACCATGCCCACTTTTTAGCGAGCATGCTGGATGCATTTTTGCAAGACCCAAGCTTAAACTATCCCTTTATAGGCATTGTCTGGGATGGGAGTGGGGCTTATGACAATAAGATTTATGGGGCGGAGTGTTTTGTGGGGGATTTTGAACGCATTGAAGAGATGGCCAGGTTTGAAGAATTTTTGCTTTTAGGGGGGCAAAAAGCGATTAAAGATCCTAAACGCTTGGTTTTAGAAATTTCTTTAAAACACCAACTCAACAAGCTTTTAAAACGCGTTCAAAAACATTTTAAAGAAGATGAAATAGAAATTTTTAAACAAATGCATGCCAAAAAAATTCAAAGCGTCGCCACCAATTCCATAGGCCGCTTGTTTGATATAGTGGCGTTTAGTTTAGGGGCAGTGGGAACGATTGGTTTTGAAGCCGAGAGCGGGCAGGTTTTAGAAAATTTAGCCTTACAGAGCGAAGAGAGCGCGTTTTATCCTTTTAAAATCAAAAACAGCGTGGTGGGTTTGGAAGAATTTTATCAAGCGCTTGAAAAGGATTTGGATATTTTAGAGCCTAAACACATCGCTAAGAAATTTTTTAACAGCTTAATAGAAATCATTACCGCTTTGATTGCGCCTTTTAAAGAACATATTGTGGTGTGCAGTGGGGGGGTGTTTTGCAACCAATTGTTGTGCGAACAATTAGCCAGACGATTCAAAACGCTTCAAAGGAAGTATTTTTTCCACAAACATTTCCCCCCTAACGATAGCAGTATTGCGGTCGGTCAAGCTTTAATGGCGTATTTTAACCCTACAATCATCAAAAAAGGATAAAAAGGATAAAAATGGATAGCGTAACTCTAGCATGCGGGAATGGCGGGAAAGAAACAAACGCCTTGATTGAGCGGGTTTTTATGCCCTATTTGAAAGAATTGATTAGCGCATTTGATGAAGACGCCCCTAAATTTGAAGCCAATGGGGAATATTGTGTGAGCACGGATAGTTTTGTCATCACGCCTTTAATTTTTAATGGAGGCGATATAGGCAAGCTTTGTGTTTGCGGGAGCGCGAATGATGTGAGCATGCAAGGGGGCGAACCTTTGTATTTGAATATCGGTTTTATTTTAGAAGAAGGCTTGGAAATCCTTCTTTTAAAACAAATCTTGCAATCCATGCAAAAAGAGTTGTTGAAAGCCAACCTAAAACTCCTCTCCCTAGACACTAAAGTCGTGCCAAAGGGGAGCGTGGATAAGCTTTTTATCAACACGACTTGTATTGGTAAAATCATCAAAACAGGGATTTCTTCGTGCCATTTAAAACAAGGGCAAGCCATTATCATAAGCGACACTATCGCCAATCATGGGGCAAGCCTGTTTGCGATGCGTAATGAAATCAAGCTTAAAACGAATCTAGAAAGCGATTGCCAACTGCTTTATCCTTTAGTAAAACCCTTATTTTTAAGCGATCTCAAAATTTATGCTTTAAGAGATGCGACTAGGGGCGGTTTAGCGAGCGTGTTGAACGAATGGGCGAACAGCTCCAAAGTGAAAATTATCATAGAAGAAGAAAAAATCCCCTTAAAAGAAGAAACTAAAGGGATTTGCGAGATTTTAGGGCTAGAACCTTATGCGTTAGCTAATGAGGGGGTGTTTGTTTTAGCGCTCAATCAAAAAGACGCCCCTAAAGCCTTAGAAATTTTAAAAAATAACGAACAAGCTAAAAACGCTTGCATTATCGGCGAAGTGCTTGAAAGCCCTTATCCTAGCGTGGTTTTAAAGAACGCATGGGGTTTTGAAAGGATCTTAGAAATGCCAGAAGGCGAGCTGTTGCCTAGGATTTGCTAACACGCTCATTTTTTAATCGTTTTAAGCCTGCCCTAAAAATGGTTTAGAGTCCGCTTAAGCTAAGTCTAAGTCTACTATACTCACTATTTGAGAAAACTTGCAACAAAAGGGTTTTAGTGGTGGGTATGGTAAAAAGAGCGAGCTTAATGCTGGCGATCGTTTTTGGGCTTGCTATGGTTTTGTTTGGGTATAATGGTAATGGTGTAGAAAAGATAAAAGAAACACCCTATGAAAAACCACCAGTAGAGATTGAAGTAACTTTTATGAACCATCTTTATCCTAACCGCACGAAAAACTCTGTTCTTTAGAGCGAGAAGATGCAAGCGCATAGCCGTTAGGCTATATTTAAACTAAAAGATAGCCAAATACCTCCAGTCTTTTTAGGGCAAGAAATGTCCATGCAGACTTTGAAGAGCAAAGCTTTTCATGTTAGTGTCCGTTGGTTAGCGTTTGTTGGGACGCTTTAGTTAGGAGGCCTCTTGCTTTAGAAAGGGGCAGTTTCACTGGATAGACATCATTTCCAATGTTGATAATATCACTATATTGAGTGCAAAAATCAATCGTGGGAATTGTTATAACAATGATGGATCTTATTATTTCGAGATCAATAAAACGCTAAGATTTGGTGATAGCCATAAATTTTATGTACTGCCATTTCGTTGCCCGCATATCAAAGAAGTTAGTATAGAGACAGATAAAGGGACTTGGGGTTTTTCAAAATAAAAACCAACTAACAATCTAAAACAGACACTACAATTTAAAAATTAAAGTCCAAACCAATAAGGGTCATAAAACCTTTCATTCCCCGTTATTGTCATAGCCCTTGGGGTTTATTTTTCATATAAAGCAAGCGATAAGGAGTCGCATAGAAAAAGCCCCCACTTTCCCCCACTCCCTAGCTCTTTATGAAAAATTAGGACGCCAACACGCCTTGTTTTTTGAAAACGCTTGAAATTGAAAGCAAAACGCACAAAAACCAAACCCTATAGCTAAAACTTGTTTAAAACGAATTTGCAATCATCATATCATAAAACGCTAGCTTAACGCCTAATAGTAAAGCGTTTTATAGCCTTATAAGAGCCTTGAATTTAAACCTCTAAAAGCTTCAAATAATACTCATACGCTTCTTTGATGCCTTGCTCTAAAGGGATTTCTAATTCCCATTTTAAAGCCTTTTGTTTGGAAATATCCATAAGCTTTTGCTGCATGCCCACTGGTTTAGACAAGTCTTTAACAAACACGCCCTTATAGTCTAAAACCTGAGCGACCATTTCATAATACTCTTCAATGCTATAATCCACGCCAGAGCCTACATTCATCACGCTAGGGATTTGAGCGATATTCTCATAAGCGAGAGCGATAAACCTAGCCAAATCTTTAGCGTTTAAATATTCTCTTCTAGCGGTCCCATCGCCCCACATCACAAAATTTTTTTCACCCTTTAATTTAGCGGTGTGCATCCTGGAAATAAGCCCTGGTATCATGTGCGCTATTTTTTCTTCAAATTTGTCAAACTCGCCATAAAGGTTGCAAGGCACTAAAGTTTTATAAAAAACGCCCTTTTCAGCGCTCACGTATTCGCAATACTTCATCACAGAGAGTTTGGCTAAAGCGTAGCCTTCATTGGTTGGCTCTAAAGAGCCGTTCAATAAATCGCTCTCTTTTAAAGGGTTAGGGGCGAATTTAGGATAAGCGCAAGAGCTCGCCAAATTGATGGCTTTTTTGATACCCAAATCCAAAGCGCTAGAAAAAAGATACAAGCCCATGAGCAAGTTTTCAACCATGTAAGTTGAAAGATCGTTCATGTTAGCCACAATGCCCCCCACTCTCCCGGCGCAATGGATAATGCCTGTAGGCTTGTATTCTTTCAAATAAGCTTGAACGCTGTCTTTATCCAATAAATACAATTCGCTTTTTTTAGGGGTGAGTAAAGTGATATTAGGCTTATTTTTTTTAAAATACAACGCCGTGTTTTGCCCCACCATGCCATAAGCACCGGTGATTAAAATAATCTCATTCATAAAAATTCCTTAAAATATAGCCCCCCTCTTGCAAGTAAAGGTTTTTCTGGCATTCGTTTAAATCGTATTCTAACATGTCCTTGACTAACTCTTTTAAATCGTATTCTCTCACCCAGCCTAGCTCTTTTTCAGCCTTCGTGGGATCGCCTAAAAGCAAATCCACTTCAGTAGGCCTAAAATAGCGCTCATCTATACGCACCACGATTTTGCCTGTTTTTAAATGGCTTAAGTTTAGATTTAAAGCGCTCGCTCTTTTTTCATCAATGCTTTCAATCAAACCAATTTCTTTAATCCCTGTATTTTGAAATTCTAAATTGATACCGATAAATTCAAAACTCATTTTCACAAAATCGCGCACGCTTGTAGTCTTTCCTGTAGCGATCACATAGTCTTGCGGAGTGGGCGCTTGGAGCATTAAATGCATCATTTTCACATAATCTTTAGCATGCCCCCAGTCTCTTTTAGCGTCTAAATTCCCTAAATACAAACAATCCGTTAAGTTATACGCTATCGCGCTTGCGGCTCGGGTGATTTTACGAGTGACAAAAGTTTCACCCCTTACTTTACTCTCATGATTAAAAAGAATGCCATTAACCGCAAACAAGTTATAGGCCTCTCTGTAATTTTTAGTGATGTAAAAAGCATACATTTTAGCGACCGCATAGGGGCTTCGTGGGTTAAAGGGGGTGTTTTCATTTTGCGGGGTTTCTAAGACTTCGCCATACAATTCGCTCGTGCTGGCTTGATAGAATCGTGTTTTATTCTCTAGCCCTAAAATCCGCATGGCCTCTAAAATCCTTAGCGTGCCAATACCATCAGCGTTAGCGGTGTATTCTGGGGTTTCAAAAGAGACTTTCACATGGCTTTGAGCGGCTAAATTATAGATCTCTGTGGGCTTTGTGGTAGCGATCAAATGGATAAGATTAGAGCTGTCCGTCATATCCCCATAGTGCAAGAAAAAACGCCTTTTGTGTTCGCTGTGCAAATCTTCATACAAATGATCGATCCTAGAAGTGTTGATGCTAGAAGAACGCCTTTTTAGACCATGCACTTCATAGCCTAAATTCAGCAAGTATTCAGCCAGATAGCTCCCGTCTTGCCCGGTAACCCCAGTGATTAAAGCGATTTTTTCTTTCATGATTGTCCTTATTGTCCTTTATTTCGTTGGATTTTGTCTGTTAAAATCATCATCAACCCTTACAATATCGTCTTCACCGACATACTCGCCCACTTGGACTTCTATGATGATTAAAGGGATTTTGCCATAATTAGCCAGGCGGTGTAAGGTGTTTTTAGGGATATAAGTGGATTCATTGGCTTGCAATTCAAACGACTGGTGGGCTAATTCCACGCTCGCCATCCCGCTAATCACCACCCAGTGTTCGCTCCTGTGGAAATGCTTTTGCAAAGAAAGCCTAGCGTTTGGCTTGACTTCTAAAATCTTAACCTTGTAGCAACCACTCTCATGCAAAACCTCATAACTCCCCCAAGGTCGATACACTTTAGTGTGCGTTTGCAACAACTCCTGGTTGTGCGTTTCTATCTCGCCCACTAAAGCTTTTAAATCCTTAGCCTTGTCTTTATGAGCGACTAAAAGAGCGTCTTTAGTGTCAATGATCGCTAGATTTTCAACCCCCAAAAGCGCGCTGACTTTATGAGAAAAGATTAAATTATTATCGCTTTCTTTGGCAAAGATGGGCGTTTGATTCAAGCTGACATTTTCTTTAGATCCGTTAGCCGTTTCTTCAAAAAGAGCGTTAAAATTCCCTAAATCGCTCCATTTGGCGTTCAATTCTACCATTTTGATTTTATGGCTTTGTTGCATTAAGGCTATATCAACGCTCACATCTTCTAAATCTTGCATGCTCTTTTCGCTCAAGCGTGCGATCGTTTTTCCAAAAAAATGCGTGTTTTCTAATAATCCAAACGCTCTTTCGCACCCCTTTAAAATAGTAGGGGCATGTTTTTTCAATTCCTCTAAAAAAACGCCCGCTTGGAAAACAAACATGCCGCTATTGAAATAAAACCCCCCACTTTGTTGGAACTCTATCGCTTTTTCTAAGCTTGGCTTTTCAATGAATCGTTTGACATCTAAAGCGTTAGGGCTTTCAATATACCCAAACTCCGTGTTAGGCTTTTCAATGCTCACGCCAAAAGTAACTAAAAAGCCTTTTTGGGCTAAACCAATCGCTTTTTGCATCGCATTTTCATACGCTTGAAGGTCTTTAATCAAATGATCGCTTGGCGTAACGATGAGTAAATCCTCTCTATCGCTCATTAAAGCGCTCAAAGCAATGGCGTTAGCAGTGTTTTTACTCAAACTCTCCAATAAAAAACCCACGCTTTTATTGTGGATTTCGCCCTCTATTTCTTCTAGGGCTAAAAAATAATGCTTTTCATTGCACACGATCAGCGTTTCATCTACTAAGGGAGCGTTTCTTTTAAAACTCAACTCAAACAAGCTTTTATGGTCAAAAAGCTTTAAAAATTGCTTAGGGTATAGGCTACGGCTCAAAGGCCATAGGCGTTTACCGCTCCCCCCACTCAGTAAGATATTTTTAATTTTCATGGGCTTTCTTGTTGCGCTCTCTTTTGTTTTTAGGGTTATTATAGCGTTTTTAACACAGCATTTAATCACTCCAAAAATTCAGCGATGACTTCATTGTCTCTGGGTATAGGGAAGAAAATGTCAGTATTAGGCGAAATGAATACCCTGCTCCCCTCTCTAATGATGACAATGGGGGCGATTTTGCTCTTGTCTCTTAAAATTTGATTGACCACTTGGTTGATCCCCATACCGCTTTGCCTCATCAATTGCATTAAAAGATAATCCCCAAAAAAATTAGTCGCCTCTTCTTTATTGCCTCTGTTGTTTAAAGCCGAAGTGATCCCAATCAATAAGCCGTTAGTGAGCGTAGAAAGTAATAAAGGCACGCCATAGCGTTGGAAATTCCTTTCAATCAATTCCCCCACCAAGCCGTTATAGCCTTTAATGTCCGCCCCTTTAGCGTTAGTGAGCATGATATTGATGCCATGGGGGGTGATGATCCTACTCCATACAATATCCAAGCGGTATTCGCCCATTTTGTTATTGTTGCTGTAATAGCCTATGACTTTAGAGCCTTTAGGGATTAAAACAGCCTTTCCCATGTGAGCAAAAATATCGCTCTCCACTTGCGCGATGACTTTACCAGCAATCTGGCTAGAAATAGGCGTGATCAAAAATGCAGGTATCATTTTATCCGCTGTAATGGTGCGCAGGAGTTTGTTTTCATTGGTGGCGATGTCTTTTTCTTTAAGGTTAGTAAAGCCATCGATCCCTTTAGGGTTATCCACCGGGAAAATCAAGTTTTCTTCGTAATTTTTAGGGTTTTGTTTGAAAGGGGTGATGCGAGAGGCTAATAAATCTAATTGTTTTAGGGAAAAGTCTTTTTTAGGGGGGGCTGTGTTTGCTTTTGGTTCTATGGGAGGGTTGGTAAGTTCTTTAGTTTCTTCTTTAGGAAAGTTTATTTCTTTGGAATTTAGGGCTTTTAAAGCGGCTCTTAGCTGTTCTTGTAAGGCTTTTATAGTGGCGTCTTTGGAGTTTTCTGTGGGGGTTGGTTGAAAGCTTGGAGTGAAAGTGTAATCCTGTAAGGGGTATTTCACCTCATCGTCATTTAAAAGAGCGGGTGGGTTGTTTAAGGGGGCTTTTGGCTTTTGGTGGTAGATTAAAGAAATTGTTGTAATCGTTACAAAACCCCCTGCAACAATCAGCACCCCTTTGAGCCATTTATTCATCTCTACCCTTTGTTATCAAACGGATGCACAAATAGTCCTTACCTAGCCTTAAAGTCCATTTAGGCGAAACGTCTTCAGCGATAATGTAATCGCCCACAATCCTTGTATTCACTGGGTTATCATAGCCATCAACGACCTTATAAATCACCGGGAATTTAGAGAGCGCTAATCTTTTGTCAAATTTGAAATAAGTGAATTGTTTGTCGTTAAAAATTTCTTTAGGCATTAAGGAGAGTTTGGATTTTTTAGAGCATAGCCACAAACAATACCATTTCCTTTGGGAGCTTTTTAAAGCTTTATAGTTTTTTTGAATGTCTTTTTTAACGATTTTCATCGCATTGGTGTTATCGCCAATAGTTATGGCCTCTTCTTCTTTTTCTTTGGTTTCTTCTGTGGCTTTGGTTTCTTTTAAGGGCTTGTTAGCGTTTTCAAGGGTGTTTTCAGTAACATTTTCAGTTGTATTTTCTTTTTTAGGCTTCATGAAAGCGTTAGAATAATAATTCTTATCTTCTATAAAAACCTGCAAATTAGGGTGTTTGGAGCTAGTGAAAGTCGTAGAAAACACATAGAAAGAAAAAATCTTACCCTCACTATCAATCACGCTGATATTAGAATCCACGCCAATTTGCAAAGGTTTGATGAGCAAAATGTGATCATTGCTTTCTAAGATTTTTGCATCAAAGCCCACCTTATCCCCTAAAACAAAATCGCTAATGGGTTTTGAAAAAAACAATAAAGTCGCCATCGCATAGCGCAAGCGGATCTTATAAGTTTGCCCTTGAAAGTAATCGATGTTCAAAGTGTTGGACATTGTTGAGCGGTTTTTATTGAAAAAACTCCCTTGAATGGCGTTTAAATCCTGCATGGGGTGGTTTAAATTCGTGGGGGCTTTTTCGCTAAATTCTTCTAAAAAATCATCGGCCTTTAAAGCGCTAAAAACGAACGCAAGAATGAATAAAAATCTTTGCATCAATCGCTCTTGTTTCTGGGTGCAATTTCAGTGATGCTATAGCGGATAACCTTAAAGCCGGTAGGGTTTTTAGGCATGGAAGCGTAATCAAAATCCGGAGCGTCAAAAACATAACTCATCACGATTTTATAACGCTTTTCATACACTAATCTGTTTTCATTCAAGAGTTTGGCGGCAATGGACACGCTTGCAATGGGGTTATTATCTTGCTGATAAATCGCAATATTGACGATATGAACCTCTCTTTCCAAATGGCTTTGCGCGTAAATGCTGTTATTGGTTTTAATCACATCTTCAAAACGCTGCCACACTTTAGCATTGCTTTGCAAGCGCACCAGTTCATAGCGCGACTTATCGTCAATGCGATTAATGCTCTCTCGGTTTAACACATACGCCCCAATGAGCGATCGGGCTAAAGCTTCATTACTAGAAATGCTTTTATCCGCTCTTTGGATAATGGCGTAATGCTTGTCTTGATTTAAAAAATCCACGAAATGGTGTTCGGTTTTTTGTAAGGGTAGGAGGCTGATTAACACGATCGCTAAAACAAAAACGATAAAACTCATCAAGCCTAAGAGCTTGTAAGCGATTTTCAAACGATTCCTCTCCAGCCTAAACACGCTTTGCATGTCCAAATCACTCACTGAAAAACTAGAGAGCTTGTTTTCTAAATGCTTTTCTTGCTGGCTTAAAAGCTCTTCTAAAAAGACTAACTGCTCGCTGTTGAAAGGCTTTTCTTTCATGCAAGGTTTAACCTGTTTTCATACAAGGTGCAAGGGCTTTTTTTCATTTCATGCACCTTGCTCGTGCAACCAAACAACACAAGTCCCATAATAACAAAAAAAATTCTCATTAAATTCCTATTTATTTAAATTTCGTTTTTTGTATTTATTGTATCCTTTTTAACCTTTTTTTGCTTGAAATTTGGAATTTTTACATCTAATTGGGTAGTTTCTACCTTGAATGTGGGGGAATGCGTTTCCTTTTCTTTAGAGACGCTTTCGCTTGCAAAAGCAGAAGCGCTAGAGGGAGTGGTAGTAACAGGTGGGGTAGTAATGTATTGTAAGGAAGCCAAAGCGCTTTGGCTGAGGTTAGCGCTCAAATTTGTAGCGAGTTTGTAAGTTTCTTTAAGGCTATTTTGCACCCTAAACAAAGCGTTGATGAAAAAAGGCACGCCTATGATAAAAACGCAACACAAAAATAACGCTACCACCAATAAAAGGCTCAATTCTTGTTGTTCTTGCATATGAGCGTTGATTAAGGCTTTAGTAACCGATACGTTCAAAAACCCAACCAACAATAAAAAAGGCTTGTAAAACCCAAGGGCTAGGCATTTTTTAAGGCATGCAAACACGACGCTCCTCCAGGTTTTAAAAAACCCAAACGCTAAAAACAGCGCCCCTAAAGAGCACCACACATGCACTTCCAAATACACTAAAATAATGATCGCAAACAGCACGCTCAAAAAAAGCGCTTGCAAAACGCTTAAAAAAAGCCACACAGATATTTCATTATGGTTCAAATCGCTGATAAAACTAAGGGCATAAAACCCATGATTGAAGATAAAATCCAATGAAAGCGTGTGGTTGGAAAAGTTACTCAAGCTTTGAGAAAGGGCATGGGTGAGCATGTTGGGCAAAATAAAAATTGCGTTTTGAAAAAATTCATAAAAATGCGAAGGGTTTTTTAAAGCGTAGTTAAAAAGTGCAAAAAACCCCACAAACCATAACGCTTCTAAAATCGCGCTAGCGCTGAAAAAATTCTGCTCTTTCAAACTTTTATAAGCAAAGAGCATGAACGCCAAAGCGACCGTGCTATTGAACACGAATTGCGCATGCAAAGTGTAGAGGAAAAATTCAGCAAAACGCCCTAAAATCGCCGTGAGCGGTGTGATAAACCAAGAAAGAATGATTTCATAAGCGTCATGTTTCATCAATTTCAACGGATTTTAATGTAAAATTCAAAGCCTTTACGCCACACCAACAATTCAATTTTAGGCGCGCTCAACGCTTCTCTTAAAGCCTTCGGGTTGAAAGCCACATCCTTACGATTCACCCATAAAATCCTATCCCCAAGCTTTAAAAAATCCAAGCCTTTGGGTAAATGACTGCCTATTTTAGTGATGATAAAACGCTCGTCTAAAGCGATATGATAGCGTTCTAAAAAAGTGTCTTTGAGTAAAAACCCCCCATAACGCTTATTGACTTTAAGCGTTACTTCTTTGATTTTATGGTTTCGTTTGATTTTCACTTTTGCAAAGCTTTGGTATTTCAAATTGCTCACCACCCATTCAAACTCCGCTAACGAATGGATCTTATGATCATTAATCGCTAGGATTTCATCGTTTTTTAAAAAAGGGTTTTTAGGGAAAAAGGGATCAAATTGCACCACCACCAAACGCTTATTTTTATCCTCTATACGCACCCCAATATCCCCATAATAAGGCTCTTGTTGGCTTAAAAAGCGCTTGATGAATTTTGTTTCTATAAAACCATTCCCCCCCACTCCTAGCCCTAACATTTGATAGCAAATATTGCTAATAACGCCATTTTTTTGAACCTCTTGTGCAATACGAGCGTAGCGGTCATAGCCTTTTTGTAAAGAGAGTAATCGTGCTTCTGTAGCTTGATTTTCCCCCACGCTAGCCATAGGCCTTGTAAGGGCATCTTTATCCAAGTCCCTTAAAGTATAAGCGTAAGCGCTTGGCGCGCTTTGCAACAAATACAACCCGATGAAAGGATCGGATTTGATGACTTTGGCATGTTTAGGGTAGGTTTTAGAATAATATAAATACACGCCTTTAGGCAACTCTTTTAAAGCCACACCCCCTTTTTGAAGGCTGGCTTTTTGAAAAAACGCCTGACAATGCTTGAAATCATAAGCCCCTAAGCCATTCACAAAAAACACTAGAACGATAAGGGCTTTGTGAAACATCACAACTTGGTAAAATTCCCCAACATTTTAAAGGCTAAGTTTTTTCTATTTTCGTCCACATTTTTATACCCGTCATTCAAAGCGCTCATCAAATAGATTTGCATCGCTTCTTTATCTTCTAACAGGCTGTCATCAATTTGCAAATCCACCAACTCCCCCACCCCATTAAAACTCACGCTCACCATTCCCCCACCGCTTTTGGAAGTGTAAATCGTTTCTTTATTTTGTTCTTCTAGTTGAGAAAATTCTTTTTTCACGCCGTCTAATAACCCGCTCAATTGACTAAAATCCATATCCAACCTTTTATTTTTCTAAAATTTCATTTTTTTCATTGACCAACACAATGCGCGGCTTGTGTGCATTCATTTCCTCTTCATTCATGCTCGCATAAGCTAAAATGATCACCACATCGCCTATGGCCACTTTTCTCGCTGCTGCACCATTAACGCAAATTTCACCCCTTTTTTTCCCTAAAATCACATAGGTGCTGAAGCGTTCGCCGTTATTAATATTGACGATTTCCACTTTCATGCCCTCTCTAAGTTTAGCGAGCTTGGCTAAATTTTCATCTATGGTGATCGAGCCCACATAGTTGAGGTTAGCGTCCGTGATAGTCGCTCTGTGGATTTTGCTATAAAGCATTTCAAAAGTCATTTTCTTTCACCTTTTGCATGCGCTTGATTTCTTTCAAAACCAATTGATTGTTTTCTAATAAGCAAGCGATCTTGCAAGGTTTTTTAAACGATTGCAAGAGCAGCATGTCGCTTAATGGGGTTTTGATTTCATTGTGGATGATTTTTTTAATTTCTCTCGCTCCCAAAGTCGTTTGGTAGCTCTTTTGCGCGATAAATTTCACCACTTCTTTATGGAAGTTTAAAGTTATATCTTGCTCCAACACTAGGGCTTTGAGTTTGTCTAATTCCACCCAAACAATGCGTTCAAAATCCTCCAAATTCAACGCTCTAAAAGGCACAATCGCATCAATTCTGGAGCGTAACTCAGGGGTTAAAAGCTCTTTAATGGCTCTATCATACTTGGTGTTTTTAGCGCTAAAAAACCCTAGTGCATCCTTATCCCTACTCCCCACATTTGAAGTCATGATCAAAATCACATGCTTAAAACTCGCCTTGTTGCCTAGATTGTCGCTCAAAGTGGCGTTATCCATCACTTGCAACAACAAATCATACACATTAGAATGGGCCTTTTCTATCTCATCTAAAAGCAACAAACAATGCGGGTGTTTTTTGATCGCATTCACCAATAACCCCCCTTGTTCAAACCCCACATAACCGCTAGGGCTACCGATAAGCTTTGCCACGCTATGGGCTTCTTTGTATTCGCTCATGTCAAAGCGTTCAAAATGCAAATCCAAATTCAAGGCCAATTCTTTAGCCAACTCTGTTTTCCCCACCCCACTAGGCCCCACGAATAAAAAGCTCCCCACAGGCTTATTTTTAGAAGAAAGCCCGCAATACTGGATTTTAATTACATTGCTGATGAGATTAATCGCTTCTGTTTGGGCAAAAATCTTATTTTTTAGCGATTTTTCCAAGTTTCTCAAAAGGGCTTTTTTATCGCCGCTCAAACGCATTTTAGGGATTTTAAGTTTTAGAGCGAGCGTTTCTTGCACATCATCAACGCTGATTTTTTTACCTTTTTTGGGGTTGATCTTTTTCCTTGATCCCACCTCATCTAATAATTCAATCGCTTTATCCGGCAAGAATTTATCATGCATGTAATAACTCGTTAAATCCACGCATGCCTTAAACACGCTTTCATCATAACGCACTTGGTGGTGCTCTTCATAAAGGGGGGCGATCTTTTTTAAAATCAAGTAACACGCTTCTTTAGAAGGCTCTTCAACATTCACTATAGAAAAACGCCTATTGAAAGCCTTGTCTTTTTCAAACACGCTGCGGTATTCTTCAAAAGTGGTCGCTCCCAAACATTTCAAGCTCCCATCGGTTAAGAGCGGTTTTAGCATGTTCGCCGCATCCAAGCTCCCGGCGTTACTGCTCCCTGCACCTAAAAGGGTGTGGATTTCATCAATGAATAAAATGATACGGCCGTTTTGTTGGATCTCTTTGATCGTTTTTTTCAAGCGTTTTTCAAAATCCCCTCTGTATTTCGCCCCAGCCACCATTAAGGCTAAATCTAAAGAATAGACTTCATAATCTTGCAAAAACTCCGGCACTTCTTTGTGGGCGATTTTTAAAGCCAAAGCTTCAGCGATGGAGGTTTTGCCTACTCCTGCTTCGCCAATTAAAAGCGAGTTATTTTTTTTGCGCCGCCCTAAAATTTCTATGACCCTTAAAATCTCTTCTTCCCTCCCAATGACCGGATCTAAAGCGTTATCTTGGGCTAAAGCGCTCAAATTTTTAGCGTATTTTTTTAGAGCGTTATTTTTGGGTGCTTCTTCAGCTTCATTAAGAACGGGATCCGTAAAATGATCCAATTCCAATAAAGCAGACTTGAAATACGAACGAGTGATACCAAAACTATCCATGAGTTTTGAAGCGTAACAATCGGTGTGTTCTAGCATGAAAATCAGCAATTCTTCCACGCCCACGCTCTCTAAATAACTCGCATGCATTTTTTTAAACACCCTTGATAGCACAAAACTCCTGTCCGGTATTTTGGCTGGATCGTTCTTTAAAGGGATATATTGCAACAAGTAGTCTTTAAGGATTTCCCTCATTTTATGGTAGTCATCTTCTTCTAAAGTGTTAAAAATCCTTGCCCCACACTCATGCTCTAAGACGGCTAATAACACATGCTCTGTGGTGCAAAGGGCATGGTTAAAATCTAGGGCTAAATCTAAAGCTTGAGCCAACACGCCATTCAAATCTTTATTGAATTTATCCATCATCTTATCTCTTCTACCAATAATCTTAAAGGGAAATTTAACGCTCTAGCCTTGTCTTTCACGCATGCTGCCCTATACCTGGCAATATCATAAGGATAGACGCCACAAACCCCCTCGCCATCACGATGGATATTTAGCATGAGTTCTTGAGCCTCCTTCAAAGGCTTGTCAAAAAAATCCCTTAAAGCAGAGATCACAAATTCCGCTGTCGTGATAGAGTCATTGAGCATGATCACTTGCGACATGGTGGGGGTGGGTATTTTATAGATTTTCATGTTATTTAGCGATCACTACAGGGATACTGGACTGCTCAACCAAGCTATTTTGGTGTGAAATGAACAAACGATACAACAAATTAGATTCGCTCGCCCCGATCAACAACAAATCATAATCTTTTGCCATATCCAAGACCACATCAATCAAATCACCGCTTTTTAGAACGCTCTCGCATTCTATATTTTCCTTTTTGAAAGCCTCTTCAAATTGTTTTAACAAAGCCTTAGCTTTTTCTTCTTCTAAGGCTTCTGTTTGGCCATAATCCATCATCCCGCTTTCGCTATAAATAAACACTTCCATGCTCACATGCAATAGGGTAAAACGAACCTCTTTAAGCGAATGGGCTAATTTGACAGCGAATTTAATAGCGTTATAACATTCTTGCGTGTCGCTAATTCCAAATAAAATATTCATAAGACCAACCTTACATGTGAAGTTTTAACATTATAGCAAATAACCGCATTAAAATTACCATTAACGATTAATAATAGCATTAGATTGGTTAGAATTGAGAACCTAAAATATGGAAAGACACGAAAACGATGTTGAATTACGATTTTTTAGAAATGGTTGATGAGCCTAGAAAGACATACTCTTTGACAGAGGCTATTGATAGGGCTATGGAGAACAAAAGACTAATGAAAGCGAATAAACCTAGAGTGAAAATAAAAGATGGCTTATCTTTAAGAGACACTTTAGATGCTTTTGGCGATGAACTCTCACGACTTAAAAACCAACAACCCACAGAGACTATTAAAGCTTCCACGATTGAAAGCGCTAGTCGTATTAGCATTGTCAATAAAATCAAAAGCGGACTACCTTTTGGGACTATTTCAGCGTTTAGACCTTTTAAAGAAGCTTTTATTAAAGACTTTACCGAAAAGGAACGAGAAAAACTGATAGGAGCTTATAAGAGCGGTTATAAAGTCGCCGAGTTAGACAAAGTAGCTAAAAAGTGGAATGACGACCCTAACCCTGTAGAAGCTTCTTATATTGCTGATGCTTTTTTGAGAGAGTATAGGACTATCACCCTCAAACTATCCACAGCATTAGGTAAGTCTTTTGTTAGTAAATTCTTAAACCCTGAAAGCGAAACCACAATGAGAGACTTTATGTCTAGTAAGAAATTCGTTGAGAGATACTTCTACACTCAAAAAGACAATATGCAAAGAACAAGAGAATTAAAATCTCTCCTAGACCAAAAGCGAGATTTCATCGGTTATATTCAAGTAATTGGTTATTGGAAAGACAATTTAAAAGACGACCTTATCCCTGATAAAGAGACTAGCTTTTTTGTATTTGTCAATGAACCTAGTAACACATTTGATTTAAAAAACCACTTGTTATTATGGGCGAGACAATTCAATCAAGCGGCGATTTGTTATTGCGAAAGCGCAAAGACTAATAAGGTGGAATTGGTGAGCGCTGAACCAAAGACTTTCGGTAAGGTGTGGAGCAAATTTAATAACATCACATTCTCTGTCCCTAGCAAATTACCACAATCTCTCACAAGACTACAAAATCAAGTCTTTACATTCTTTGATAAAAACCCTGAAAAAGACAATTATGGTATAGCTTTTGAAGACATTGCTAAAACACAAATCAAAGCAATTTATATGCCCCTTACTATTGGCAACCTTACAGACACATTTGAAAATGAAATCAAAGGGTATATTAAAAGGACACAAAGTAGGGTTCGTGCGTATGGACACCCTAAAGTTTTCACTATTGATGAGATAGAAAATTGGGAGCAACAAGCCATTAAAGAGCGAGAACAACAAAAATGCGCTATGAGTAAAAGTTACAGACAAAGTTACAACCACAACATTAAGGTCAATAACCTTGTCAAAGCGATGAAACAAGGCAGAAAAGCGAGTAAAAGACTAATCGCTAATGTCCTTGCTAACACTATAGACACCGATGCAGGTTATTGTTTCATCTCGCCGACAGATTTAGCGACACAGCTTGATAACATCAGCCCTAGACTATCTAAAAGTATTGTAACCGCTATTGACCAAGCAGAGAGAGTAAGACTAACTTACGCTTTGATTGACAAGATTACTTATAACTCGCTCCACAATATCTTAAATTTCATTTTTGATATTGATAACCCCTTAAGCGACCAATCGTTTAACCAACTCGTAATTGAAGTCCCAAAAGAAGCGCTTAAGAATGTGAAGTTACCACAAGTTAAAAAGGTATTGACCGCTCAAATCTTTGATGGGGCTTACCACTTTATGGGCGATGACTATAAATTTAAGGGTTAAACCATGCTCTTTATCAGTGCGACTAACACCAACGCCGGCAAAACCACTTGCGCTAGGCTATTAGCCCAATATTGCAATACTTGTGGCATTAAAACGATTTTGTTAAAACCCATTGAAACCGGCGTCAATGATGCAATCAATCATTCTAGCGATGCGCATTTGTTCTTGCAAGATAACCGCCTTTTAGACAGCTCTTTAACCTTAAAAGACATTTCATTCTATCGTTATCACAAAGCTTCAGCCCCCCTCATCGCCCAACAAGAAGAAGATCCAAACGCCCCTATTGACACCAATCATTTAATCCAACGCATCCACCATTTCACCAAAACTTACGATTTAGTCATCGTTGAAGGGGCTGGAGGGTTATGCGTGCCTATCACTTTAGAAGAAAACATGCTGGATTTAGCCTTGAGATTAAAAGCCAAAACGCTTTTGATTAGCCATGACAATTTGGGTTTAATCAACGATTGTTTGTTGAATGACTTTTTATTGAAATCCCACAAACTAGATTATCAAATCGCTATCAATTTAAGAGAAAACAACACCGCTTTTTACAGCATCAGTTTGCCTTATATTGAGCTTTTTAATGAGCGTTCCAATAACCCCATTGCGATTTTTCAAAAAAGTTTGAAAGAATTAATGAGCTTTGCCCTTAAATAAAGAGCGAACCGATCGCACGCTGATAAAATACCCCCCAAGCAATAAAGCGTATAAAATCCAGCTAAAAATGGGTTTTGACACTTCAGCGCTCTCTTTTAAGGGCTTTATAAAAATCACATTAGGGAACATGTTAAACAAATTGATCCGCCAGCCATAGTATTGCACTTCCACTTGTTGGTTGACTAAACTTTGAGCGAGAGCCGAAATATCAGCCGAATTAAACTTAAAATAGTAAGGGAAGCCAAAGCGCGTGTCTTCGTTACGATAAACGGTCACGCTTTTTTGATCCTTAGGGTCGTAAGTTTGCACAAAATAGACATCTCTAGCAAGGGTTTTTGTTTCCTTATTGGGCGTGTTTTCATTTTCATTCATTCTTTTGACTTCCACCCCACTAATGACAGCCACGCTATAATGAGGCATGCAATAGCTTGCCACGAGCATGAGCACTAAAAAGATCGCTGTTAAAATGAACAAAACCACATTACGCACAAATTTTATCAACTTTATTCCTTATGATAGTATTAGTCTAATTGCATTCAAACGCCATTAAAAGCTTAAAAACGCTCTTTTACATGTGATCGATCATCACGCTAGCAAACTCAGAGCATTTGACTTCTTTAGCCCCATCCATCAAACGAGCGAAATCATAAGTAACTTTCTTGCTCTTAATCGCTTTTTCCATCGCAGAAACGATCAAATCAGCCGCTTCCACCCAGCCCATATGCCTTAACATCATTTCTGCACTCAAAATAATAGACCCCGGATTGACTTTATCTAGCCCGGCGTATTTAGGAGCGGTGCCATGGGTGGCTTCAAACATGCCCACTGTGTCGTTAAGATTCGCCCCAGGAGCGATCCCAATGCCCCCCACCATCGCCGCTAATGCATCAGAGATATAGTCTCCGTTTAAATTCATGGTCGCAATGACGCTGTATTCGCTAGGGCGCAAAAGGATTTGTTGCAAAAACGCATCAGCGATCATGTCTTTAATGATGATTTCTTTACCGGTTTTAGGGTTTTTCAAAGAACACCATGGGCCTTTGTCAATGACTTGAGCGTTAAATTCTTTTTGAGCGAGCGCATAGCCCCATTTCATGAACGCCCCTTCGGTGTATTTCATGATGTTACCTTTATGCACAAAAGTTACGCTTGGCTTGTCGTTATCAATAGCGTATTCAATCGCTTTCCTCACCAACCTTTCTGTGCCTTCTTTACTAATGGGTTTTACCCCTATGCCGCTGCTTTCAGGGAAACGGATTTTTTTAACCTTTAACTCGTTTTGTAAAAAATGGATGAGTTTTTTCGCTTCCGCGCTGCCTTCTTGCCATTCAATGCCCGCATAAATGTCTTCGGAATTTTCTCTAAAGATCACCATATCCACTTTTTCTGGCTCTTTAACTGGGCTTGGACTCCCGTACCACCTTACCGGCCTCAAGCACACATACAAATCCATTTTTTGGCGTAACGCTACATTTAACGATCTAAACCCCTCACCAATAGGCGTGGTCAAAGGCCCTTTAATGGAGACTTTATAGTGGTTGATCGCTTCAATAGTGTCCGGTAAAAGCCATTGCTCTTCGGGGCTTAATTCCTTGTGATCTTTAAATTTTTGATAGCATTTTTCGCCCACAAACACTTCATACCATGCGATTTTTTTCTCGCCTTTGTAAGCTTTTTGAACCGCGCTATCCACCACTTTAATCATCGCTGGGGTAATATCTGATCCAATGCCATCGCCTTCAATAAAAGGGATAATAGGGTGGTTTGGCACATGCAATTTCCCCCCTTTAATCGTAATTTCTTCGCCCTCTTTAGGTTTTTGTAAAATTTTAGGGTTGTAAGCCATTGTCTATCCTTTTTCTAAAGTTTGAATGACTATATTAGCGCAAAAATACTTATAACCCCTAAAAATCTTTTTTGAATGCGTGTTTAAAAGTAGCGATTGAAAATAACTTAAAAAAACGAAATGTTTTTAAAAAGAAATCATTTAATTTTTTGGCTTATAATAGGAGCTGAACGCTATCAAATACTTAAGGAGATCACAATGTCTGTTACTTTAATCAACAATGAAAACAATGAACGCTATGAATTTGAAACCATTAAATGCACTCGTGGGCCTAAAGCGGTGGATTTTTCCAAACTTTTTGAAACGACCGGGCTTTTTTCTTACGACCCAGGGTATTCTTCCACTGCCGGCTGCCAATCCACCATTAGCTACATTGATGGCAAACAAGGCGAATTGTATTATAGAGGGCATAAAATAGAAGATCTCGTCGCTAACTACGAATATGTAGATGTGTGCAGACTCTTACTCACAGGAGAACTACCCAAAAATAAAGATGAAAGCTTAGAATTTGAACTGGAATTACGCCACAGAAGTTTTGTGCATGAAAGCTTACTCAACATGTTTTCAGCTTTCCCTAGCAACGCCCACCCTATGGCGAAACTCTCTAGCGGTGTGTCTATTTTATCCACCCTTTATTCCACGCACCAAAACATGCACACTGAAGAAGATTACCAAACCATGGCCAGAAGAATTGTCGCTAAAATCCCCACGCTTGCGGCTATTTGCTATCGTAATGAAGTGGGAGCGCCTATCATTTATCCGGATATCGCGCGTTCTTATGTGGAAAATATCCTTTTCATGCTGAGAGGTTATCCTTATAGCCGCTTGAAACACACCACTCAAGGCGAAGTGGGAATCACGCCCCTAGAAGTGGAAGCCTTTGATAAAATCTTAACCCTACACGCTGATCATGGGCAAAACGCCTCTTCTACCACAGTAAGGAATGTCGCTAGCACCGGCGTGCATCCTTATGCAGCCATTAGCGCGGGCATTAGCGCTTTATGGGGGCATTTGCATGGCGGAGCGAATGAAAAAGTGCTTATCCAATTAGAAGAAATTGGCGATGTGAAAAATGTGGATAAATACATCGCGCGAGTGAAAGACAAAAACGATAGCTTCAAGCTCATGGGCTTTGGGCATAGGGTGTATAAGAGTTACGATCCGCGCGCTAAAATCCTCAAAGGCTTGAAAGACGAATTGCATAAAAAGGGCGTTAAAATGGACGAACGCTTGAGCGAAATCGCTGCAAAAGTGGAAGAAATCGCTCTGAAAGATGAGTATTTCATTGAAAGGAATCTCTACCCTAATGTGGATTTTTACTCCGGCACCATTTTAAGGGCTTTAAAAATCCCGGTGCGTTTTTTCACACCGGTTTTTGTCATCGGTAGGACCGTGGGCTGGTGTGCACAACTTTTAGAACATATCAAAAGCCCGCAAGCCAGGATCACGCGTCCAAGACAAGTCTATGTAGGGAAATGAAATCTAAAAATACTTTAGCGTTTTTAGTAAAAAGCTTGCACAAGTGCTAATAAGAAAAGCTTGACGCTAGTCAAGCGATGACTTGATTAAAAAGCGCTCTTCTTAGGGGGATACTTAAGGGGGGTTGTAGGGAGAATGATTTTCAAATACCCCCTATATTCTTAAGAAAATGAATTTCACTTAAGAAAATAAGCTTTAAAATAAAATTAACCCCCCCTTTTTTTATAGTTACTTCTCTTCAAACAATCTCATTTCTTTAAAAATCATTTTCATTGGTTTAATATTTGTTTAGAAACGCTACAAAAACCTTTTTTTTTTTTTTTCTATATTAACGAAAGCTTGCAGTATGGCTTTACTTAAAGACACATTTCTGCAAGGCTCACCAACGATTTCAATCTTATTTTAAAGGAAAAAGGAGAAAACATGAAGAAAACATTTCTGTCATTAACCTTAGGTTCGCTTTTAGTTTCCGCTTTAAGCGCTGAAGACAACGGCTTTTTTGTCAGTGTGGGCTATCAAATCGGTGAATCCACCCAAATGGTGAAAAACACCAAAGGCATTCAAGATCTTTCAGACAGCTATGAAAGGTTGAACAATCTTTTAACGAGCTATAGCGTCCTAAACACTCTCATCAAGCAATCTGCAGATCCGATCGCTATCAATAACACAAGGACTAATTTGAACGCGAGCGCGAAGAATTTAATCAACGACAAAACCAATTCCCCGGCGTATCAAGCCGTGCTTTTGAGCTTGAATGCAGCAGCAGGGTTGTGGCAAGTGATGAGCTATGCGATCAGCGTTTGCGGTCCTGGATCTGACAAAAATAAAAATGGAGGCGTTCAAACCTTTGAAAATGTGCCATCAAATGGGGGGACTACCATTACTTGCGATTCGTTTTATGAACCAGGAAAGTGGAGCGGTATATCCACTGAAAATTACGCGAAAATCAATAGGGCTTACCAGATCATTCAAAAGGCTTTCGGGAGCAGCGGGCAAGATATTCCTGCTTTAAGCGACACCAAAGAACTCACTTTTGAAATTAAAAGGAAGAAAAACGATACTGTCACGCCAGGAGAAAGATGGAAATTCCCATGGACTAACGGGCAATTTGTTTCGATCAAGTGGGTCAATGGGGAATATGAAGAAACTAAAGAAGAAATCAAAGTCTCCAACAACGCTCAAGAACTTTTACAACAAGCGAGCATCATTTTAACCACCATAAATGAAGCATGCCCATGGTTGAGCAATGGCGGTAAAAATTATTGGCAAGGTATAAACGGAGATGGGACAGCGTGCGGGAATTTTAAAAACGAAATCAGCGCGATTCAAGACATGATCAAAAACGCTGCAATAGCCGTAGAGCAATCCAAAATCGTTACCGCAAACGCGCAAAATCAAAGCAATTTGGACGCTGGAAAAACATTCAACCCCTACAAGGACGCTGACTTCGCTCAAAGCATGTTCGCTAACGCCAAAGCGCAAGCGGAGATTTTAAACCGCGCCCAACAAGTGGTGAAAGACTTTGAAAGAATCCCTGCAGCCTTTGTGAAAGACTCTTTAGGGGTATGCCATGAAAAGGGTAGCGATGGCAACCTCCGTGGCACGCCATCCGGCACGGTTACTTCTAACACTTGGGGAGCCGGTTGCGCGTATGTGGAACAAAGCGTAACGGCCTTAAAAGACAGCCTCGCTCATTTTGGCAACCAAGCCGAGCAAATCAATCATGCACGAAACCTCGCCTACACTTTAGCGAATTTCAGCAGCCAATACCAAAAGCTAGGCGAACATTATGACAGCATCACGGCCGCTGTCTCAAGCTTGCCTGATGCGCAATCTTTGCAAAATGTGGTGAGTAAAAAGAACAACCCTTATAGCCCGCAAGGCATACAAGATAATTACTATATTGACTCCAATATCCATTCTCAAGTGCAATCTAGAAGTCAGGAATTAGGCAATAACCCTTTCAGACGCGCTGGTCTAATCGCCGCTTCAACCACCAACAACGGCGCGATGAACGGGATCGGCTTTCAAGCGGGCTACAAGCAATTTTTTGGGGAAAATAAACGATGGGGCGCTAGATATTATGGCTTTGTGGATTACAACCACACCTATAATAAATCCCAATTTTTCAACGCCTCTTCTGATGTGTGGACTTATGGCGTGGGGAGCGATTTGTTAGTGAATTTCATCAACGATAAAGCCACTAAAAACAACAAAATTTCTTTTGGCGCGTTTGGCGGTATCGCACTAGCTGGCACTTCATGGCTTAATTCTCAATATGTGAATTTAGCGAATGTGAACAATTACTATAAAGCTAAAATCAACACGGCAAATTTCCAATTCTTGTTTAATCTGGGCTTAAGGACCAACCTCGCCAGGAATAAGAAAAGAGGCAGCGAACATAGCGCGCAACATGGCATGGAATTAGGCGTGAAGATCCCCACGATCAACACGAATTACTATTCTTTGCTCGGCACTCAGCTCCAATACCGCAGACTCTATAGCGTGTATCTCAACTATGTGTTTGCGTATTAAACGCTTTTTTTGAACGCTTTTTTTGAACGCTTTTGTGAAACTCCCTTTTTTAAGGGGATTAAGTTGGAGATTAAAAGGGGGAGAATGATCTCAAAATCCTCTTCCTTAAGGAAATGCGTTTTTAAATATTTTAAATAAAACTTAATAAAATGCGTTTCACCACAAAATCAAATCTAAAACGATTGTTTTTTACTGATAAAGTTTTTATTTTTTAAATTTTTTAACTTTTTTAATATTCTTTTAATCTTTTTACTAACAGAGCTTTTATCTTTCTAATTTTTTTTGATTTTTGACAAAACAAAGTTGTTATTTTCAAACGCTAACCATAAAAACACTCAAAGGCGTTTTTTACAATCTAAATAAAAATTAGCGTTATTTAGGCTTTTAACTCTGCTTTTTCTCAATGATGCTCCCCCTAGCTTAGCCCATAGCTATCAGTGTCTATCGTATCAATGAAAACGCCCCAAAAGTCAAGGACAAACCTACTTTACAAGCAAACCCCTAAGCTTGAAGCTTAAGAGAACTTTGGCTAGTAAATCACTTTTCTATAGAAAAGATTACTTCAAACCCCTTAAAAAAAGATTTTCAATGTATAATAATGCGTAATACTAAATAAGAGTTTTTATCATGCTTTCTTTTCATAATAAATAAGCCCTTTTAATCGTAATTTTCCCCATATTGCGGCTATGGGGCGTGATGAAATCCTGCAACAAACCCACCTTAAAGCCCTTAAACTAAAGTGCTTCAAACTTAAAGCGATAAAAGCCCTTATCTACGCTATAATTTTAAGATTGATTGATTTTAAGGGGCGTGTTTGGCATCATCATTTCATCTAAAGTTTTTAAAGCCCCTAACTTGTCTGCAAGCCGGTTTGCTCTATAGCCTTATTTTTGGCGTTTTATACCATTTCCCTTTGTTCGCTTATGTCTATAAAGAAAGCAACCAAGTCAGTTTTATAGCCATGATAATTGTGGTGCTTTTTTGCGTTAATGGCGCTCTTTTTTTGGCATTAAGTTTGATCTCTTCTTCTTTAATGCGTTGGAGCGCGATTGTTTTTAGTTGGCTCAATTCCATCGCTTTCTATTTCATTAGCGCTTACAAGGTTTTTTTAAATAAAAGCATGATGGGCAATGTCTTAAACACCAACACGCATGAGCTTTTAGGCTTTTTGAGCGTTAAATTATTCATTTTTATCGCTATTTTTGGGGTGTTGCCTGGCTATATCATCTATAAAATCCCCCTTAAAGCTTCTTCTAAAAAAGCGCCCTTTTTGGCTATCTTGGCGTTAGTGTTTATCTTTATCGCCAGCGCTTTAGCTAACGCTAAAAATTGGCTGTGGTTTGACAAGCATGCGAAATTCATAGGGGGCTTAATCCTACCCTTTGCTTATAGCGTGAACGCTTTTAGAGTGAGCGCTCTTAAACTTTTCGCCCCCACGATCAAACCTCTCTCTCTTTTTTCCCCCAACCATTCTCATGCATTTGTAGTGCTTGTCATAGGCGAAAGCGCTAGGAAACATAATTACGCCCTTTATGGCTATGAAAAACCCACCACCCCAAAATTAAGCAAACGATTAGAAAATCATGAACTCACTCTGTTTAACGCCACTTCTTGCGCCACTTACACGACAGCGAGTTTAGAATGCATTTTAGATTCTTCTTTTAAAAACAGCTTTAGCACCTATGAAAACTTACCCACTTACTTGACTAAAGCCGGTATCAAAGTCTTTTGGTATAGCGCGAATGATGGCGAAAAGAATGTTAAGGTTACAAGCTACCTCAAAAACTATGAATTGATTCAAAAATGCCCTAATTGTGAAGCGATCGCCCCTTATGATGAATCCTTGCTCTATAATGTGCCTAACCTTTTAAAAGAATATTCTAATGAAAATGTCTTGCTCATCTTGCACCTTGCCGGATCGCATGGCCCCAACTATGACAATAAAGTGCCTTTAAATTTTAGGGTGTTTAAGCCTTATTGCTCAAGCGCTGATCTGTCTTCTTGTTCCAAAGAAAGCTTGATTAACGCCTATGACAACACCATTTTTTATAACGACTATTTGTTAGACAAGCTCATTAGCATGCTTGAAAACGCCAAGCAACCCGCCTTAATGATCTATTTGAGCGATCATGGGGAGAGTTTGGGCGAAGGAGCGTATTATTTGCATGGCATTCCTAAAAGCATCGCCCCTAAAGAGCAATACGAAATCCCCTTTATCCTTTATGCTAACGATCTTTTTAAAAAAGAACATTCCATCATTCAAACCCAAACTCCCATTAATCAAAACACTATTTTCCATAGCATTTTAGGGGTGTTTGAAGATTTTAAAAGCCCTAGCGTTGTTTATCGCCCTTCTTTAGATCTGCTCAAACACAAAAAAGAGTAAAATAACACGCATGGAAAAATTCTCATTCAAACAAAAATTTTGCGAAAGCCTGCCCAAAAGCTTTTCTAAAACTTTGTTGTTGTTTAGTTTGGGCTTGATTTTATTGGGTATTTTTATCCCTTTCCCTAAAGTCCCTAAACAACAGAGCGTGCCTTCAGTGTTTCATTTCACCGAGCATTACGCGCGCTTCCTCCCTACGATTTTATCCGTGGCAATCCCCTTAATCCAAAGAGATGCCATAGGGCTTTTTCAAGTCGCTAACGCTTCTATCGCTACGACCATTCTCACGCACACTGCTAAAAGAGCCTTAAATAATGTAACTATCCATCACCAGCGTTTGGGAGAGCGCCCTTATGGAGGTAATTTCAACATGCCAAGCGGGCATTCGTCTATGGTGGGTTTAGCCGTGGTGTTTTTACTGCGCCGTTATTCTTTTAAAAAATACTTGTGGCTCTTGCCTTTCATCCCTTTAACCATGCTCGCTCGCATTTATTTAGACATGCACACCATTGGCGCGGTGTTGGCCGGGCTTGGTATTGGAATGCTGTGCGTGGGTCTTTTCACAAGCCCCAAAAACCTTAATTGAAGCCCTAATTGAAACTTTAATTAAAGCCCTAATTTCTGTTTTTATAATCTTCATAAGAAAAGCTTTTAAGGATTTTGAAACCTTGATCGTCTATTTTAGCCAGACTTGGGAGCGGGACGCCATTAAACGAGTTGTTTTTAACGATCGTATAATGGAGCATGTCTTTAAATAAGATTTTATCGCCCCTTTTTAAAGGCGTATCAAAACTAAAACTCCCCATAAAATCCCCCGCCAAACAAGTAGGGCCACCCAAAAAGTAAGAAAAAGCCCCTTGGTTTTCACCCTTTTCAACTTCAATAAGCTCTTCATCGTTTTCTATGGAAATTTTAAGAATGCTAGGGCGATAGGGCATTTCTAAGCAATCCGGCATGTGAGCGCTAAAAGAAGCGTCTAAAATCGCAATTTCTTGGCCGTTTTTAACGATGTCTATCACGCTTGCGATTAAAAACCCGCATTGCCACCCTATGGCTTCCCCGGGTTCTAAAATCACTTCTATATTATGGTAGCGTTCTTTAAAATCCTTAATCGTTTGGATGAGCAAATTCACATCATAATCGCTCTTGGTGATATGATGCCCTCCACCAAAATTCACCCACTCCATGCCCTCTAAATAAGGCTTGAAATGCCTTTCTACATGCTCTAAAGTCCGGCACAACGCATCAGCGTTTTGCTCGCAATGCGTATGGAAATGCAACCCGTTCACCCCCTCTAAGCCATGCTCTTTCACCCCTTTTTCAAATTCGCTAGGCGCAATCCCTAACCGGCTTGTTTTAGCGCATGGGTTATAAATCGCCGGAGTTACTTCGCTATAAAGAGGGTTGATCCTCAAACCCATTTTAATGGGGCTTAAGCCTAATTTTTCTAATTGCTTGTTTTTCTCTAAAATCCTGTCTTTATAAGTGGCGTATTGGTAAAAAGAGTTAAAAACAACGCTTGTGGCTAGGGGTAAAATGGCATTGATTTCAGCTTCTTTAAAGGCCGGGCTATACACGCAAATTTCTTTTTGGCTCTCTCGCCCCCCAAATTCTTCAAAAGCGAGCTTGGCTTCATAAAGACCGCTCGCGCAACACCCGTTCAATTTTTTCCTTAAAATGCCAAACTCGCGCCAAAACGCATACCCTTTTAAAGCGAGCAAAATTTTTGCCCCACTTTGTTGGCACACGATTTCTAAAATATTAGCGTTTTTTTCTAAGCGTTCGCTCTCTAGCACATAGCAAGGGGTGGGGATAGCGCTAAATTGTTTCATGCTAATTCCAAAAACTGCTTAACCACTCGCTGGATGTCTTTGGGGTTAGATTTAGAGATGAAATCATCCGCCTTCAAACTCCTAGCCATGTCTTCATTAGAGCTACCGCTCATAGAAGAATTGACCACGATAGGGATTTTTGAAGTCAAAGGGTTGTTTTTAACCTGCTTGATCACTTCAAAACCGCTCGCTTCTGGCATTTCTAAATCGGTGATGATAAGACCAATATTACTCACATCGGTTGTTGGGCTGAACAAATGCTCCAATAAGGTTTTACCATTGATAAAATCAATATGCTTGACCCCTAATTTGTCTAAAATCATTTGCATGGTCTTTAAAACGCTTGGGGAGTCATCAGCAAGCAAAACGCATTGGTTAGAATGGATTTTAGAGAGCGTTTCCAAATCGCTGTGTTTTTCATCTTCAATCCAAGGGAACACATCTATAAGCATTTTTTCAATATCCACCACTTGCACCAAACGCCCGTCAAAATAGCGCGTGCGGCTCACGAGCTTGTTGTTGCCTGCAGATCCCCCAAGCCCAGCACTTTGCTCCATTTCAGTCCATTTCTTGCTTAAAATCCTATCCGCTTCATAGATCCTAACCCCTATAGTCCAGCGAGAAAACTCACAGATCATAATAATATCGTCCTCGCTCTCTTCTTTTTCTATCCTATAAGGGCGTAAATCCTTGTTTTTGTTTTGGCTGTCATAATAAAACCATTTTTTCATATCAATCAAAGGAATGGTAAGCTCTCTGATGATGATTAGCCCTTCAACGAGCGAATTGTTTTCGTGGCTGATGATCGTGAGGTTGCCATGGTATTTCACCACTTCACGGATCTTAAAGACATTGACCGCATACAAATCCTTGTTTTTACCCAACCTAAAACACAACAATTGCAACTCGTTATTTTTATGCAAGCTCGTAACTTGATCAATGCTTGCCAAACTATCAGCCATGACTTCCCCTTAACATAGGTTTTTGTATCGTTAATTATAGCGTGTTTGTGTCTAATGCTAACGACACTTCAAAAACTAAAATCCCTTTGTTTTTTTAAATCATTTCAAATGATTCAAAACAAACCCGTTTTTAAAACTGCGCACATATAAAATATTATGGCGGTTAGAGCAAAAGACTTGCGGAGCAGCTACAAACCCTAAAAGCAATTCCCTAGCGTCAATGACTTTGGGGCTTTCAAACGATCTTTTACAAGGCTTTAAGGAAAACGAAAAAGCGTCAATGGAATCAGCCTGAACTTCATAACGTTCAAAGGCTTTGTTTTTGATGCGCATGACATAGATTTTATGGGCAAAAATGCTCGTGTTTCTCGTGTCTGCAAAGGTGCTTGCATCTGAATACAAGGAAGTGACTAACCCCCCAACAAACCCCAAATAATAATTTGCAACCGCTTGCATGCCCACCTTGAAAGTGGCCGATAAAATCGCTCTGGTGATAATATAGGGCAATTGCTTCCTGAATTCGCTCGCAACGACTGCATCTATTGAGGCTAAAGTGTCAAAGGGTGTTACTTTTTCTCCATCTTTTAAGGTGAAATTTTGATAAAACGCTTCCCCTTTTTCTAGCTTGGGCAAGGCCAAACTCACATTATAAACCGAATCAATCATAAAAATAGGCACATCAATTTTAATTTCGCTTTTTTGCGGCTCTTTACCATCTTCAATGATGATCCAAGTGAAATGGCTTTTGTTAGGGTTTTTAAAAAAAACCAAATCTTGAGCTACAAAAGAGCTTTGGCTGATCCCATAAGCTTCATTAAGATAGCCTAGCCCCTTGTTTTTATCCCCATCTAAAGCGTAAAACAACCCTGAAAGATACGAAACCGCCGGATTAATTAAGCCCTGATACGCTTCGTATTTGTCTAAATTGGAATAGGTGTTGTTTAAAATTTCGCTCACTTCCGCTCTAGAGCGCTCTATATTGATATTGTGCTTTTTGCTAGAATCGATGTCTTTAATGGCCTTTTGCACTTCTTGGTAATAAAATTCTTTAGCCCTGCGTTGGCGCTCGTTCGCGCGGTTGAATTGCACCCTAGCGTTCGCGTTGTCATTTAAAAGCATGTAGTCTATCGCTTTGTAATAATTGATTAAAACGCCCTCATAAATATTCCCTCCATAAGCGCGCACGTTATCATTAATCATGGCAGCGCCCACATAACCAGCCCCTTTTGTAAAAGCGCTTTGCAACTTATCAAAGCGTTGTTCGGCTTGATCTAATACCCCTAAAGAATCGTTGTAATCTCTTGCGTATAAAGCGCTCAAGCCATTTTGCAAATCCCATAAAAGAGCGTTCTTTTTTTTCTTAGTGAATTGTTTGGAATATTCATAAGCTTGTTTAGGGCCTTCTTCATAATAAAGCGTGTTAAAATGCTCTAAGTCCATACGATAGCCTATGCAACCTGTTAATGATACTCCTAAAATTACCGACATCAACAGAAAGAATATTTTCAATCTAACCCTTTTAATTGAAATTTTTTGCTTGACTAATTTGAGCGTATCATAACATTTTTATGAAAACATAAGCTTTTTATAGTTAAAATAGTCATTAAGCTCTTATTTAGACCTATGCAATAGGATTTTAGGGTAACGCTTCAGGGTAGGAATACAGCAGAGTCCCCTAATTTCTTGTGTGCCTTAGCCATCTGAATAGGAGTGCTTCCATTAAAACGAACTTTTTAAACTAACTCTTCAAAAGTTTTTCACGCCATTCTTTAGGGTAGTCTTTTTGCAACGCTTTCACTTTATTCACATGGCTAGAATCTGAATTAAAGATTTTCAAATAACGCCCCAAGCCCTCCAAACTCACATCAATCATGTTAGAACTCCCATTGCCTAAATTTTTGACTAAAACCTGCCTGGCATACAAGGGGGTGTTTTCTAAAAAAGAAATTTCAGTCTCGCTCAAAGGCACATTGAAATGATTTTTCAATTCTCTGGCGTTTTTTTGCGGATACAAAATAAGAGTCCCCATGTTGCTTAAAAAGCTATGGGCGTTTTTGACCCCGCTCAATTGGTAAATATCTTGCAAGGCTAACACCACCACGCCATTAGCTTTTCTGGCTTGCGTGATTAAAGCGTTGATTTTAGTGTTCAATAAATCGTTTTCCACATAGGATTTAAACTCGTCTAAAAAAACCAAAAAACCGCTGTCGTTTTTCCTGGATTCTTCTAAGATTTTATAAAACAAATAATAGGCTAAAAGCCCTAAGTCCTTAGGGTTTTGAGTGATGGTGTCTAGGTTGATTGCATTTAAAAAAGCGTTGGAATTGAACGCATCATTTAAGGCGTTAAAAAGGGGGTTATGCAAATACGGCTCTAAACTCAAACCCAATTGGTTAGATGAGGTTCTTTTAAGCGTTTCTTTAAAATCTAGCAAACTAAAAGCTTTTGGGTATAAAGTCTCATAAAGGCTTTTAATCGCACTAGAAACCGCATTCATGTCTTCTAAAGCTTCTTTATTCCTTGAGGGCGTGAGATCAAACATGCTCAAAAAGAAGGATTGCAAAAATTCTAAATTTTGCAAATTAGGCTCTAAACAAAAGGGGTTGATGCTAAAAGATTTGCCGTCATGGTAATGCCCTTTAAAAAACTCTGTGAAAGAATACAACCCTTGCATCCTGTCAAAGGCCAAAAGGCGCATGTTTTGGTATTTTAAAGCGCTCATCATTAAAAAGCTCATCAGCGTGCTTTTACCGCTCCCAGTAGCCCCTATGATTAGCGTATGCCCGTTCACCCTAGGGATTTCTTTGGCGTTTTTGTGGCTCACTTCTTGGTTGTGGAAATTGAATAAAAAAGGGGAATAATCCAAATTTTTAAACACGCTCAAAGGACTATCCCCCCATGAATTGGCCTTAAAACCTAAATTTTGCCTTTCAAACACCATCAAACACGCTAAAGCTTTAGAGGTTAAAAACCGCAAGCGGTGGTTTAAATGGATGCGTTCAGGGAAAAAGGAAAAATACCCTCCTTTCAAGCCAAAAGTTTCTATAACGCCCACTAAGTTTTCTTTAAACAAAAGCCCTAAAACTAAGCTCGTTTGAGTGTCTAAACTTTCTAAACTAGGGGCTTTAATAAGAATGTTTAGGGCGAATTTTTGCATGGATAAGCGTTTGGTTTTGACTAATTCTTGGTATTCTAACAGCTCGTTTTTAACGAGATGAGACATGCTAAACTTAGCCCTTTCTTTTAAAAAACCCAGCGTTTTATTTGCGCTCATTGGCTCTATGGAAAAGATAATATCTAAGGGCATCTCTTGGTATAAAAGCGCTCCGATCGCTATGGAGGTGATGCGTTCGCTCTCATAAGCTTTAATGCCGATCAAGCGGTTGTAAATTTTTTGATTGAAGCTTTCTTGAATGAAATAATCTTTTTCAAAAGTAACAGAACTAGCGATATAGCTATCGCTCAAATACCCCCCTACTAAAGGCTTTAAAGGCAGCTCAAACCCGTTGATGTATTCTGCGTAAAAATTCAACACTTCTTTAGAGTTTAAGAGTTTGGGGGCATAATTTTTGAGTTGGATTTCTAAACTTCTTAAAGTTTCTTGCAAAAAATGCGCTTTATAAGAGAGAATATCCTTAAAATTTTCCCTATTAGCATGCATTAAGGATTTTTTCTTATGCTCTAAAACGCCTTGCAAGGAATGCACGCTTTCTAAAACTAAAAAATACTGATTCTCATACACTTCTTTGTTTTCAAACTGGTTTAAAATCGCTTGCAAGTGTTGGGAATTGGCTTGAATGTTTTGCTTGCAATCAATTTTGCGCCTTTTAACCACGATTCGCGCCACGACTTTTTCTAAAGAATCCAACGCCATTTGGCGCTCGGTGAAAAGATCTTGCAATTGCTCTGTGCTTAAATGGGTGTAACTCACCCCTTCTAACCGGAGGACGCCAACGAGGTTTTCATTTTTAGTGAGTAAAAAATGCTCATCATACAAGCCTAGAATATTATTTTCTTCGCTCATAGAATAGCTTTTAGGCAAAACCCCTAAAAAATAGTTTGAAATTTTTTGTTTGACAGCGTTTAAAAGCTTCTCTAGCATTCTACGCTCTGTAACTTTTGGTTTTAGTCTTTATCTTGCTTTTGGCGATAATAATATCTGCAATATCTTCATCAAAAAATTCCAGCACGCTAAAGAGCGCTAAAAACCCCAAATACAATAAAAAAGCGCTCAACAAATCAATCCAAGGGAGCAAGATAAAAGGCACAAAAACAGAAATCAAATAAGATTTAGCGTTCAGCCACAAAAATTTTTCTTTGACCGAAATTTCACGCAAATTCTTCACGCTCGCTGATAGGATAATCATTAAAAAATTCCCATAAACCAATTCGCTAAACTCGGGGCTTTAAAGAATAAAAAGATTCCAAACACCACGCCAAGGATCGTAAATAGAATCTCTTTCCACCGATCTAAATTCCTCCACACATAAATAGCGATCCCTATGAAGATTACCATTAAAATCCCCTTAGCGATGGGGCTTTTAAGCTGGGCTTCTAGGGCGTTAAAAAACCCCTCTAAACCTTCAGCGAACAAGCTGGAAACACACAAGCCTACTAAAAAAATGATTTTTAAAAAATGAGCGGACATCACAACCCTTTTGTTTAATTTTAATTAACTTTATAGGGTTTAATTATCTCAAAAAAACCATAAAAACTCTCTAAAATGGGGCTAAAAAGGGGTGGATTTAATCTTTAAAAGGGTAAAAAAGCAAAGCTAAAGAGGTAAAAGCCTTACTATTCTACGATTTGATAGACATAAGAAAGATTAGTGTGTTCTTTGGTTTGCAAGGCGTCTTCTTCCAACAAGCTTTGAATCTTTTCAAAACTATATTGCAAATGGTTGTAAGCAATGATTGCCACCTCATCGCCCTTTTGCAAAAAATGCTCTTGTGCAAAAGGCATATAAGGGGTAGCTCCGATCGCAAAAATCATTTTAGTGGGGAAATGGTGGCGTTCTAAAAAAGGTCTTAAGGCTTCTAAAGAATCGCCGTCTTGTTGGTGGTTTAATCGGTCTTTGAGCCAGTCTAAGAGTTTTTGATAAAAAAACTCGTATTTGAGCAATTTGCTGTTTTCCCCATAAATGTGCCAAACATTGTTGTATTTTAAAAACGATGCGATAGAAAAGTTGTTGCACACCCCTCCATAAACAAACCTGTCAATGGGTAATTTCTGCCCAATACCTTTAGAAGCCGGTGAGAAATTCTTTTTTTGGGAGAGTTTTGTGGCTTCTAAATTACGCACAGAAGCGTCGTTAAACGCCATGAAGAAATTAGGCACAAGCTTGGTTACTAGATTTTTTTCATCGTATTTGACATCGCATTCCAAAGCGATTTCTGGCTCGGCTTGCACCTTTAAATTCAAATCATTGGGCAAAATGATCTTATGATTATTAATGCAACAACGCCCCAAATAGCAATGTTCATACGGGATATAAAAAGGGAACAACCCCTTAGGAGCATCCTTTTCTTCGCTTTTCATGTTAATAAAACTATGACTCTCTCCTGCTTGCTCCAAATGCCCTGCAAAATTCCCCACCACACCAAAACCTAAAAACTCTTGCATACAGACCTCCTAGCAAATAGCTTAACGCCAATTAGAGCTTTTTTCATTATAGCATAAAAGAAAACCCCTAAAACTCTCAAAAAAATCCCCTTTTAAGCCAGCAAATATTCTCTAGCGCTCTCTTTATCCAAAGGGTAAAGCTCGCGCTTTTCATTCCCTATTTGAATGAGATAAGCCTGATTTTTTGAAGTTTTAGCATACCCTAAAGCGATGCGGCCGGCTAATTCTTTATCCTCTTGGCTCGCATTTTTATCCACCAAACTCAAAGGGCCTTTACAGCCTAGCAATTCAATCTTATCCATTAAGGGGTGCTGAATGTCTAGTTTATGGTTTTCTTCTTCATTCCTTGCCACCACCAAGCGAGCGTTATTCGGTAAGACAAAATAGCGCCCGATTTTGACAATCACGCTGTCTTCAAACACCATTTCTCTGTATTCTTTTAGATTCTTAATCTTATTACTCACTTGAATATCCGTAAGCAAGCACCCCCCGCCCGGCTTTTCATAATATTTCAAGCCATAATCTTTGATCATTTGCAATTGCCTAGAGCGCCCCCTACCATTCACATCTAAAAGCTTTTCTCTATCAACAAAACCCTTTTTTTCCATGAAAGTAGGTTCTAAAAGTTTAGCGCTCATGGGTCTTAATAATAATTCATCTAAAAACTGCGGTTTTTCATTGCTTGCTTGCGTTCTGTCTAAAACCTTATCAAAACGCGCCTCTTCGCCCACCGCTCTGACTAATTTTCTCACTTGATCGAGCGCTTCTTTTCTTTGAGATTTAGGGCGTTGCCCTAGCACTTCCCCGCTCAAAACAAAATCAGCATCCAATTCAAGCATTTTATAAAACGCATTCCTAAACATGTTGGCATGGCAGTCTATACAAGGGTTGAAATACTTCCCATAGCCGTATTTGGGCTTGAACAACACATCGTTAAAAAATTGCTCTCTAATATCGCACACCAAGAGTTTAGCTCCGATTTGCACGGTGGCGTTTTCAAAATATTCCCTTTTATCCTTATTCCCTCCAAACCCTATATTAAAGTGTAAGGCGGTTACTTCAATGCCTTGATCAATGAGTAATTTCATGGATAACAAACTGTCTAGCCCCCCACTAAATAAGGCTAAAGCTTTGATCTTTTTCATATGGCGACTAATTCTCCTTGTTTTAATTTAATGATGGCCTGGCGGGCCTTTTTTAAAGCGATCATTTTTTCGCTAAAAGAAAGCGCACTTTTAGGGATTTCTTTGAGTTGGCGTTCAAAATAGCGTAAAATCAACAAACGCAATTCCTTTTCAAACCCCCCTTGTTTTAGGGGTAAATTCGCATCTAATAATAACGCAACTAATTTAGGGTCGTCTAATTTTTCTTGACACAGAGCGTCAAATTCTTGTTTTTTATGCAAGAATACCCCACTATGGATATAACCCACCGCTAAATCCAACAAACTCCTGTCTTCTAAAAGATAGCGGATCACCAATTTTTCTAAAAATTCCAAACTGAGCGTGTTAGAAACATGCACAAACTTTTGAGAATGATTAAATTTTTCTGTTTTTGCATAAAAAGGCTGGAAAGATGAGCGCTCTTTAATCCCTAAAACATGCGAAGGCACTTGCAAAAGCGCAGCGATTAAGGGCTTGTATTCGCTTTGCAAAAGCAAGGAAAAGTTTTTCAAAAACCCTAACATTTCTTTAAGAGCCTTATCTTTTTCTAAAGGGTCATCTAAAGCATAAGAGCTCGCCATATGCCTTAAAACAAATTCAATAAAAGCTATGGGGCGCGATAGCCAATTTTTCAAGGTTTCAATCTGGTTATTAGCGATCATATCCGCTGGGTCTAGGTTGTTTTCAAATAGAATCACCCCCCCTTTTCTTTGCTCTTTAGCCAACATCAAGCTCGCTTTATACGCCGCATTCCTCCCTGCCTTATCCCCATCATAGCTCAAAAGAATTTCTGGCTCGCCTTTTTTAAGCAAGGGCAAATGCGATGGCGTTAGAGCCGTCCCAAGCGTGGCTATGGCGTTTTTAAAACCCGCTTGGTGCAATAAAATCACATCTAAATACCCCTCGGTTACAATGACTTGTTTTTGTTTGTAAATGCTTTCTTTAGCTAGATGATAGCCATAAAGCAAACTGGATTTGTCAAAAAGCTTATTTTGGGGCGAATTGATATACTTAGCCGCTTTTTCTTTTAAAGTGCGCCCTCCAAAACCCACCACTTGAGCGCTAGGGTTATAAATAGGGAACATGATGCGATCTAAAAAGCGTAGATAAGTTTTCTGATCGTTATCGTTTTTGCCTAACACGCCCAATTCAAGGAGCTTGTCCTTATTCAAATTTTTATTTTCAATGCCATGATAAATCCTATTTGTGCATAAGCCTAATTTAAACGCTTTAATACTCTCTAAATTAAGCCCTCTTTTTTGCAAATAATCTAAAAAAAACGGGGCGTTAAAAAGCTCTTCTTGATACAACGAACTCACCATTTCTAAAAGGTGGTAATCTTCTTTGTGATCGTAATAAACGCCTTTATCGTGTTCTAAAGCCACATTGAATCGGCGGGCTAATTTCTCAAGCGCTTCCACAAACGAAAGCTTTTCAAACTCCATCACAAATTTAATGCTATCCCCGCTCGCCCCGCACCCAAAGCAATGGTAAAACCCTTTAACTTGATTGACGCTAAAACTCGCGCTCCTTTCCTCATGAAAAGGGCAACAAGCCATGTAATTAGAACCTGATTTTCTCAAATCCACATAAGAGCCAACGACTTCTACAATATCTGCAACTTGCAAAAGGCGATCAACGGAACTTTTAAGGATCATTTTAACGCTTTCATTGTTTCTTTAATTTAACTCGCTTTCATACATTATACTCAATAAATAAAATCTTAAAAAGGTTTGTTAATAACGCCCCCTTTTTTAATCCTTACATTTTTAAACTAATGAAACTTGATATAAATAGACTTAATAATCCTTATAGTTATAATCTTATCTTTGTTTTTATGGCTTGACTTATCCCTAAAAATGCGCTATAGTTGTGTCGCTTAAGAACAATAAGCGCTAATTTCTATTTTATTTTAATCAAATTTAGGAGAACTGACATGAAGTTTCAGCCACTAGGAGAAAGGGTCTTAGTAGAAAGACTTGAAGAAGAGAACAAAACCAGTTCAGGCATCATCATCCCTGATAACGCTAAAGAAAAGCCTTTAATGGGCGTAATCAAAGCGGTTAGCCATAAAATCAGCGAAGGTTGCAAATGCGTTAAAGAGGGCGATGTGATCGCTTTTGGTAAATACAAAGGCGCAGAAATCGTTTTAGACGGCACCGAATACATGGTGTTAGAGTTAGAAGACATTTTAGGTATTGTGAGTGCAGGCTCTTGCTGTCATGCTAATAGCCACGATCATAAAGATCACAAGCATGCTGAAGCTTGCTGTCATGATCACAAAAAACACTAAAAACATTATTAAAGGATAAACAATGGCAAAAGAAATTAAATTTTCAGATAGCGCGAGAAACCTTTTATTTGAAGGCGTGAGACAACTCCATGACGCTGTCAAAGTAACCATGGGGCCAAGAGGCAGGAATGTGTTGATCCAAAAAAGCTATGGCGCTCCAAGCATCACTAAAGACGGCGTGAGCGTGGCTAAAGAGATTGAATTAAGTTGCCCAGTCGCTAACATGGGCGCTCAATTAGTCAAAGAAGTAGCGAGCAAAACCGCTGATGCTGCCGGTGATGGCACGACCACAGCGACCGTGCTGGCTTATAGCATTTTTAAAGAGGGTTTGAGGAATATTACCGCTGGGGCTAACCCTATTGAAGTGAAAAGAGGCATGGACAAAGCCGCTGAAGCGATCATTGGTGAGCTTAAAAAATCCAGTAAAAAAGTGGGCGGTAAAGAAGAAATCACTCAAGTAGCGACCATTTCTGCAAACTCCGATCACAATATCGGGAAACTCATCGCTGACGCTATGGAAAAAGTGGGCAAAGACGGCGTGATCACCGTTGAAGAGGCTAAGGGGATTGAAGATGAACTAGATGTCGTAGAAGGCATGCAATTTGATAGAGGCTATCTCTCCCCTTATTTTGTAACAAACGCTGAGAAAATGACCGCTCAATTGGATAACGCTTACATCCTTTTGACGGATAAAAAAATCTCTAGCATGAAAGACATTCTCCCCCTATTAGAAAAAACCATGAAAGAGGGCAAACCGCTTTTAATCATCGCTGAAGACATTGAAGGCGAAGCTTTAACGACTCTAGTGGTGAATAAATTGAGAGGCGTGTTGAATATCGCAGCGGTTAAAGCTCCAGGCTTTGGGGACAGAAGAAAAGAAATGTTAAAAGACATCGCTATTTTAACCGGCGGTCAAGTCATCAGCGAAGAATTAGGCTTGAGTCTAGAAAACGCTGAAGTGGAGTTTTTAGGCAAAGCCGGAAGGATTGTGATTGACAAAGACAACACCACGATCGTAGATGGCAAAGGCCATAGCCATGATGTCAAAGACAGAGTCGCGCAAATCAAAACCCAAATTGCAAGCACGACAAGCGATTACGACAAAGAAAAATTGCAAGAAAGATTGGCTAAACTCTCTGGCGGTGTGGCTGTGATTAAAGTGGGCGCTGCGAGTGAAGTGGAAATGAAAGAGAAAAAAGACCGGGTTGATGACGCGTTGAGTGCGACTAAAGCAGCTGTTGAAGAAGGCATTGTGATTGGTGGCGGTGCGGCTCTCATTCGCGCGGCTCAAAAAGTGCGTTTGAATTTGCACGACGATGAAAAAGTGGGCTATGAAATCATCATGCGCGCCATTAAAGCCCCATTAGCTCAAATCGCTATCAACGCTGGTTATGATGGCGGTGTGGTCGTGAATGAAGTGGAAAAACACGAAGGGCATTTTGGCTTTAACGCTAGCAATGGTGAATATGTGGACATGTTTAAAGAGGGCATTATTGACCCCTTGAAAGTAGAAAGGATCGCCTTACAAAATGCGGTTTCGGTTTCAAGCCTGCTTTTAACCACAGAAGCCACCGTGCATGAAATCAAAGAAGAAAAAGCAACCCCAGCAATGCCTGATATGGGTGGCATGGGCGGTATGGGAGGCATGGGCGGCATGATGTAAGCCCGCTTTCCAATAACCCGCCTTTAAAAACCCTCTTCTAAAATCCCCCCCTTTCTAAAGCCTTTTTTTTGGGGGGGTGGTTTGATAAAACCGCTCGTTTCAAATGCTTTAAAAAACGCATAGCGGAATTACCGCTCGTTTTAAAAAAAACAAAATGACCGCTCGTTTTAAAAAACGCACAACAAAAAATCCCCATTAAAATCAAGCTTTATATTAAACGCTTAAAACAAAACCTAAAAACCCTTTCCCACAAAAAATGCAAAAAATGCTAAATTTTTTCAAAAACTCAAAAAAAAAAAAAAACGCTTTCATGCTATAATGCCGTAAATGCATTCTAAATGCATAAAACTTCAACCATTCAATTTTATTTCAAGGAGAAACTTTATGAAAAAAACTAACTTTACTTCTCTCTCTCTCTCTCTCGCTTCATCGCTTTTAAACGCTGAAGACAACGGCTTTTTTATAAGCGCAGGCTATCAAATCGGTGAAGCCGCTCAAATGGTGAAAAACACCGGCGAAATCCAAAAGCTCTCGGACACTTATGAGAGTTTGAGCAACCTTTTAAACAATTTCAGCAACCTCAATCGCGCGGTAACGAACGCGAGCAGCCCTTCAGAAATCAATGCTGCAATCGATAATTTAAAAGCCAACACGCAAGGTTTGACCGGCGAAAAAGACAATTCCCCGGCCTATCAAGCCGTCTCTTTAGCGCTCAATGCGGCGGTTGGGTTGTGGAATGTGATAGCTTATAATGTGCAATGCGGTCCTGGTAAGAGTGGGCAACAAAGCGTAACCTTTGAGGGTCAACCAGGGTATAAATCAAGTTCTATTAATTGTAATTTAACCCATTATAACAACGGAGTTAGCGGTCCTTTATCCATAGATAATTTTAAGGTGCTTAATAACGCTTATCAAGCTATCCAACAAGCCTTAAAAAACGGCAATGGGTTTCCTGTTTTGGATGGTGCAGGAAAAAAGGTAACTATAACAATAACAACACAAACTAATGGGCAACAAGATAAAACTACTACTACTACTACTACTACTACTATTACCAATAACGCCCAAACTCTTTTGCAAGAAGCTAGTAAAATGATAAGTGTCCTTACTACAAACTGCCCATGGGTAAATACCGCTCAAGATTCAAATGGGGGTGAACCGTGGGGGTTAAATACGACAGGGAATGTGTGTCAAGTTTTTGCCACCGAGTTTAGCGCTGTTACTAGCATGATCAAAAACGCCCAAGAAATCGTCGCGCAAGCTCAAAGCCTTAATACTAACCAACAAAACCATCAAAACGCGCCGCAAGATTTCAACCCTTACACTTCTTCTGACAGGGCTTTCGCTCAAAACATGCTCAACCATGCAGACGCGCAAGCCAAGATGCTCAGTCTGGCCAATCAAATCAAAAGCGATCTTAACGCTATCCCCACAAAATTCACCACAGACTACCTGGCAGCTTGCAGAAATGGGGGTGGGACATTGCCTAATGAAGGGGTTACTAACAACACTTGGGGAGCGGGTTGCGCGTATGTGCAAGAGACAATCACCGCTTTAGATAACAGCCTTGCGCATTTTGGCTCTCAAGAAGAGCAAATCAAGCAAGCTCAATTGCTGGCGCGCACCATACTTGATTTTAGAGGCAGTCTCAGTAATTTAAACAGCACTTATAACAGCATCACCACGACCGCTTCAAACACGCCTAATGCCCCATTCCTTAAAAATTTGATAAGCCAATCCACTAACCCTAATAACCCTGGGGGCTTAAAGACCGTTTATCAAATCAACCAGAGCGCCTATTCGCAATTACTAATCGCTACGCAAGAATTAGGGCATAACCCTTTCAGACGCATCGGTTTAATCAGCTCTCAAACCAACAACGGCGCGATGAACGGGATCGGCGTGCAAGTGGGCTATAAGCAATTTTTTGGCGAAAAGAAAACTTGGGGATTAAGGTATTACGGCTTCTTTGACTATAACCATGCTTATATCAAATCCAGCTTTTTCAACTCGGCCTCTGATGTGTTCACTTATGGGGTAGGGACAGATGTCCTTTATAACTTCATCAACGATAAAACCACTAAAAACAGCAAGATTTCTTTTGGGGTGTTTGGCGGTATCGCACTAGCTGGGACTTCGTGGCTCAATTCCCAATATGTGAATTTAGCGACCGTGAGTAATGTCTATAGCGCTAAAATGAATGTGGCGAATTTCCAATTCTTGTTCAATCTGGGCTTGAGAATGAATCTCGCTAAACTCAAGAAAAAAGCGAGCGATCATGCCGCCCAGCATGGCGTGGAATTAGGCGTGAAAATCCCCACCATCAACACGAACTACTATTCTTTCATGGGCGCTAAACTAGAATACCGCAGATTGTATAGCGTGTATCTCAACTATGTGTTTGCGTATTAAACGCTCTCTTTGAGTGCCTTTTTTGAACCCTCTTTTTAAGGGGTTTCTTCTTTAAACTCTCTTTTTTTAAACTCTCTTTTTTTAAACTCTCTCTTGTTGGGGGGGGGTTTAGTTTTCTTTTTACTGATTTTTTAATCTTTTAATCTTTTTTACAAAACAAAGTTTTTATTTTCAAACGCTAATCATAAAAAACACTCAAAGGCGTTTTTTACAACCAACAATAAAAAAACTTGTGTAAGCAAACGATAGCCTCTTAAAAAAAGCGCTCTTTTTAGGGGTTTTTGGTTGGGGGTTGTAGGGGAGAATGATTTTAAAATCCCCCCCTATTCTTTAAGAAAATGATTTTTACCACAAAATCAAATCTAAAACGATAAAGCAAAATTTAAAAACCCGTTTTTAAAAATGAAATTTTTTAAAAAAGCATTAAATCCTAATAAGAGCTTGATCAAAACAAATTTTTTTTAAAACCCCAAAAACAACAATAACCAACAAAAACGCCGTTTGTTTTGAGACAATGCCATTAAACGCAACCAAAATTTTAAGCGTAATATTGGCTACTAATGCCACTTAAAAGCACGCAATTTCTGTAAAAAGAGCGGTATCTTTCAATTATTGTTGATTATCCTTGACAAGCGTTAAAAAAAATTGTATCATTATCTTTTTGTGAGACCCGTTAGCTCAGCTGGTAGAGCAATTCCCTTTTAAGGAATGGGCCGTTGGTTCAAATCCAACACGGGTCACCATGAGCATCGTGGCTCCTTCATCTAGTGGTTAGGATACCACCCTTTCACGGTGGTTACAGGGGTTCAAATCCCCTAGGAGTCACCACTCTTTTAAAGTTGGATTTATCTCAATATTTTGGTCGCTTAGCTCAGTTGGTAGAGCGCTACCCTTACAAGGTAGATGTCATAAGTTCGAGTCTTATAGCGACCACCATATGAGCTTCAAGCATGCGTTTTAAGCTATGGAGTTTGGATAGGGAGCGGTAGTTCAGCTGGTTAGAATATCTGCCTGTCACGCAGGGGGTCGCGGGTTCGAGTCCCGTCCGCTCCGCCACCAAGCGCTTTTTAAATCATTTTCTACGCTTTAGTATAATAATCAATCGTTAAAAATGACCCTTTCATCTAGTGGCCAAGGATACCACCCTTTCACGGTGGAAACGGAAGTTCAAATCTTTCAAGGGTCGCCATGAAATTTTAAACTACACCCATAAATTGTCTAAAAGCCTTGTTTTACCCGCGCGAGCCGCCACTAAAATGAGCGTGTGAGTTGGCTCTATGATCTTTAAAGGCTCTAGTTTGTGGTTGCAAAACTCCAAATAATCCACTTCTAAATTTTTTAAAATCTCAAGCCCTAGGTTTTGAAGCGTTTCGCATGCTTTTTCGCCCCCATCTATGGCTTGCTGGATTTTTTCTAAAGCTTTTGGGATCGCTAGGGCTTGTTTTCTTTCTGTCGCATTCAAATATGCATTCCTAGAGCTTAAAGCTAAACGATCGCTATCGCGCACGATTTCGCATGGCGCTATTTCAATGTCTAAAAGCAAATCTTTCACCAAATGCTGGATGATCAAAAGCTGTTGGGCGTCCTTTTTACCAAAATACGCTCTAGTGGGATTAATAAGATGGAACAACCTTAACACGACCTGAATAACCCCATCAAAATGCCCCTTACGCATGGCTCCTTCTAAAGAATGGGATAAAAATGTAGGGGCATGGAGTTTTAAGCGTTGCTCTGCTTTGTAAGGATACATCTCGCTGATTTTAGGTGCAAACACCGCATTAACGCCTAATGTTTCGCATAAAGCCAGATCCTTTTCTAAAGGGCGAGGGTAAGCGCTAAAATCTTCGTTAGCCCCAAATTGTGTGGGGTTGACAAAAATGCTTACAATCGTGTGAGGATTTTCTTTCAAACTCCTTTCTATCAGGCTTTGATGCCCTTTGTGTAAAGCCCCCATAGTCGGCACAAACCCAACGCTTTCTTTCAAACTTTTACGATATTCTCTTAAAGTGGCAATCGTTTCTAAAACTTGCATTCAACAATCCTTTAAAAGCTCTAAAGCCACTTCTCTAGGCTCTTTAGCTTGGTAAATGGGGCGGCCCACCACGATAAAATCGCTTAAATTTTGTTTAGCTTCTTTAGCGTTAGCCACCCTTTCTTGATCTTCTTTATCGCTTTTATTGAGTCTTATACCAGGGGTTAAAGTCAAAAAGCCCTTACCCAAACTTTCTTTAATCGCCAAACTTTCAAACACCGAACACACCACCCCATCAATACCGCTCTCTTTACCCATAGCGCTTAATTTTACCGCTTGAGTTTTTAAAGGAGCGTTATACACGCTCAAAAATTCCTCTTCGCTAAAGCTCGTTAAAGCGCTCACGCCCATGATCAAGGGGCGTTTTTCAAGAGCGTTCAGGCGTTGCATTAAGGTTGTTAGCGCGATTTTGCCACTACTTAAATGCACGGTGAGCATATCAATGTCTAATTTCGCGCATTCTAATGCGGCATTTGCCATCGTATAAGGAATATCATAGAGCTTCAAATCTAAAAAAATCTTAAAATTCCCATCAATCTTTCTGATCTCATCTAAAAAAACAGCCCCATCTCTTATAAACGATCTAAGCCCCACTTTAGCCCATAAATCTAAGCCTTTCAGTTCTTTTAATAAAGAAAGGTTATCCTTTTTTTCCTCCAAGTCTAGCGAGACACATAATTGCATGAAAGCCCTTTAAAGTGTAAAATAACGCCATTATAACAAAAAGAAATGGAAGAATTTTAGCTATGATAAGCGTTTGGAAATAAAACCAAGTTTATAAAATTAGATGCAAGGGTTAAAGAGTGAAAGCATTTTTAGGGGCGCTAGAGTTTCAAGAGAACGAATACGAAGAGCTTAAAGAACTTTATGAAAGCTTAAAGACTAAGCAAAAGCCTCACACTTTGTTCATTTCTTGCGTGGATTCACGAGTCGTGCCTAATCTAATCACTGGCACCAAACCGGGCGAATTGTATGTGATCCGTAACATGGGCAATGTGATCCCCCCTAAAACAAGCTATAAAGAATCCCTTTCTACCATTGCGAGCATTGAATACGCTATCATGCATGTGGGCATTCAAAATGTTATTATTTGCGGGCATAGCAATTGCGGGGCTTGCGGGAGCATCCATCTGATTGATGATGAAGCCACCAAAGCCAAAACCCCTTATATCGCAAATTGGATACAATTTTTAGAGCCTATCAAAGAAGAATTAAAAGATCACCCGCAATTCAGCAGCCATTCTGCAAGGCGATCATGGCTTACGGAGCGTTTGAACGTGCGCTTGCAGCTCAACAACCTCTTAAGCTATGATTTTATCCAAGAGAAAGTGAGCAAGAATGAATTGAAAATTTTTGGTTGGCATTATATAATAGAGACAGGCAAGATTTATAATTATAATTTTGAAAGCCATTTTTTTGAACCCATTGAAGAAACCATTAAACAAAGGATAAACCATGAAAACCCCTGAAACAAAAACCCCTAAAAAAGTTTTAATCGCTGGGCCATGCGTCATTGAGAGTTTAGATAATTTAAAAAGCATCGCTACGAAGTTGCAACCCTTAGCCCATAACGAGCGGTTGGATTTTTATTTTAAGGCGAGCTTTGATAAGGCGAACCGCACGAGTTTGGAAAGTTACAGAGGGCCTGGATTAGAAAAGGGCTTAGAAATGTTACAGGCTATCAAAGATGCATTTGGTTATAAGATTTTAACCGATGTGCATGAGAGCTATCAAGCAAGCATAGCGGCCAAAGTAGCGGATATTTTACAAATCCCGGCGTTTTTGTGCCGGCAAACGGATTTGATTGTGGAAGTGAGTCAAACTAACGCCATTATTAACATTAAAAAAGGGCAATTCATGAACCCAAAAGACATGCAATATTCTGTCTTAAAAGCCCTTAAAACAAGGGATAAGAGCATTCAAACCCCCACTTATGAAAACGCTTTAGCTAATGGCGTGTGGCTGTGCGAAAGGGGGAGCAGCTTTGGGTATGGGAATTTAGTGGTGGATATGCGCTCTTTAAAAATCATGCGAGAATTTGCCCCGGTGATTTTTGACGCTACCCATAGCGTGCAAATGCCAGGGGGCGCGAACGGGAAAAGCTCAGGAGAAAGCTCTTTTGCCCCTATTTTAGCCAGAGCCGCAGCTGCGGTGGGCATTGATGGATTGTTTGCAGAAACGCATGTTGATCCTAAAAACGCCTTAAGCGATGGGGCGAACATGCTCAAACCTGATGAACTTGAAAATTTAGTAACCGATATGTTAAAAATCCAAAATTTATTTTAAAGGAAATTCATGCAACTCATAGAAGGGAAATTACAACTGCAAGGGAATGAAAGAATCGCTATTGTAACCTCGCGCTTCAACCACATTATCACAGACAGGTTACAAGAAGGGGCGATTGATTGCTTTAAAAGGCATGGGGGCGATGAGGATCTTTTAGATCTCGTGCTAGTGCCTGGGGCTTATGAATTGCCTTTGATTTTGGACAAATTGTTAGAGAGCCAAAAATACGATGGCGTGTGCGTTTTAGGAGCGATCATTAGAGGGGGGACTCCGCATTTTGACTACGTGAGCGCGGAAGCGACTAAGGGCATTGCCAACACGATGTTAAAATATAGCATGCCGGTAAGCTTTGGGGTGCTTACCACAGACAACATTGAACAAGCGATTGAAAGAGCGGGCAGTAAAGCCGGTAATAAGGGCTTTGAAGCGATGAGCACCCTCATTGAATTATTGAGCTTGTGCCAAACTCTCAAGGGTTAAAATGGCGACACGAACTCAAGCCAGGGGGGCTGTGATTGAATTGTTGTATGCGTTTGAAAGCGGTAATGAAGAAATTAAAAAAATCGCCCCCAGCATGCTAGAAGAAAAAAAGATTAAAAACAACCAGCTCGCTTTCGCCTTAAGCCTTTTTAATGGCGTGTTAGAAAAAATCAATGAAATTGACGCTCTCATTGAACCGCATTTAAAAGATTGGGATTTCAAACGCTTAGGGAGTATGGAAAAGGCGATTTTACGCTTAGGAGCGTATGAAATTGGCTTCACGCCCACACAAAACCCTATCATCATCAATGAATGCATAGAGCTTGGCAAACTCTATGCTGAGCCTAACACCCCTAAATTTTTAAACGCCATCTTGGATTCTTTAAGCAAAAAACTCGCTCAAAAACCCTTGAATTAAGGGTTTTTTATACCTAAA